>CAJXNJ010000020.1 GCA_913057145.1 uncultured Ectothiorhodospiraceae bacterium
CCGGTGGCCATTCAGCGGAGAGCACGGCGGTGGCATTGCCGATTTCGGTTGCTTACACCGGGCGATTTTGATCCGCCTTTCATTCGCTAGACGGTACTGATCAGCCGGCGGATCTCATGAGCCCGGTTAAGTAACCGAAAGCGGCACAGCACCATACATAGGCCAGCCGATAACTCTATGAGCCCGAGAAAGGTAGCAGGAGTCGCCTCGGCACGGCGTCAGCCCAAATCCGCGTTAAGTAACCGAAAGCGGCACAGCACGGCACAACACAGCAGCCCATCGTGGTGTTGAGGAGCCCAATAAAAAACCCCCGCCGAGGCGGGGGCTTGATAAGCCGGATTCGCCGTGGCGAACCGACAGAGCGGTTTAAACGCTGTAGTAGAGATCGAACTCCACCGGATGCGTCGTCATCCGCAACTGCTGGACCTCTTCACGCTTCAGCGCGATGTAGCCATCGATCGCATCATCCGTGAAGACACCACCGGTGGTCAGGAACTCGCGATCCTGATCGAGGGCATCGAGCGCCTCCTCCAGCGAGAACGCCACCTTGGCGATATCGGCCTCTTCCTCAGGCGGCAGATCATAGAGATCCTTATCCATGGCATCGCCCGGATGGATCTTGTTCTGGATGCCGTCAAGGCCGGCCATCAGCATGGCCGCGAAGCAGAGATACGGGTTGGCGGTGCTGTCCGGGAAGCGGACCTCGATGCGGCGTGCCTTGGGATTGGAAACCCACGGGATGCGCACGGAAGCCGAGCGGTTACGGGCCGAATAGGCCAGCAGCACCGGTGCCTCAAAGCCCGGGACCAGACGCTTGTAGGAGTTGGTCGAGGCGTTGGCGAAGGCGTTGATGGCCTTGGCATGCTTGATGATGCCGCCGATGTAGTAAAGCGCCGTCTCGGAGAGCCCGCCGTACTGATCACCCGCGAAGAGCATCTCACCGGTCTTGCCGATGGACTGATGCACGTGCATGCCGCTGCCGTTATCACCCACCACTGGCTTCGGCATGAAGGTGGCGGTTTTGCCATAGGCCGAGGCGACGTTGTGTACGACGTACTTCAGGGTCTGGACCTCATCGGCTTTCTTCACCAACGTGTTGAAGCCGACACCGATCTCACACTGACCGGCGGTTGCCACCTCGTGGTGATGCACCTCGGTATCCATGCCCATGTCGGTGAGGACTTCGCACATGGCCGAGCGCATGTCATGGAGGCTGTCGACCGGCGGTACCGGAAAGTAACCACCCTTGACGCCGGGGCGATGGCCCAGGTTGCCGTCCGGGTAGACTTTCTCGCTGTTCCAGTCAGCCTCTTCGGAATCGATTTTGTAGAACGATCCGCTCATGTCGGTGCCGAAGCGCACGTCGTCAAAGACGAAGAACTCATTCTCCGGGCCGAAGTAAGCGACATCACCCACACCCGTGGACTGCAGATACGCCTCGGCGCGCGCCGCGATGGAGCGCGGGTCACGGCCATAGCCCTGCATGGTGTTGGGCTCGATGATGTTGCACACCAGATTCAGCGTGGCGTCATCAAAAAACGGATCAAGCAGAGCGGTCTCCGGATCCGGCATCAGAATCATGTCCGACTCGTTGATGCCCTTCCAGCCCTCAATCGAGGAGCCATCGAACATTTTGCCCTCGCTGAACAGATCAGCGTCGACGGTGTGCGCGGGTACAGTGACGTGCTGCTGCTTGCCCTTCGGGTCGGTAAAGCGCAGATCCACGAAACGGACCTCGTTCTCTTTGATCATCGCGAGAACGTCTTCGGCGGTCTTAGCCATTGTTTCGGCCTCCAGTCTGTCGAATCAAAAAATGTTTGCCCCGGTATGAGAAGCAGTTTCCGTGCCAATTCTGCCAGAACGCACCAAATCGGCTCGCTCAGGCCTTGTTTATCCCAGTCGCCGCATCTTTTTGCACCAAAATAACGCGTTAAATACTCTATTTGCACAATACTGGTGCAATTGCCTGTTTCCGCTTGCCTGACAGCCACCCCGGGACCGGGCTATACTCCCCGGCGTTTCTGGGATTCGCTGGAGAATCAATGACCTTTCAGGATCTTATCCTCGCCCTGCAGACTTATTGGGCTGAGCGGGGTTGCGTCATCATGCAACCACTCGACATGGAAGTGGGTGCCGGCACCTTTCATCCTGCCACATTTCTGCGGGCAATCGGCCCGGAGCCCTGGAATGCCGCTTATGTGCAGCCTTCGCGGCGGCCGACCGACGGGCGTTATGGCGAGAATCCCAACCGCTTACAGCATTACTACCAGTTCCAGGTGGTCATGAAACCCTCGCCGGCCGATATACAGGAGCAGTACCTCGGCTCACTGCAGGCCCTGGGCATCGATCCACTGATTCACGATATTCGGTTTGTCGAAGACAACTGGGAGTCCCCGACCCTCGGCGCCTGGGGGCTGGGCTGGGAGGTCTGGCTCAACGGCATGGAGATCACGCAGTTCACCTACTTCCAGCAGACCGGTGGGCTTGATTGCAAGCCGGTCATGGGCGAAATCACCTATGGCCTGGAGCGTATCGCCATGTATCTCCAGGAAGTCGAGAGCGTCTACGATCTTATCTGGACCGAAGGCCCCCACGGGCCGGTCACCTATGGCGATGTCTATCTGCAGAATGAGCGCGAACAGTCCCGCTACAATTTTGAAGAGGCCGACGTCGAGAGCCTGTTTGCGCAATTCGAGACTTTCGAGAAAGAAGCACTGCGGCTGGTCGAGGCCGGGCTGGCGCTGCCGGCTTATGAGATGACCATGAAAGCCTCCCACGCCTTCAACCTCCTCGACGCCCGCCATGCCATCTCGGTCACCGAGCGTCAGGGCTATATCCTGCGGGTGCGCACCATGGCCAGAGCGGCCGCCCAGGCCTATTACGAATCTCGCGAGGCGCTCGGCTTCCCGCTATGTAACAACAACCGCTCGGGACGGAATGCAGCATGAGCGAAAAGGCAACGCTGCTTTTTGAACTCGGCACCGAAGAACTGCCACCCGGCGCGCTTGCCGGGCTGTCCACCGCCCTCAGCGAACTGGTGGTTGCCGGACTCGACCGACATGGCATTCCCCATGGCGACG
This sequence comes from uncultured Ectothiorhodospiraceae bacterium, assembly GCA_913057145.1. Lineage (GTDB taxonomy): Bacteria > Pseudomonadota > Gammaproteobacteria > Nitrococcales > Nitrococcaceae > Spiribacter. The sequence goes on from CAJXNJ010000020.1 coordinate 3,081, forward strand.
CCCGGGCTCTGGGTGCCCCGCGCCGATTGGCGGTGAAAATTGCGGATGTCGATCAGCGCCAGCCCGATCGGGATTTTGAGCGTCGCGGCCCGGCACTCACCGCCGCCTTTGATGACAACGGCGAGCCAACCAAGGCCGCTGAGGGCTTTGCGCGCTCCTGTGGCGTCGAAGTCGGGGAGCTCGAGCGGCTTGAGAACGAAGAAGGCGCCTGGCTGGTGCATCGTGGCACGGAAACCGGTCAGCCCACGGCATCACTGCTACAGGACATCCTCGAACAGGCACTGGCCAAGCTGCCCATTCCAAAGCGCATGCGCTGGGGTGATGAAACCACGGAATTTGTCCGTCCCGTGCATTGGGTTGTGCTCTTGCTCGGCGATGAAGTGGTCCCGGCCACGCTTTTTGGCGTCTCGAGCGGCCGGGACAGCCGCGGCCATCGATTCCATCATCCCGACCCGGTCCGTATTGCGACGGCCGATGATTACGAGAAAGCACTCCGCGGCGCTTATGTCCTGGTCAACATCACCGACCGCCGGGATCACATCCTCCAGGCCGTGCGCGCGGAGGGTGAAAAACTCGGTGGTGAAGCCCTCATCGATGAGGATCTGCTCGATGAAGTGACCGCGCTTGTAGAATGGCCGGTGGCCCTGTCAGGCAGCTTCGATGATGATTTTCTGCGCGTCCCCTCGGAGGCTCTGATCTCCAGCATGCAGGGTCATCAGCGTTATTTCCCGGTACAGGATGCAAAAGGAGCGCTCCTGCCACGCTTTATCACCATTGCCAATCTCGCCAGTCGTGATCCGGCACAGGTGATCGCCGGTAACGAGCGGGTTATTCGGCCGCGGCTCGCCGATGCCGCCTTTTTCTGGGATCAGGACCGGGCTCAATCGCTGGATGCGCGCACCGCCGGGCTTAAAACGGTGGTTTTCCAGCAATCGCTCGGCACGCTACAGGATAAAGTCGAGCGCATTCAGGCCATCGCTGCCGATTATGCCGAGGCCTTCGGCGTGGAAGTGGCGGCTGCAAAGCGTGCCGCTCACCTGTGCAAAAGCGACCTGCTTACCGAAATGGTGGGTGAATTCCCTGAACTCCAGGGCATCATGGGCCGCTATTACGCCAGCGAAGCCGGCGAGCCTGAATCCGTTGCCATCGCACTCGATGAAATTTATCAGCCGCGTCAGGCCGGCGACGCCATTGCGGGCACCGCACTTGGACAATTGCTGGCGGTGGCCGAACGCGCCGACACGCTGACCGGCATTTTCGCCATCGGCAAGGCGCCGAGCGGAGCCAAGGATCCTTTCGCGCTGCGGCGTGCGGCCGTTGGCCTGTTACGCACACTCATTGAAGGCCAGCATGCCATTCCTCTCGCCGAACTCTTCGGTAATGCCGCAGCCCGGCAACCGGATGGCGTCAACGCCGGCGAACAGGTCGAAGCCCTGGTGACATTCTGTCTTGAGCGGCTGCGCGGCCTGTATCAGGAAGCCGGTTTTGGCGCTGAAATCTTTGAAGCCGTGCGCGGCGTACTCAGCATTGAGGATATCGAGCCGCTCGACTTTGACCGCCGCATTCGTGCCTGCCGCGACTTCGGAGAACTTCCGGCCGCCGGCAGCCTGGCAGCGGCAAACAAACGGATTCGCAACATCCTGCGGCGCGCTGATGACAAGGCCATCGCCAGGGATATCGACGTCAATCGGCTTGAAGATGCGGCTGAGAAAGGCCTGCACAAAGCCATTACCGAGCGCAGCGCCCGCGTGCAGCACTGCATCGAGGGCGGCGAATACAGCGAAGCACTGGCCCTGCTCGCTGAGCTGCGTGAGCCGGTCGATCGGTTCTTTGATGAAGTGATGGTGATGGCGGACGACCCGGCACTGCAGGCCAATCGCCTGGCTCTGCTTAAACACCTGCAGGATCTCTTCCTCGCCATTGCCGATGTCTCGGCACTGCCGGAGTCCGGCTAGAACGTGCGCCCGGCGCTGGTGCTGCTCGATCGTGACGGAGTCATTAATCATGACTCCCCGGACTACATCTTAAGCCCCGAGGCCTGGCAGCCCATTCCCGGCAGCCTCGAAGCCATCGCCCGGCTGACCGAAGCCGGCATAGCCGTTGCCGTCTGCAGCAATCAGTCCGCGATCGGCCGCGGCAAAATGACCGAACAGACACTCGCGCGCATTCACGAAAAGCTCCATCGCTGTGTCACCGAAAAGGGTGGCGCTATCAGTGCCATCCACTACTGCCCCCATGCACCGCAGGCCGGTTGCCATTGCCGCAAGCCTTTACCGGGTCTGATCGAAGAAGCCCTGAAAACCGCGAATGTTCCGGCCGCTGCCAGCCTGATGATCGGCGATAGCCAACGCGATCTGGAGGCCGCCAGGGCCGCCGGTGTTGATGCCTGGCTGGTGCGCACGGGCAATGGCGAGGCCACCGAAAAGACCCTTGGCACCGGGGCTGATACACCCATCTACGATGATTTGGCCGCAGCAGTAGAGGCCTTGCTGGCAAACCGTGATGACTGAATCCACCCCGACATCGGCCAAAGGCGGCCTGCTCCGCGGGCTATTCTTCCATGCCGCGCTGGTGATCACGGTTGTCTTCTGGGCCGTTGTCAGCCTGCCGAGCTTTCCGTTACCGCTTCGCTGGCGGTATTACTGGATTACCCGTTGGTGTCAGATCAATGCCTGGTTGGTCCGCTACATCGGCGGTATTCATATAAAAATCAATGGCCTGGAGAATATCCCGAAAACACCGGGAGTGGTCCTTGCCAAGCATCAGAGTGCCTGGGAGACGCTCAACCTGCTGCCCTGGTTCTATCCACAAAGCTGGGTGTTAAAGCGCGAACTTTTAAGAATTCCGGTCTTTGGCTGGGGCCTGGCGCGGCTTGATCCGATCGCCATCGATCGTGGCGCCGGCCGGGAAGCACTGCGTCAGGTGATTGAACAGGGCAGCCAAAAACTGGCCGCCGGCCGCTGGATCGTGGTTTTCCCGGAAGGCACCCGGGTAGAACCGGGCAAACGGGGTCGCTATCAACAGGGTGGCGCACTGCTGGCTTGCCGAGCCGGTGTCGATGTAACCCCGGTGGCTCATAATGCAGGTGAACACTGGCCCCGGCGCGGACTTCGCATCCATCCGGGGACGATTGAAGTGGTCATCGGCCCTGCGATTAAAACCCAGGGGCGAACGCCCGCTGAGGTGATTCAGCTCACCGAAGATTGGATTGAATCAGAAATGGCAAGGCTCGCCGAGAGCAGGCCTTAGACGTCCAGGTTACTGACTTGTAGGGCATTTTTCTCGATGAAGTCGCGCCTTGGCTCCACCTGATCCCCCATCAGGGTGGTGAAAATATCATCCGCACCGACAACATCCTCAATGCGCACCTGCAGCAAGCGCCGAGTCTCCGGATCCATCGTGGTCTCCCAGAGCTGATCGGGATTCATTTCACCCAGACCCTTGTAACGCTGTACCGAAAGTCCGCGCTTACCCTCTTCCATCAGCCAGGCAACGGCATCCCGGAAATCCGAAATCGCCTCGCTGCGCTCACCGCGACGGATTTCCGCACCCTCACCAATCAGGCCATCCAGCGCGGCCGCCAGACGGGCGATGGTTTCGTACTCGCGTGACAGGAAAAAGGCCGCCGGGAAGGTATAGGGATACAGAATGCCGTGCATGCGCTTGGTAATCACCGCCTCCTGAAAACCGCCATCCGGGCCGCTTTGCACACGCACGCGATATTCGGTGCCCGTCGGCAATCCGACGTTGATTTTCTCACCCAGCGCCTCAAACCAGGCCTCCATGGCCTTGCCATCGCGCAGATCATCTTCGCCACGCGCAGCCAGATCGACCATGGCACGCAGAATCACCGGGTCACTGCGCCGCGACAGATGATCAATCATCTCCATGGTATCCAGGTACTGACGAATCAGCGTCTCCAGGGCCTCCGGGCCAATCACGGGTGTATCGGCGGCCGGCAGCAGGCTGGATCCGGACAGGGAGAGCTGCAACAGGTAGTTGGTAAGCTCGCGCTCGTCCTTGACGTAATGCTCCTGCTTTCCACGACGGACCTTGTAGAGCGGCGGCTGAGCAATGTAGATATGCCCGCGCTCCACCAGCTCGGCCATTTGGCGGTAGAAAAACGTCAGCAACAGCGTACGAATATGAGAGCCGTCCACATCCGCATCAGTCATGATGATAATGCGGTGATATCGCAGCTTATCGGGATCAAACTCCTCACGACCGATACCACAGCCCAGAGCCGTAATCAGGGTGCCGACCTCAGCGGAAGACAGCATCTTGTCAAAACGGGCCTTCTCGACGTTCAGGATCTTGCCCTTGAGCGGCAGAATGGCCTGGGTACGCCGATCCCGACCCTGTTTTGCGGAACCACCGGCCGAATCACCCTCCACCAGATAAAGCTCGGAGAGTGCCGGGTCTTTCTCCTGACAATCCGCCAACTTACCGGGCAGACCGGCGACATCCAGCGCCCCTTTGCGCCGCGTCATCTCACGCGCCTTGCGGGCTGCTTCGCGTGCCCGTGAGGCATCCACCACTTTCTCGACAATGGCCTTGGATTCGTTGGGATTCTCGTAGAGATAGGCATTGAGTGCCTCAGACAGCGTCGACTCCACGACCCCCTTCACCTCGGATGAGACCAGCTTTTCCTTGGTCTGCGAGGAGAACTTCGGATCGGGTACTTTCACCGACACCACAGCGGTCAGGCCCTCGCGAATATCATCGCCGCTGGGGCTGACCTTAAGTTTTTTGCTGTAGCCCTCCGCGTCCATATAGTTATTGAGCGTTCGGGTGAGCGCCGCCCGAAACCCTGACATATGGCTGCCACCATCCTTCTGCGGAATATTATTGGTGAAGCAGAAAATGGCCTCCTGGTAGGAGTCACTCCACTGCATGGCGACTTCAACGATGATGTCGTCGCGTTGCGTGCTGAGGTAGAAAACCGTGGGGTGCAACGGGGTTTTGTTTTTATTGAGATGCTCGACAAAGGCCCGAATACCGCCGGCATACTCAAAAACATCTTCCTTGTCGCTGCGCTCGTCTTTCAGCGCAATGCGCACACCCGGATTGAGAAATGACAGTTCCCGGAACCGTTTTGCCAGGATGTCGTAGTTGAACTCGGTAATGGTGAAAATATCCGGGCTCGGATGGAAAGTAATGCGAGTACCGGAATCGGCTGTCTCCCCGGCCACTTTGAGCGGCGCAACCGGCTCACCGGCCTGGTACTCCTGCATATGCACCTTGCCGTTTTTATTCACCACCAGGCGCAGGCGATCCGAGAGTGCATTCACCACCGATACGCCCACGCCATGCAGGCCACCGGAGACTTTGTAGGAGCTGTTGTCGAACTTACCGCCGGCGTGCAGAACCGTCATGATGACTTCCGCGGCGGAACGCCCTTCCTCAGGATGAATATCAACCGGAATTCCACGGCCGTTATCACTCACGCTGACCGAATCGTCACCGTGCAGAATGACTTCGATTTCCGAGCAGTGGCCTGCAAGGGCCTCATCAACCGCGTTATCGACGACCTCAAACACCATATGGTGGAGGCCTGTGCCGTCATCGGTGTCGCCAATATACATACCCGGCCGTTTACGCACGGCATCGAGACCACGGAGGACTTTGATTTGTGAGGAATCGTATTCGGTCTGTTCGCTCATCGGAGTACCCTTTCGCCTAAGCGCCCGATTATACCTGATAACACTCAACCAGGCTTGATCACGCCGTGTTCCACGTGAAACCAACTCGCGTTTGTGAGCTCCGGCAGTTGCTCTGCCTCAATGGCGGTAACAAACACCTGCGCCGATACAGTCTGTAACCGTTGAATCAAATCTTGGCGATGCTGCGCATCAAGCTCTGCCGGCAGATCATCAATCAGAATGAGCGGTCTCGGTTGACTCGTACTGCCCCAATACTCCACCAGAGCCAATCGCATGGCGGCTACCAATAGCTTCTGCTGACCACGACTAAGAATTTTCTCCGCCTCAATCCCATCCGCGATCATCTTAAAATCGGCGCGATGCGGGCCATAGAGACTGAATCCCTGCGTCACCTCACGTTCACGGCTGCTTTTCAGCACCGCCTCCAGTGATTCTTCCGCTGGCCAGCCCGGCCGGTAACGCCAATTCAGCGACACGTTGGGCAACCATTGTTCGGCAATACCCAACGAGGCGGTCAGTACGGTTTGCAGAAATGTCGCGCGTTTCTCGTGAACCGCCTCCGCGGCTACCGCCATCTCAGGCTCCCAGGCTGAAGCCAATTTAAGATCGCCAGCGCGTAATGCCGCATTACGCTGCCTCAGTGCCTTTTGATAGCGTCGCCATAAAGAACGATAGGAGGGTTCCACGTGGAACACACCCCAATTCAGAAAAGCACGACGAACCTCCGGGCTGTCGGTGAGCAGCCTCTGCGCCTCGGTATTAATGACTTGTATCGGCAATAACCAGGCTGATTCAGATAAGGCGTGGATATCCTGGCCATTCAATCGAACACGGGTTTCCCCTTCCCCATGCTGAATACCGAGCCGATGATCGGAGCCCGTTACCCGTATCCGACCACTGACAGTAACCTGCCGGGCTTCCCGATGAATAAGCTGAGCGGATCGATGGGTGAGGAAACTCCGAGCCCGGGCGAGAAAATGAATGGATTCAAGCAGGCTGGTTTTGCCGGCAGCGTTGCGGCCGTGAATGACGTTTAAATGCGCACCGGGCTCAATACGTCCCGTTTGTAAATGACGAAAGGCCTGCCAGTCGAACTGAACAAGCCCCTCGGCCGCATCATCGGTCATCGACTAAAGACGCATGGGCATGACGACATAGCGCATGTCACGCCCCTGTTCACCCAACACCAACGCACTACTGTTGGCATCACGAACGTATAAGCGAACCGTTTCCTCATCGATTGCTGCCAGCGCATCGAGCATATAGCTGGCGTTGAAACCGATTTCTATCGGATCCCCGGTATAACTGGCCGGAATCTCTTCCTGGGCTTCTTCCTGCTCCGGGTTGTTCGATTGAATTTTCAACTGTTCTTTATCAAACCCAAAGCGGACACCCCGATACTTCTCATTGGAGAGAATGGAGGCGCGAACCAGGGCCTTGCGCAACGTCTCACGATCAACCTGCGCATACGGCCCGTCCTCTTCCGGAATGACCCGCTGATAATCCGGAAAACGCCCATCAATCAGTTTGGAAGTGAAGCGTAAATCAGGCAGGGAGACCTGAATATGTCCGGTGCCGAGGACCACTTCCACCGGCTCATCGCTGTCCTCGAGCAGTCGGAGCATTTCCTGAATGCCCTTGCGCGGGACAATAACCTGGGTGGGCTCCTCCAGTTTCAAATCCGGAGAGAGCTCAGCCAGTGCCAGCCGGTGTCCGTCGGTGGCAACCGCCCGCAGATGCTGGGGTTCGAGCTCCAGCAACAGACCATTGAGGTAGTAACGCACATCCTGCAGCGCCATGGCGAAATGCGTGTGATTGATCAGTGCCCGTAACTGCGCCTGAGGCAGCGAAACCCGATGGGATGCTTCAACCTCATCCACCGTCGGGAAATCATCACCCGGCAATGTCGCAAGCGTGAAGCGACTACGGCCGGCTTTCACCACCACCCGCTCCTGATCCTGGGATAACTGGACCATCGCCTCATCGGGGAGATTGCGAACGATATCCATGAGTTTGCGGGCCGGTACGGTGATTTTACCGGGTTGACCGCCTTCCAGGGCGGCTTCGGCCTGCAATTCCACTTCCAGATCAGTGGCAGTGACACGTAACTGATCAGCGGTTTTCTCGATCAGCACATTGGCCAGGATCGGTAACGTCTGTCGTCGCTCGACGACGCCGATTACAGCCTGTAGCGGACGAAGTAACGCATCGCGTTGAATTTCAAATTCCATGACCGATCCCATCGTATGTGTCTATCTAATAATAAAGTCTGTATTAAAGACAGTAGTAGTAGCAAGGCCCCGACTTTCTTCTGAGTAAGTATCTTAAATAATTGTTTTTATTGATAAATTTCGATATAGCAAGTTGTGCGTGGAAGCCCGTTTCTCTGCGGACGAATACTGGGCATCCTGTGGATAAAAATCGGGTCTCATTCTATCCACAGCCTGTCCCCATCATGATGACAGGGTTCTCGACAGGTTGTGATAATCCTCGTCAAAACGGGCATCCGACTCCCGCAGTGACTGCACCTTGCGACACGCATGCAACACCGTCGTGTGATCGCGGCCGCCAAAGGCATCTCCAATTTCAGGCAGGCTGTGGCTTGTGAGCTCCTTGGCAAGCGCCATGGCCATTTGCCGCGGCCGGGTAATGGAGCGATTGCGTCGTTTGGAGAGCAGATCAGAGACCCGGATCTTGTAGTATTCGGCCACGGTTTTCTGGATATTCTCCGTGGTCACCAGTTTGTCCTGAAGGGCCAACAGATCGCGCAGTGCGGCCTTGGCAAAATCCACAGTAATGGCTGATCCGGTGAATTGGGCATTGGCCATGACCCGGCGCAGAGCACCCTCGAGCTCACGAATATTCGAGCGGATACGCTTGGCAATAAAAAAAGCGACTTCCGGAGGCAGCTCAGCACCGGCCTGACTGGCCTTGCTCATTAGAATGGCCACCCGTGTCTCAAGCTCCGGCGGTTCGATGGCAATCGTCAGGCCCCAGCCAAAACGCGATTTCAGGCGTTCTTCCAGCCCATTGACCTCTTTTGGATAGCGGTCACAGCTCATCACCACCTGCTGATGGCCTTCGAGCAATGCATTGAAGGTGTGGAAAAACTCCTCCTGCGAGCGCTCCTTGCCGGCAAAGAACTGAATATCATCGATTAAAAGCGCATCGACGCCGCGATAATGCCTTTTGAATTCGTTGATCGCATTGTGTTGAAGCGCCTTGATCATATCGGCGACAAAGCGCTCGGAGTGCAGGTACAACACCCGGGCATCCGGTTTGGCCGCGAGCAGCGCATTGCCGATGGCATGCATTAAGTGGGTTTTACCCAGCCCGACGCCGCCGTAGATGAAAAGCGGGTTGTAGGCCTGACCGGGGTTATCCACGACCTGCAGGCTCGCTGCCCGTGCCAATTGGTTGGATTTGCCCTCGACAAACGTATCGAAAGTGAAATCGCGGTTTAAATTGGCGTTGTGCGGTGTCGCAGCCGGTGCACTGGTGCGGCTCTGGCTGGGCGTGATGGGTGTCTCGCTGTGCGCCATACCATTATTGGCGCCGATTTCGAGCACCAGCCTCGGTGGCGCCTCGGGTTTCTGGCTTGCCAGGAGTTCCTCGATGCGTTCCGAGAAATGATCACGGACCCAGTCCAGCACAAATCGGTTGGGGGCCAGCAGCTTGAGTTGGTCTCCGGCCTCCTCCGCCTGGAGTGGCCGAATCCATGTATTGAGCTGTTGGTCGGGGATTTCCCGCTCCAATCGCTGCAAACAGGCCTTCCAGAGTTGATCGGGCAAGAATTGGCTCCCAGCTGGCATTCAGGGTTGTGGATAACTTCCGGCTCAGTCTATCGTCTGACCTGCCAGCGTACCAGATGCGTTGACACCATGGGCGCGAGCGCAGTACGCTTGCCGGCTGTTTTTTCATCGGCTATCGATCAGTTAAAGGCGGCTTCGTCATGAAACGGACGTTTCAACCGAGTGTGATCAAGCGCAAGCGCAATCACGGATTCCGGGCTCGTATGGCCACACGCAATGGCCGCAAAATCCTCGCACGACGTCGTGCCAAGGGACGTGCGCGTCTGACGCCCTGATCATTGATTGACCGGCCAGCGTCTTCTGCGGGCTTTCCTCGCAGTGCCAGACTTACGCGCGGGGCGGATTTTCGGGCGGTTTTCGCTCAGGCAACCCGGCATGCTGATCGGTATTTCACGATTCTTGTCGGTCAGGGTGGCGGACCAGGCGCCAGACTAGGGCTTGCCGTCTCGCGCAAAGCAGCGCCACGTGCCGTCGATCGTAATCGGCTAAAACGCTTGATTCGAGAAAGTTTCCGTCAATCTCTGGCAGAATTGCCCGCAGTCGATGCCGTTGTGATGGTGCGACCCATCGCCTGTCACACAGATAACGCTACACTGGCGCTGGCACTCGATCGACTCTGGCAACGGATAATCCGAGAATGCGAACCATCCTGATCGCCCTGCTACGCGCTTATCGCTACTGCATCAGCCCGCTGTTCGGGCCCTGCTGTCGGTTCCATCCGACCTGTTCCTGTTATGCCATCGAAGCGGTTGAGCGCCATGGCATCTTCAAGGGCAGTTATTACGCCATTCGGCGCATCCTGCGCTGCAACCCTCTGCATCCCGGCGGTATTGATCCGGTTCCGGGTAACGACACCGTGAGTCACCACCGATGATGGACAATCAACGCCTCTTTCTGCTGGTCGCCCTGGCGCTGGTTATGTTGCTGATCTGGACCACCTGGCAGCAGGACTACGGCCCGCAGCGCGTGGCCCAGATTGAAGCGCCGGTCGAAACCGAGGAGGCAGCACCCGCGCCGCAGGCCGACAGCGCTGCAGCCGATTCACCGGCGGCCGCCGCGCCCGCCCGCGAGCCCGGGGCGCGCACGGCAACCGAGCAGCAGGCAACAGCCGGTGATGTGATCAGCGTGACAACTGACCTGCTGGATATACGAATCCCGCTGGAAGGGGGCAATATCCGCGAGGCAAAGCTCCTCGAGCACACGGTTTCTGAAGATGACCCCACACCGTTTACGCTGCTTGGCAATGACAATCCCCTCTTTATTGCCCAGAGCGGTCTCGTTGGCGATGGTGTCGCCGCGCCGGATCACCAGGCTCAGTGGCAGGCCGAGGCGCTGAATTACACGCTCGAAAGCGATGCCGAACGCCTCGAGGTGCCGCTGCGCTGGCAGTCCGAGAATGGGGTCACCATCACCCGTCGCTATGTCTTTGAGCGTGACAGCTATGTGGTCCGCGTCATCCATGAAGTGGAGAACACCGGTAATACCGATTGGCGTGGCTATCAGTACAACCAGTTACGCCGTACGCCGGATAGCGAAGGCCCCGGCTTTCTCGGGGCGGCCAGTTACACCGGTGGTGTGATTTACAGCCCGGCCGATAAGTACGAGAAGATCAGCTTCTCGGATATGGAAAAGGATGATCTCTCGCGGGACATCGCCGATGGCTGGCTGGCGATGATTCAGCATTACTTCCTCGCCGCCTGGGTGCCGACCCGCGAGCAGAATCTGCGTTATTACACGCGGGTGAGTCGCGGGGAATACATTCTTGGCCAGAGTTCGCCCTGGCAGACCGTGGCCGCCGGCAGCACCGCAACATTCAGCAACCAGCTTTTTGTCGGGCCGAAAGAACAGGACCGGCTGGATGCCGTCGCCGAAGGCCTTGAGCTCACGGTTGACTATGGCTGGCTGACCGTTATCTCCAAGCCGTTATTTATTGCGCTTGACTGGATTCATAGCGTGGTGGGCAACTGGGGCTGGTCGATCATTCTGCTGACCTTCGGCATCAAGCTGGTCTTCTACAAGCTCTCCGAGGCCAGTTACCGCTCCATGGCACGCATGCGCAAGCTCCAGCCGGAGATGCAGAAGCTGCGTGAACGCTACAGCGATGACCGCCAGCAGATGAACCAGGAGCTCATGCAGCTCTACAAGAAACAAAAGGTCAATCCGCTTGGCGGTTGTCTGCCGATTCTCATTCAGATCCCGGTATTCATCGCCCTTTACTGGGTGCTGCTTGAGAGCGTGGAGCTGCGCCAGGCACCGTGGGTGCTCTGGATTCAGGATCTCTCGGTGCGTGATCCGTTCTATGTCCTGCCGCTGCTCATGGGCGTGACGATGTTCATTCAGCAGAAGCTCAACCCGGCGCCGATGGATCCGATCCAGCAGAAGATCATGATGGGCCTGCCGGTTGTCTTCACGGTGTTCTTTGTCTTCTTCCCGGCCGGGCTGGTTCTCTACTGGGTGACCAACAACAGCCTCTCGATCCTGCAGCAGTGGGTGATCACCCGTCGCATTGAGGCCGGCGGCAAGTAGAGGCATGGCGACGCGCACGATTTGTGCGGTCGCAACCCCGCCCGGCCGTGGCGGTGTAGGGGTGATTCGTCTGTCAGGGCCGGATGCCGCGGCGATTGGTGCGGCGGTTGCAGGCCCCCTGCCTCCGCCGCGTGAGGCGCGCTTCCGGCGCTTTCGCAATGCCGCCGGGGAGCATTTGGACGAAGGGCTTTGTCTTTACTTCCCGGGCCCGAAGTCGTTTACCGGTGAAGATGTTGTCGAGCTGCAGGGCCATGGCGGGCCTGTGGTGATGGACCGGCTGCTCCAGGCACTGATTGCCGAAGGCGCCCTTCTCGCCGAGCCCGGTGAGTTCAGTGAACGGGCCTTTTTAAACGGCCGCATGGATTTAACCCGTGCCGAGGCCATCGCTGATTTGATTGAGGCCGGGAGTGAGGCTGCGGCACGGGCTGCCATGCGCTCGCTTGAAGGGGCCTTTGCAGACACCGTTCATGATCTGGTGGCTGCGCTCACGGCGCTGCGGGTGCACCTGGAATCGAGTATTGATTTCAGCGACGAGCCGCTCGAGGGCCTCGCGCTCAATGATCTGAGCAGGCAGATAGAGGCCATCCGCCAGCAAATCGCAGCCACTCAGGCAGCCGCCCGCCAGGGCCAGCAGCTGCGGGAGGGGCTCACGGTAGTCATTGCCGGCCGACCCAACGCCGGTAAGTCGAGTCTGCTCAATGCACTGGCCGGTCGGGATGCAGCCATTGTCACCGCCATGGCCGGTACCACCCGCGATGTGCTCGATACGCATTTGCATCTCGACGGTCTGCCGCTTCGGGTTCTGGATACCGCAGGGTTACGCGAAAGCAGCGATGTCATCGAGCGTGAGGGTGTGCGTCGGGCTCAGGCGGCCATGGCCGAAGCTGATCGAATTCTGCTCGTGGTGGATGATGGCGCCGCTGAGCAATCGGATGATGATCTGATGGCTGAATTGCCGGCCGGGGTCCCGGTGACGCGGGTGTTGAATAAAATCGACTTAAGCGGTCGGCACCCCGGGCTTCTAGCGGAGGAACCGAACCCTTGTCTGGCCGTATCGGCCCTTACCGGTGAGGGTATGGATGCGCTGCGTGAATCACTGCGCCGGACAGCCGGTGTGGATGAGGGGGAAGCGCGGTTTATCGCCCGGCGCCGTCATCTCCTTGCCCTTGAGCAGGCGGCCGCGGCGCTGGATGAGGCAGCTGAGGCTGCGCGTACCGGTCTGGGTGAGGAGTTGATTGCCGAGTCGTTACGCGTCGCTCAGGACGAGCTCGGTCGGATCACCGGGGCCGTCACCACCGAGGATCTGCTTGGCGAGATTTTCTCGACGTTTTGCATTGGCAAATAACCGGGTATGATTTCGCCCCCGAACTCAACCACTTAAGTACCCATCATGCATCCAGACCGCAGCTATGAAGTCATTGTTGTCGGTGGCGGCCATGCCGGTACCGAGGCCGCTTACGCCGCCGCGCGCATGGGCGCGCGGACGCTGTTGCTCACCCAGAGCATCGATACCATCGGGCAGATGAGCTGCAACCCGGCGATCGGCGGCATCGGCAAGGGGCATCTGGTGCGTGAGATCGATGCCATGGGCGGCGTCATGGCACGGGCCATCGACCGCGCCGGCATTCAGTTCCGTATCCTCAATCAACGCAAGGGCCCGGCGGTTCGCGCCACCCGGGCACAGGCTGATCGAGCGCTCTATCGTCAGGCGGTGCGCGACATCCTCGATGAAGTGCCCAACCTGATTCTTTTCCAGGACACGGTGCAGGATCTGGTGGTGGAGTCGGATACGGTCCGGGGCGTGGTCACCGGCACCGGGCTTGTGCTGCATGCCGAGGCGGTTGTGCTCACCGTGGGGACATTCCTCGGTGGGCGGATTCATATTGGTGAACATAACCGCAGTGGCGGCCGGGCGGGGGATGCCCCTTCGATCGCGCTTGCCGAGAGACTGCGCGAGCTGCCCTTGCGGGTCGGCCGGCTGAAGACCGGCACCCCGCCGCGGATTGATGCGGCCAGCATTGACTACAGCCGGCTTGATGCCCAGCCCGGTGATGAGCCACTGCCCTATTTCTCGCGCTGGAGCCGGGGTGATGAACACCCCGAGCAGGTGGCCTGCCACATCACCCATACCAATGCGAAAACGCATGAGATCATTCGTGGTGCCCTGCATCGCTCGCCCATGTACAGCGGCGAGATCGAGGGGACCGGGCCGCGTTATTGTCCCTCTATCGAAGATAAAGTCGTGCGCTTTGCCGATCGCAATGCGCATCAGATCTTCCTGGAGCCGGAAGGCCTGAAAGCCCGTGAGGTCTATCCCAACGGGATCTCAACCAGTCTGCCCTTCGATACCCAGGTGGCACTGGTGCGCAGCATTGCCGGCCTTGAGAACGCGGAGATCACCCGCCCCGGCTATGCCATTGAATACGATTATCTTGACCCGCGGGACCTGGCCCCCACGCTCGAGAGCCTGCATCTGCCCGGGCTTCTGCTCGCCGGGCAGATCAATGGCACGACCGGCTATGAAGAGGCAGCGGCGCAGGGGCTGCTCGCCGGTATTAATGCCGTTGCCCGCATCCGCGGGCTTGCCTCCTGGACGCCGGCTCGACACGAAGCCTATCTGGGGGTGCTGGTGGATGACCTCACCACCCGCGGGACCAGTGAGCCGTATCGGATGTTTACCTCGCGCGCTGAATATCGACTGCAGCTGCGCGAGGATAATGCCGATCGGCGACTGCTGCCCGTGGCGCGGGAATATGGCCTGATTGCGGATGCCGACTGGGCGGATTTTGAGCGCTACTGCGAGGCGATTGAGCGTGAACAAACGCGCCTTGAGCGGACCTGGCTGCGGCCCCAGGATCTCGGTGAGGACAGTGGTGAGGCACTTTTGGGCCAGCCGCTGCGGCGTGAGCAGAACTTAATGGCTCTGCTGCGCCGCCCGGAGATGGAATACGACCGGCTCATGCAGATTCCTGCCGCCGGCCCGGGGGTTGATGACCCTCGTGTGCGCGAGCAGCTGGTGATCGAGGCGCGGTACGCCGGCTACCTCAAGCGTCAGGATGATCAGGTAGCGCGGCAGGCCAGACACGAACAGACCAGTCTGCCCGTGGACATGGATTACGGCGAGGTGGCAGGGCTTTCCTCCGAGGTGCGCGAGAAACTGAGCCATCATCGCCCCGCCACCCTGGGCCAGGCCGCGCGTATTCCCGGTATGACCCCGGCAGCGGTTTCCCTGTTGCTGGTCCATCTCAAGCGGGACGAGCCCCGCAAGCGAGCCTGAGTGGCGGCGAAGGCGGCCCCGTCTGCCCTGGCAGCGGGGCTTGGGACTCTGGCGCTCGACCCGGACCTGGCCGAGCCCCTGATCGCCTATCGTGATTTGCTGGCACGCTGGAACCGGGTCTATAACCTCTCGGCCGTGCGCGATGCGCAGGCCATGGTGCCCCGGCATCTGCTCGACAGCCTCGCGGTGCTCCCGCATCTGCCCGCCGGGCCGTTGCTGGATGTCGGCACCGGTCCGGGACTGCCGGGTATTCCCATTGCCATCGCCCAGCCATCACGCCCGGTGACGTTGCTGGAGGCCAACGGCAAGAAGGCGCGCTTCCTGCGCCAGGCCAGGCTGGAGCTCGGTCTTGAGAATGTTGAGATTGCCGAAGTGCGACTTGAGCACTACCAATCGGAGGCCGGGTTTGCTGTGATTATCTGCCGGGCTTTCAGCGAGGCCCTCGCGTTCTGGCAGGGGGTTGCACCCCTGCTTGCGGACGATGGGCTTGCAATTGCCATGAAGGGCCGCCGGGATGAGGCGGAATTGGCAGCACTCACAAAAGCCGGCGTATCATGGCAGGCTCAGGATTTGACGGTGCCGGGCCTCGAAGCCGAGCGCCATCTGCTTTTGCTCAAAGGCGCTGCTAGCGCAACAGGACAGTCGTCATGACCCAGACACTCGCCATCGCCAACCAGAAAGGGGGTGTTGGCAAGACCACCACCTGCGTCAATCTGGCCGCCTCGCTGGTCAGCAATGGCCGGCGCGTGTTGCTGGTCGACCTCGACCCCCAGGGCAATGCCACCGTCGGTGCCGGCCTCGACAAAGACGCCGTTGCCGCCAGCAACTATGAGCTGTTGATGGCTGAGGCGAGCGCCGAGGCGGTCCGGCAACAGGGCTTGAAAGCCGGTTTCGATGTCCTCCCGGCCAACGGAGATCTCACCGCCGCAGAAGTCGGGCTGATGGAGATCGATGCCGGACGGGAAAAGCGTCTGCAGTCGGCACTTGCGCCACTGCGTGAGCAGTATGACCACATTCTCATCGACTGCCCGCCGGCGCTGAATATCCTCACGGTGAATGCTTTTGTCGCGGCGGATAAAGTGTTGATTCCGATTCAATGCGAGTACTACGCCCTCGAGGGTCTGACCGCATTGCTCAATACCATTCGTCGGGTGCAGCAGACAGTGAATCCGGCGCTTGAGATCGAGGGCCTGGTGAGAACCATGTTTGATGGCCGCAACAATCTCGCCAATCAGGTGGGTGCACAGTTGCTGGAGCATTTTCCGGGTCAGGTTTACCGCACCCAGATACCGCGCAATGTACGCCTGGCTGAAGCGCCGAGCCACGGCATGCCCGTACTGCAGTATGATCGCAGCTCACGCGGGGCCGTGGCCTATATGGCGCTTGCCTCGGAGTTGTTGCGCCGGCAGCAGGAAGGCGCGGTGAAGTCAGGAGAGACGGCATGAGCAACAAGCGACGCGGACTGGGCAGAGGATTGGATGCACTGCTCGGGGAAGCCACCGAGCAAAGCGGTGAAGGCAGCGAGCGGTTGCGCGAACTGCCGGTGGATCAACTCGAAAGCGGTCGTTATCAGCCTCGTCGCGAATTCGACCCGGCCGCCCTGCAGGAGCTCTCCCGCTCGATTCGCGCACAGGGGGTCGTCCAGCCGATCGTGGTGCGTCCACTGCCCGGCGGTGAGCGTTACGAAATCATCGCCGGTGAGCGCCGTTGGCGCGCCGCGCAACTGGCTGAACTCTCAGCAATCCCCGCCATCGTCCGGGAAATTCCCGATGAGATGGCCATGGCCATTGCGCTGATCGAGAACATTCAGCGCGAGGATCTCAATCCGCTGGAGGAGGCCGGGGCGTTCCGCCGGCTGGTCGATGAATTCGGCATGACGCATCAGGCCGTTGCCGATGCGGTGGGGCGCTCCCGGGTTGCGGTTTCCAACCTGATGCGCCTGCTGGACCTGGCCGCTGCGGTGAAGACGCGCATTGCCGAGGGTGAGCTGGAAATGGGCCACGCCCGTGCCCTGTTGGCGCTGGATGAATCCGCACAGGCCGAAGCCGCCCGCCAGGTGGCCGAGAAAGGATTAACGGTCCGCCAGACCGAGGCGCTGGTGCGTCGGCTGCAGGCCGGTGCGGCCGACAAGCCCGCGGGTGAGGCGGCTCCGGACCCCAATATCCGGCGCCTGCAGGATGATCTTGCCGAACGTCTGGGTGCCCGTGTTGAGATCAGTCACGGCCAGCGTGGGCGTGGCCGATTGGTGATTCGTTACAACAGCCTCGACGAGCTGGATGGCATTTTGGAGCATATCCGTTGAAGCGAGGCCAGGAGTTCTTTATACTCCGCGCAATTTTGCGGTGGATTCGCCGGGCACCATGTCATTAAGACGGGTTGCCAGCCGGGTCATCCGCTGGCAGATCGGAATCGGTCTGTCGGCAACAGCCCTGTGGGCTGTCGCCAGTGGGGTTGAGGCAGGCCTCGCTGCATTGGTCGGCACTGGCATCAGCGTTTTCATGACGTTTTACGTTGCGATGCGCTGGGGCTTGAAAAGCGCCGGAGCGCAAGAACCCAGAGCCATACTGGGCGCGTTCTACGGGGCTGTGACCATGAAGCTTTTGCTCGGGACGGCGTTAATTTTTATCGCCGTCTACGCGTTCCGCGAAAATGCGGGCGCATTGGTGATCACGCTGTCGCTGACCCTGGCCGCTTATGGTCTGGTTTTGTTGGGCGACATTGACTGACTGGACGATGAGACAAGGATAACGGCAACTTCATGGCAAGCGGATCAGCCACAGAGTACGTCACCCATCACCTTGAGCACCTCAAGGTCGGTGAAGGGTTCTGGACCCTGCATATCGACACCCTCATTGTCTCCTGGGTGCTCGGTCTGATTTTTCTTGGCCTGTTCTGGTCGGTGGCGCGCCGCGCAAGCGTCGATGCGCCAAGCGGTATTCAGACCGTCATAGAAGCCTGCGTTGAATTTATCGACAATCAGGTCAGCGAGAGTTTTCACGGGCCCAAGGATTTTGTCGCCCCGCTGGCGCTGACCATCTTTGTCTGGGTTTTCTTCTGGAATCTGATGGATCTGCTGCCGGTGGATCTGTTCCCACAGATCATGCTGCTGTTTGGCGTTGAATATGTTCGTATTCTGCCCTCCGCGGACATGAACGGTACCTTTGGCCTGTCGCTGACGGTGCTGGCGCTGATCATCATCTACAGCATTAAAGGCAAGGGCTGGGGTGGCTTCGGCAAGGAGCTCTTTACCCATCCCTTCGGTGGTCATCCGCTGCTTTGGCCGGCCAACCTGATGCTCAACATCGTTGAGCTGATTGCCAAGCCGGTGTCTCTGGGCATGCGGTTGTTCGGCAACCTCTACGCGGCCGAAATCATCTTTATTCTCATTGCGCTGTTGCCCATCTGGGCGCAGTGGATACCGGGTGTTGCATGGGCGATCTTCCATATTCTGGTGATCCCGCTGCAGGCCTTTATCTTCATGGTGCTCACGGTCGTGTACCTGAGTCTGGCCTACGAAGAACATTGATTAGAACTGGATTTTACTTTTAGACGACCCCTTATCGGAGGAATCATGGAAGCTATCGCACAGGTCCAGGCGTTCACCGCCATCACCATCGGACTGATTTTCGCCTTCGCGGCTGTCGGCACCAGCATCGGCTTTGGCCTGCTGGGCGGCAAGTTCCTGGAAGGTATCGCCCGCCAGCCTGAAGTGGCCGGTGTCCTGCAGGTGCGCATGTTCATCGTTGCCGGCCTGCTTGACGCCCTGTCGATCATCGGCGTGGCCTTCGCAGCGCTTCTGATGTTCGCCAACCCGCTGCTCGGCGCGCTGAGCTGATTTCATCGGGAACCGCGAAACCCTGCCAACAGGCAGTTATCGGAGAGTAGACCGTGGGCATTAACGCAACGCTGATCGGACAGATGATCACCTTTACGGTGTTCATTCTGTTCACCATGAAGTTCGTCTGGCCGCCGATTAAGCAGGCCATGAGTGAACGTGAGAAGCGGATCGCGGACGGTCTCGCTTCTGCCGAGCGCAGCCAGCATGAGCTGGAGCTGGCCAAGGAGCGTGCCGCCGAGCACATTCGCGAGGCCAAGGCTCAGGCCGCGGAAATCATCGAAAAGGCCAACCGTCAGGGGGCCAGCATTGTCGATGAGGCCCGTGATGAGGCGCGCGCCGTTGCAGAGCGGGAAAAAGCCGCGGCCGAGGCACGCATCGAGCAGGAGGTCAGCCAGGCTCGCGCCGAGCTGCGCCGCAATGTCTCGGAGCTGGCCATTCTCGGTGCAAGTCGCATTCTCGAGCGCGAGGTGGACGCCAAAGCCCACCAGCAGATGCTCGACGAATTGGCCAACCAGGTCTGAGGCAGCAGGACGATGGCGCAGGAAATCACCACCGTCGCTCGGCCTTACGCAGAAGCCGCTTTCGAGCTGGCCCGTGATGCCAATGCCCTGGCGGCATGGGCAGACGGACTGGCAATGGCGGCCATGGTGGTTGCGGACGAGCGTGTTGAAGCGCTACTGCGCAACCCGCGGGTCGAGGCCGAGCAGAAAGGCGCGTTCCTGCTCGAGGTCTGCGGCGATGCCCTTGATCTCAAGCAGCGCAACTTCATCCGCCTGCTCGTGCATCGGGATCGCATTCTGTTGTTGCCGGATATCCGGCAACAGTTTGATGCCCTGCGCGCGGCGCATGAGCGCACCCTGAAGGCCGAGCTGATTACCGCTCAGCCGGTGGACGATGCGGTGCGTGATCGACTCGCCGCTGCCCTTTCCGAGCGTCTCGAGCGCCAGGTCACGCTGGAGACGCAGATCGACGAAACGCTTATCGGCGGCGCGGTGGTCCGTGCCGGCGACCTGGTCATCGATGGTTCGGTGCGCGGCCGCCTTGGGCGGTTGACCGGCGCCCTTAGCCGCTAAGAGGACAGATTAGATGCAACTCAATCCCACGGAAATCAGCGACCTGATCAAACA
>CAJXNJ010000021.1 GCA_913057145.1 uncultured Ectothiorhodospiraceae bacterium
GCCAAGCTTCTCTGCCGGCGTCGAAGTCCGATTCTAATCAGAGGCCCCGGGCCCCTTTTTAATATCTGGCGAAAGGGAAATTGACATATTTGTGGTTAGTCCTTCCAAATCATGCCTTCTTCGCCTGTCACACGGGGTTCCATAGGCCGCTCATTTAAAGGGAAATGTCGGCTAATTTGCTCAGCGGCCCTTGCCTATCATCGGTGCTATAAAGTCACCCGAAGTGGAATCCTATTCCTGCTCGGATGCGAGAAATACTGGGATGACAAAGCGAGCGCCCGAATAATCGGCTAAGCGGTACGCCTCGTTTCCGATCCAAGCTCACACTCGGTGGGTGGAGTTGGCAGCCTGTACTTTCGCATCTAGGTAAAAAAAAACCAGGGGAAACCGCCTCATCGAACATCAACTTCAATGTCAGGATCTGTCCCATACGTGGGACGTTCATAATCGGGATCGTCGGCAGCTAAGCATGAAAACACTACCATGGAATTTCCGGGGTCAATGCGTTCGACCAAAAGATTTAGACCCTTTCGGGTGCAGAAGATACCGGCGTGCCTGACCATCCTGTCCTCTCCGCACCCGTTGCCGTACTTTCCAGTTGCCATAAAAGTATCCGGGCCCAGCTGGGAGATTTCTGAGTCGCACAAGCTACCACCGGGCTCACCCCACTGACTGGCGCCACATGCGCTTAAAGTTATTGCGAAAACACCAACTGCGGATTTCCCAATCAACGATGCCATTCTGCTCTGTCGCCTCCGTGCTCAGGACTGCTCGACGCATGATTGTTTCCAATCGTTTGGTTAGAGGTAAAGGAGCCTTTAGTGACCATTTTGCTAGACGGATCATTTTTCAGCTTCTAACCCCCGGATCTTACAGGGATATTGGCGGAGAGGGAGGGATTCGAACCCCCGGAGCCCCGAGGGGCTCAACGGATTTCAAGTCCGCCGCATTCGACCACTCTGCCACCTCTCCAGAAGCTGCAATTCTCCCCTGCTCCGCTTTTTCCCGCAAGTCGGTCTCAAGCCGGGTGCTGCTCGGCGATGGCCCTGGCAGTGTCACGAATCAGACCCGGGCCTTTATAAATCAACCCGGTGTAGAGCTGCACCAGATCGGCGCCGGCCCGCATTTTATCCACCGCATCCTCTGCACTGAGAATGCCACCCACCCCGATAATCGGGTAATCCGGGCCGACATGCTCACGAATCAGTCGGATGACTTCGGTGGACCGCTCGCGCACCGGCGCGCCACTCAGACCACCAGCCTCAGCCGAGCGGGGATCATCCGCCACGGCGGAGCGCTCGATCGTCGTATTGGTCGCCGTCACACCATCAATGCCGTTGGCCAAGAGGACATCGAGCATCGCTCGAAGATCGGCATCCGCGACATCCGGGGCAACCTTCACCAACAGCGGCACATAGCGCCCCTGCGCCTCGGCGAGCTCAACCTGCCTGGCCTTTAACGCTTGAGTGAGTTCATCAAGCTCGGTGACCGCCTGCAAATCCCGCAACCCGGGGGTGTTGGGTGATGAAAGATTGACCACGATGTAATCGGCGAGAGGATAAACGGCCTCGAGTGCACACAGGTAATCCGAGCGTGCGGAGCTCACCGGTGTATCCCGATTTTTGCCGATGTTAATACCAAGGGGGATATCAATGGCCTGACGCTGCTCTCTTACCTGCGCGCAGAGATGCTCGAGGCCCTTGTTGTTGAAACCAAGCCGATTGATGAGCGCCTGGTAACGCGGCAGACGGAAGAGCCTCGGGGCAGGATTTCCGGGCTGCGGCCTTGGTGTCACCGTGCCGATTTCAATAAAACCAAAACCCAATGCCGCCAGGCCTTGCAGATGATCCCCATCTTTATCCAGCCCGGCCGACAGGCCCACCGCATTAGGAAAGCGCAGCCCCATCAACTCGCGCTCATCGGTAATCCGTGCCGGTAACAGTCGGGTTAAACGCAGCCTCTCCGCCAGATCAAGCCCACCGAGGGCAAGATCATGAGCCCGTTCCGGAGGCAGCATGAATAAAAACCGTCGCATTAGCGCAAACATCGGGCTCGACCTCTGATCAAGAGCTGCCTAGACTGATAGTTAATTATTGTATCAGGAGTGCGGATATGCGCCGTGTGGTTTTCAACCAGAAAGGAGGCGTTGGCAAATCCACCATCACCTGTAATCTCGCCGCCCTGTCAGCCCATCATGGGCTGAAAACGCTGGTCATCGACCTCGACCCTCAGGCCAATTCCACGCATTATCTCCTCGGGCAATCCGTGGCCGATGCTGATGAGACCATCGCCGGGTACTTCGAAGACACACTGAGCTTTCGGATTTATCCGCGGGAAATCTCCACCGTTGCCAAGCCGACCGCCTATGACAACCTGTTCGTCGCGGCCGCGCATGAATCCCTGGAGCCGCTGCAGGGAAGGCTCGAATCACGTTACAAAATCTACAAGCTGCGCGAATCTCTGGAAGCTCTGGATGAGTTTGACCGCATTTATATCGATACACCGCCGGCTTTGAATTTCTACACCCGATCAGCGCTGATTGCCGCCGAACGCTGCCTGATCCCCTTTGACTGCGATGCGTTCGCCCGTCAGGCGCTGAATGAACTCATCGGCGCGGTCGAAGAGCTTCGCGCCGATCACAATCCCGAGCTCATGATCGAAGGCATCGTGGTCAACCAGTTCCAGGCAAGAGCGCGCCTGCCACAGCAGTTGGTCGATGAACTCTCCGAAACCGGAGTGCCGGTGCTCAAACCGTACTTAAGCGCCTCGGTTAAAGTCCGGGAATCGCATCAGGCGGCAAGACCCCTTGTTGCCATGGCCTCCCGGCACAAGCTGACCGAGGCCTTTCAGTCGCTTTATCAGGCGCTGGAGTCGGCATGAGCGAAACGCTCATCGAGACCCGCCTGCTCTTGGAGCGGGTGATCACAGATTTCCAAACCGAGCCTAAAGGCAACGCCGCCGGCCCGCCGACGCTCATCAGCAGTAACATCGACTACTGCGAAACCGTTGCCCGCCTCGGCGCCAGAGCGATTACGCCGGAGGCCGCTGCGGCCACGTTGCAGGCCGGAGAGCGACTGCCAGTGGCCGTCATTGATGCCAATGCGCTTTTCGAAACATCGCAGCAGGCAGTGACCCTCGTCAGCCATCTGCGTGACGTCTGCGCTGAACAGGTGCTGGTCATTGGCAGTCAGAATGCCAATACCCTTGATCGCGGCACATTAACGAGCCTTGGGTTTCATCGCTGGCAGAAAAGCCTGGACGGAGCGGATAACCGCACCTGGTTCATCTTCGATCTTGCGCATTACAAGGTGACACCGGATTGGTTGAATCCCCGCCACTGGGCAAATCCGGAGCTCTGGGACAAGTACCGCTGGTAGGTCGCTATTCAAGCCATTGCAGCATCTGATCGGCCGCGCGTCTCCAGTCGGCATCCATCATCATGGCATGCGCCATACCCTCAAGCAGCGACCAGTCCGCACCCCAGAGCTCCGCTACCGAACGGCACTCCGATGGCGCGAACAACGCATCATCGCTGCCCGCCATCACCAGCATCGGAGGTGGATTGCCTGCAAGCCAGGGCCGTCCTGCCGGCATCACGGTCATATCCCACAAGGCACGCTGTGATTCGCGCTGGACTTCCTGCGTAGCGGCCGCCACTTCCGCATCGGAGAGCGAATCGGAGAACACCGCACGACGGGCGATATCCTCATTGACCGCGGTTGCCCCCATGGTCTGCATCAGACCGTACTGCCAGAACAACATCGGATCAGCAAAAGCCATGCGCAGGCTCGAGGGTAAGAGACCCTGGCTCGGCACGGGAGCCATCAGCACCGCCGCTGTCGCCGGGTGCTGCTCGAGGTAACGCTGGACGACCAGGGCGCCCATCGAATGGCCAACCAATATCGGTGGCGCCTCGGTGTATTCGGCCACGGTGGCGGCAAGATCAGCCACATATTCGCGAATCCCCCAATGATCCAGCCGCTCGCCGCCCTCACTGCCGCCGTGCCCCCGCAGGCTCGGTGCAAAGCAGGCGTAACCCGCTGCGGCAAAATAGTCCAGAAAATGCCGCTGCCAGCACCAGGCACCAATGAAAGCACCGTGGACAAAAACAATCGGCGCTTCCTTCCGGCTGGCATTTTTTGCCGGACTGGCGCGCAGGCATTCGAGTCGGGGCGTGGGGTTTGAGACTCTCGGGCGGGTTAGCGTTGGCAGCATTGGTTTCCCTTGATGAGATATCCCGTTACGCTAACAGAAAAATCAGCGAAATTTCCGTTACATTGCGATGTCATAAGGAAAGCCACGCAGATAGACCGCTTAATCGAGGAGGCTCAAGCATGCCCCGTCTCGTCCAGCTACTGACCGTCACCGCGCTTGCCTTTGTCCTGCTGCCGGTCAGTGCCAAACCGATCAGCCCGGAGCCCATTCATGAGCGCGCCGGACAAGTGGTCGCTGAGCTCCTCTCGCGCTATCACTACAACGACCTCGCGGTGAACGATGCCCTCTCGGAGTCGGTGTATGACACCTATTTCGAGGCACTCGACCCCCAGCGCTTCTATTTTCTGGCAACGGATATTGCCGAGTTCTCAGACCGTGCCGACCGCCTTGATGACGAACTGGCCCGCGGAGATCTGACCACGGCGTTTGCCATTTTTGAGCGCTATCGGCAACGCGTCACCGAGCGCAGCGAATACGCCACAACGGTGCTCAACGGTGATTTAGACTTCACCGGAGAGGCAACCCTTGAACTTGACCGTCGTGAAGCCGAATGGGGCGCCTCCAAAGATCAATTGGACGATCTCTGGGAGCGGCGCGTACTGAATGACGTCCTCACCCAGAAGCTCAACGGCCGGGCCCTGGAGGATATTCGGGAGACGCTACAGAAGCGCTATGAACGTCTTCCTGAGACGCTTTCGCAATACACCGCCGAGGATGTCTTTCAGGTCTTCATGAGCACCTGGGCGGCCGCCTATGACCCTCACAGCAGCTACATGTCGCCGCGCAACTCGGAGAACTTCGATATCAACATGCGCCTCTCGCTCGAGGGCATCGGTGCCATGTTGAGCAGCGAAGGGGATTTCGTGGAGATCGTCAAGCTGATCACCGGCGGCCCGGCCGCCTCAAGCGGTGAGTTACAGGCCGGAGACCGCATCGTGGGTGTCGGTGAAACCGCGGATGAGATTGAAGATGTGGTGGGCTGGCGTCTTGGCGATGTGGTTGACCTGATTCGAGGCCCGAAAGACTCTGAAGTCTTCCTGCGAATACTCCCGGGCAGTGGCCGCGGCGAGTCACGCGAGCGAGTCGTCCGGCTTGTCCGCAACACCATTGAGCTCGAGGAGCAGGCCGCGCAGGCAGAGGTCATCAACGTGGAGCGGGACAACCAGGCTTTTGAAGTCGGTGTTGTCACCATCCCGGCTTTTTACGCCGATTTCAGCGCCGCCAATGCCGGAGATCCCGATTACCGCAGCACCACCCGAGATGTCCGTCGGCTGCTTGCCAGTGAGCAACTGGCCCAGATTGATGCGCTGATTATCGATCTCAGGGGCAATGCCGGTGGCTCGCTGGAAGAAGCCATTCAGCTCACCGGGCTTTTTATCGACAACGGACCGGTGGTACAGGTGCATCGCAGCAACGGCCGACGTGAAGTACTCAACGACACCGAAGCTGAGCCGGCACTCTACACCGGCCCGCTCGGCGTCATGGTGGATGGCAATAGCGCATCAGCCTCAGAGATTTTTGCCGCCGCCATGCAGGACTACGGCCGCGGTGTGGTGATGGGCGATCAGACCTTTGGCAAAGGTACCGTACAAACGCTCATCGGGCTCGATCGTTTTGGCGTTGGCGACGAGGAGACACCAACCGGGCGTCTGAAACTCACGATCGCCAAGTTCTATCGCATCAACGGCGAGAGCACGCAGCTCACCGGTGTTGAACCTGATCTTGAGATGCCCTATCCCCATGCCAATGACGAAGTCGGTGAGCGGGCGGCCGATAATGCCCTGCCCTGGGATACCATCCGCTCCACCGAGTATCGCCGATTCACCGCGATTGAACCCATTCTCGGGGAGCTGCGACGTCGTCATGACCGCCGACTCGCCCAAGAGCCGGCACTCCTGAGCGTGGCCGATGAAGCCAAACGCCTGGAGGAGGAAGCCGCCGACACTCGGGTCTCACTGAACGAAGCTGAGCGTATCCGGCAAATGGAGGCCTCAGAGGCCGCCCGGCTTGCCGCGATTAATCAGCAGCTCCGGGCTTACGGCGAAGAGCCGCTGCAGTCACTCGAAGATCTTGACCCCGAAGCCCTGCCCGACGTCCTGCTCGATGAGGCCGCGGCGGTGATGGTGGATCTGATTGAATTAACCCGCCAGGACAATCAGGTCGCCGCGGTGAGGTAGTCGAAAACCAGCTGCAGGCTCTCCCGGCCGCGGAATACGTTGACATCCAGCCGAAAAACGCCTTCGACCTCATCGCCGAGCTGATCCCAACCGCGGTCGACCGCATTGAAGGCGATCGCGTCAAGCGCCCTTCCTGGCCCATCGGCCGGGCTGACGGTCAGCTTTAGATGCGTTTCACCGACGATACGCTTTGACTGAATCACGAAGCGATCGCGGAATAACGGTTCCGGAAAACCGGCGCCCCAGGGGCCTGCCAGGCGCAGCTCTCTCGCCGTCTCAAGAGTGTAAGCCGAGGCCGCCAGTACGCCATCGGTCCAGAGGATCTGTGTCTCACCGTGGTTACCGACCCATTCCGGGGCGATTTCACTGAGCGCCTTTTCGAAAGCCTGCAGATCTGACGCGGCTATCTGCAGGCCGGCGGCCATGGCGTGACCACCATACCGGCGAATCAGTCTGCCTTCGGTTCGCGTATCGATCGCCTCAAGCAGATCACGCATATGCACCCCGGGGATGGAGCGCGCCGAGCCCTTGAGCTCGTCGGTCTCACCCGGGGCAAAGGCGATCACCGGCCGATGAAAATGTTCCTTGAGCCGCCCGGCGACAATGCCAACAACGCCCTGATGCCACTGTGCATCAAAAAGACACAGCACCGGCTCCATTCGGCCTTCCGCCTCGGCAATTTTGGTCTCGACATCCGTCATCGCCGAATCGCGCATTTCCCGCTCAACCGATCGACGTTTGGTATTCAATGCTTCAAGCACCGCCGCCCGCTCATCGGCTTCGCTTTCAGACTCGCTGAGCAAGGCTTCAATGCCGACCGACATATCATCAAGACGCCCCGCGGCATTCAGGCGCGGCGCCACGGCAAACCCCAAATCCATGGCGCAGGCTCTGGCCGGATCACGACCTGCCACTCTCAGCAGAGCACTGATGCCCTGCGATCCCGCCCCCGCGCGAATCCGTCGCAAACCCTGCTCGACAAACAACCGATTGAGATGATCCAGCCTGACCACATCGGCAACCGTCCCCAACGCGACCAGATCCAGCAGATTGGCGAGATTAGGCTCCTGATGTTCTTGCTCGAACCAGCCCCGATCGCGCAGTACCTGCCGGACAGCCAGCATGAGATAAAAACAAACCCCAACGCCCGCGAGATGCCGCCCTGGAAAGGCTTCAGGGTTCACCTGCGGGTTCACGATGGCCGCTGCCTCCGGCAGGGTCGAACCGGGTAAATGATGATCGGTGACAACCACGGGAATGCCGGCTGCATTGGCTGCTTCCACCCCGCTGTGTGCGGATATACCGTTATCGACAGTGAGAATCAGCGAGGGCTCAAGCGGCAGAGCCTGTTCGACCAGCGGCGCACTCAGCCCATAACCCAGTGCAAACCTGTCGGGGACGAGGTAATCAACGCTACCGGCTCCCATGGCCCGTAATCCACGGACCGCCACTGCCGTACTGGTGGCCCCATCGGCATCGAAGTCACCGACCACCAGAATCCGACCATGCGTGACAATGGCATCAGCAAGAATCTCGGCGGCCACGTCAATGCCCGGCAGGGTATCGGGCCGCGGCATTGCGCCAAGGCGATAGTCAAGCTCGGCAACATCGGCCACTCCTCGCAGCCGGTAGATCCGATCCAGCAGCGGTGGATAATCAGGCAGCGGCCGCGATGCGCCTTGAGGCAGTTCGCGATCTCGAATCTCGATAATCCGACCCGCCGTCATGCCCGCTCAATCCAATCCACAAGGGCTTTATCCCGGCTCAGGAGCCGGTGGAACCAGCGCCGATCGGGCGTGTACTGACAGGCTCCGGTGTCAAGCGTCATCGCCAGACTCCGGTCGGCAAGAGAGCGCTCCAATAGCGGGCCAAAACGTTCGTTGAACTGCGCGAGCGCCTGCAGCCAGGCCGATGCATCACCGCCAAGAAGTGCCTGCTCGGCAACATCCCAAACAATGACGCTGTAGTCGTAGGACTGTGTTCGTTCAATCTGATCAAGGGATTCAATCGGCAGTTTCGCAAGCTCGGCAATACCGCGGGCGATTGGATCATTGCCGATGAGCCGGCCGCCCGCGGTGAGCTCCAGCGGCTGCTGGATTCCACCCCCCCAGAACCAGAACCCGTTGACACTGAGTTCACCCGCAGCAGCCCGCTTTTGGTTGACCGGGTGGTCGTAGAGAAACATCTGGATTTCATTGAGCAACTGTCGCCACTTTTGTGAGGCCGCATCCGTTGGCATGACGGTATCGAGGTAACGCCCCGCCACGCTCGCCAAGGCCGGCAGATCCGGGCCCGGGGCCTCCGCGGCACTGAGCACCCAATGGTCCTGTGCAAAGCTCAGGCTAATTTGAATATCGTTGTATAACTGATTGAAATCACGCGTTAAAGAGTTTGCATCTTCCGCCGACAACCGCAGATCATTGCCGGCAAAAAGCAATACCCGGTCGCGGTCGGCTCGCAAGTGCACTGGCGCTGCGCGGTAGTGCATTCGGCCATCAGCAAGTCCCAGTGCGCTGGCAGCGATGGCCCCGGATGCAGGCCATGTCTGATCACCGTCAGGAATGAACCGCTGCAAACCTTCGCAAAGGGCTGCCTCGCCATCGAGCGCCTTATCCCGCCGCTTGTGCCGGCATCGAGAGAGAAAACGCTCAAGTTGGCGACAGGACGGCAGATCAGTCACTGCATCGGCGAGCGTTGATGGCACCGGCCCCAGTAATGACGGCGCCAGGAGCAGGACCTCGTGCCGCGACTGCATGGCCTAGCGCATCTTACCGAGAATGGCCTCTTTCACCGCGCTGGACTCGGCCGCGAGCGTACTCACCGCTGCATCGGCGTAGCGCTCGGCGACACCCGGATCCTTGAGACCATGGCCTGTGAGCGTACATACCACCGTGCTGCCTTCGGCAATCTTGCCACTGCGAATGTCTGCAATGGCTCCGGCGACGGACACCGCTGAAGCGGGCTCACAGAAAATCCCTTCCCGGCTCGTGAGCAGCCATTGCGTCTCGAGAATCGCCTCATCATCAAATTCATCAAACCAGCCGCTCGATTCACGAGAGGCCGCAAGCGCCTGATCCCAACTCTGCGGGGCACCAATACGAATGGCAGTGGCAATCGTCTCCGGCTTCTCAACGGGATGCCCACGCAGGAACGGTGCCGCGCCGGAGGCCTGATAACCGACCATCACCGGCCGTGATGCAACGGCTGCCTGGTGAAACTGGCAATCACCCTCACAGAACTTACAGGCCTGGGTACCGGCTTCGCCCGGCTTCAATGCCATCTCACTGTAGCCCATCCAGTAGGCGGTAATATTGCCCGCATTGCCCACCGGCAGACAGTGATAATCGGGCGCCCGGCCGAGCGCCTCGCAGATCTCAAACGCCGCGGTTTTCTGACCCTGCAGGCGATAGGGATTCACCGAATTCACCAGACTCACGGGTGCGGTCTCGGCCATTTCCTTGACGATGCGCATACCATCATCAAAGTTGCCGTGAATCTGCAGAACCTCAGCACCATGCATGATGGCCTGCGCGAGCTTGCCCATGGCGATTTTCCCATCCGGGATGAGAACAAAAGCTTTGATCCCGGCTCTTGCCGCATAAGCGGCCGCCGAGGCGGAGGTATTACCCGTTGAGGCGCAGATAATCGCCTGACTGCCCTCTGCAACGGCCTGGGTGACGGCAACGGTCATCCCACGGTCCTTGAAGGAACCGGTCGGGTTGAGCCCCTCGTATTTCACATAAAGCTCGACATCCTTGCCAATATCCCTGACCAGGTTATCCAGCCGAATAAGCGGTGTGTTGCCCTCGCCCAGACTGATCGGGGCGGCATCACTTGAGAGCGGCAGCCGATCGGCATATTTGCCGATAAGCCCGGTGTATCGGTTACCTGTTGCCATTACAGTGCCTCCACGCGGATGCGGGTAATGCTGCCGTGAACCGCCTCGAGCGCCGAGATTGACTCAAGCGCCTCATCCATTCGTGCCTCGCGCACCGGATGCGTGAGCAGAATCACCGGCACCGTCTCGGCCCCAGGGGCCGGCTGTTTCTGGATAACCGCCTCAATGCTGATACCGGCGCGGCTGAGAATACCGGTCACCTCGGCAAGAACGCCTGGCTCATCCTGCGCCTCAAGCCGCAGGTAATAGGCGGTCTCCACCGCCTCCATGCCAACAACCGGTTCATCGGAGAGCGCATGGGCCTGGAAGGCGAGATAAGGCACCCGGTTCTCCGGCTCAAGCGTAAACTCACGGACGACATCCACCAGATCGGCCACCACGGCGGAGGCGGTCGGCTCGGCGCCGGCGCCCGCACCGTAGTAGAGGGTCGGGCCGAGCGGGTCGGCATTCACCATGACGGCATTCATCACGCCATCGACATTGGCCAGCAACTGCCGCTCCGGCAACAGCGTGGGATGTACCCGAAGCGCGATACCGTCGCCCTCCCGGCGGCAGATCCCCAAATGCTTGATGCGAAAGCCAAGCTCCTGGGCATAGGCGACATCATCCGTGCTGATCTGCCCGATGCCTTCCATGAAGACCTTGTCGAACTGCAGCGGAATACCGAACGCGATCGAGGCAAGGATGGTCAGCTTATGCGCGGCGTCGACACCCTCGACATCGAAAGTCGGGTCGGCCTCGGCATAGCCCAGGCGTTGGGCTTCAGCGAGCACATCCCCGAATTCCCGGCCGGCGTAAAGCATTTCGGTGAGAATGAAGTTGCTCGTGCCATTGATAATGCCGGCGAGCCACTCGATACGATTGCCAACCAGGCCTTCGCGCACGGCTTTGATAATCGGAATACCACCCGCCACAGCAGCCTCAAAACCGATCGTCACACCCTTGGCACGCGCTCGGGCAAAGATTTCATTGCCATGCAATGCGATCAGCGCCTTATTGGCGGTCACCACGTGCTTGCCGTTATCTATCGCCCGCAGAGTCAGCTCTTTGGCAAGCTCCACGCCGCCGATGAGCTCGACAACAATTTCAATGGCCGGATCATCGACCAGCGCAAACGGATCGTAATCGAGCTGAATATTCTCGGTGCTGCAGGTTCGCGGACGCTCCGGATGGCGGGCTGCCGCCCGAATGACATCGATCGGCCGCCCTGCCCTGCGCGTGATTTCATCGCGGTTGCGCTCAAGCAGATTGACCGTTCCGCCTCCAACCGTACCGAGGCCGAGCACCCCTACCTTCACCGGATCCAAATCGCTTACTCCCGTTGTCATATCAACTGCTCAATCCATCACGCCGCAGCATCTGTTTAATGCCGCGCACGGCCTGCCGTGTTCGATGCTGATTCTCAATCAAGCCAAAGCGCATGTACTCATCGCCATATTCGCCAAATCCAATCCCCGGAGAAGCCGCCACACCGGCATCGCGCAGCAGCTTTTTCGAGAACTCAAGCGAACCCATCTCCCGATAGGGCTCGGGGATACGTGCCCAGACGAACATCGTTGCTTTCGGCCGGGTGACCGGCCAGCCGGCGGCCTCAAGGCCATCACAGAGGACATCCCGACGGACCCGATAGGTCTCGCAGATCTCCGCGACGCAATCCTGCGGGCCCTCAAGGGCCTGAATCGCGGCGACCTGAATCGGCGTGAACATGCCGTAGTCCAGATAGGATTTCATTCGGGCCAGTGCGGCGATCAGTTTTTCATTGCCGCACATGAACCCGACCCGCCAGCCCGGCATGCTGTAGCTCTTGGATAAGGAGAATGACTCCACCGCCACTTCTCTCGCGCCGGGCACCTGGAGAATGGACGGCGCCTCGTAGCCATCAAACACCAGATCGGCGTAGGCGAGATCATGCACAATCCAAATGCCATGCTCCCGACAGATATCCACAACCCGCTCAAAGAATGAGAGCTCGACACACTGCGCGGTCGGATTGGCCGGGAAATTAATCACCAGCATTTTCGGCTTCGGCCAGGTGTCTTTTATGGCCTTCTCAAGCTCACTGAAAAAGTCACCACCCTCGACCAGCGGGACATGGCGAATATCCGCACCCGCGATCACCACGCCGTAGGGATGAATCGGATAAGCGGGATTGGGTACCAGAACCGCATCACCCGGGCCAAGCGTCGCCAGTGCCAGATGCGCCAGGCCCTCTTTGGAGCCAATGGTCACAATGGCCTCACTCTCGGGGTCGAGGGCCACGTTGTAGCGACTGTGATACCAACGGGTAATGGCACGCCGCAGCCTTGGAATACCGCGCGACATGGAGTAGCGATGCGTATCCGGTCGCTGTGAGGCCTCGGTGAGTTTGTCGACGATATGTTTTGGCGTCGGCAGATCGGGGTTGCCCATCCCGAAGTCGACAATATCTTCGCCACGAGCCCGGGCCTGAGCCTTTAACTCATTGACGATGTTGAAAACATACGGTGGCAAGCGCTTGATGCGCTGAAAGTCCTCGTTCAAGACAACCCCCAGAGAATTTCGGCAAGCCCCCATGATAACTGCTCGCCAGAAAAAATGCCGTGATTTCCAAGCCAATCGGTTGCTGCAAAGACGATACTGTCGCTAAGGTAGCGGTATGCAGATCAGTCTCGATAGCAACGAAGGCGTCTACCGCATTCTCGGCTACGCCAACGGCAAAATCCAAATCAATGACCAGTACTACGGCCAAAGCCTGTTGGTGATGCCCGATACGCTGGTTGAGGACTGGGGGCCGGGACAGCCGGATCATCTCACCGATCAGCATCTACAGGCAGTCCGCGCCCTCGAGCCCGAGGTGGTTTTACTCGGTACCGGCGCGCGCCAGGTTTTCCCGGCACGGGAGTTGATGCGGGGGCTGATCACCGCCGGTGTCGGCCTTGAGATCATGGATACCGCCTCGGCCTGCCGGACCTACAATATCCTCATGGGTGAAGGCAGACGCGTCGTCGCGGCGCTGATTATCGAGGATTAGGACGCTTCAGGGCAGGTATTTGGCCGGATTAACGGGCTGACCGCGCTCTCTGACTTCGAAATGCAGCTCCGCGGGGTGATCCGCGCTCGCGCCCATGCGTGCAATGGCGTCCCCCGCGGCAACACGATCGCCCTCACCGACCAGGAGCTCACGATTGTAGCCATAGGCAGTGAGGAACTGCTCGTTGTGTTTGATGATGATCAGATTGCCGTAACCACGCAGCCCACTGCCGCTATAGACCACATCACCGCTGGCCGCTGCCTTGATGGTAGCGCCGGGCTCGGCAGCAATCCCGATGCCTCTTTTACCGAGCGCATCCGGGTCATAGCGACGCACCAGTCTGCCCTCAACCGGCCATTGCCAGGCAATGGGCCCGGTTAATGGTTCAACCCGCGCACTGCTGCTGCCGACACGCGCCTGCGACGATGATGCTGTCCGATTACTGGCGCTAACGCCGGAGCTCGCCCTCGCCTGCCCACGCAGAGAAAGACGCTGCCCCGGGTAGATCACATAAGGCGCCGAGATACCATTCCAGGCGGCAAGATCGCGAAAATCGACGCCATGCGCCCAGGCAATCTGATAGAGCGTATCGCCCTGCCGGACGGTATGTACCGCCGGTGATCCACTGACAATCGCGCCCTCCCGCAAGTGCCGGTCGCTGGCGTAGTCAAATTCACTACAACCGACCAACAAAAGCGTGATCACAACAATCCAATGCGCCCGACTCATAACGATAGAACAATCACGATCACAATCAGTATGGCCACCGTGCCCCAACCAAGACGCTCCATGTAGCGCCGCAACAGCGGCTCAAGCCGTGGGCCGCCCCAGGCGAGAAGCCCGGCCACCAGATAAAATCGTGCCCCCCGGCCGATAATGGAGGCAAGAACAAAGGGCAACCAGGCAATGGCCATGGCCCCGCCTGCGATGGTGAAAACCTTGTAGGGAATCGGCGAGAAGCCTGCCACCAGAACCACCCAAAAGCCCCACTGTGCAAACCATGCCTGCGCGAGCTCATAGGCATCGAGATAACCGGCCTCGATAATGATCGGCAGGACGAGCTCAAGGCCGAGCATGCCAATGAGATAACCCAATACCCCACCGGCCACCGAGGCGACCGTGGTAATACCGGCGAGTCGCAACGCACGCTGTGGCCGCGCCATGCTCATCGGAGCGAGCATGACATCCGGTGGAATGGGAAAGAATGAGGATTCGGCAAAACTTAATGCCGCGAGAAACCATGGGGCGCGACGATGCGCGGCCCAGCCGAGCACCCGGTCATACAAGGCGGTGAACACCATCATCGCTGCGTGCCCTCAAGCATCGGCACAAAGCTCACGTCCTCGACCGCCTCTTCTTCAATCTCTTCACCCAGTCGCCGATAGACAATCAGCCGCTGTCCACGGTCATCCCCCACAGGTGCCAACAGCTGCCCGCCGTCTGCCAGTTGTTCAAAGAGTGCCGGCGGAATGATGGCCGGCGCGGCGGTGAGAACGATGGCGTCAAAAGGCGCTGCGCCCGGCCAACCCAAATGCCCGTCTCCGAGGCGCTGGCGAATATTGTGTATACCCAACTGCCGGAATAGCGCCTGGCTGCGCGTGTGCAGTGGACGGATCCGCTCAATGGTGTGGAGCTGTGGGACCAGTGCGGCCAGAACCGCAGCCTGGTAGCCAGAGCCGGTACCGATCTCAAGGACTTTTTGCGGGATCCCGTAACGGATGAGAATCTCTGTCATGCGGGCGACGACAAAAGGCTGCGAGATGGTCTGCCCATGACCGATCGGCAGGGCCGTGTCCTCATAAGCCCGCGATGCCAATGCCTCATCCACGAATAAATGCCGCGGTATCTGCCGGATGACGTTGAGCACATGGACATCGGTAATACCGGCATCGCCTAAGCGCATGGCAAGACGCTCGCGGGTCCGCCGCGAGGTCATACCGATTCCCTGGAGCCGGCTTGCATCCATCGCTACAGCCCCGAAACCCAGCCTGCAATCTGATCAAGCGCTGTATAGCGGGTCAGATCAACCTCGATCGGCGTTACCGATACATAACCGCGATTCACCGCATTGAAGTCCGTCCCCGGCCCGGCATCCTGCTGCGCACCGGGCGGCCCGATCCAGTAGATCGGCCGGCCGCGTGGATCCTGTGAGGCAATCGCGGCTTCAGCCCGATGACGTTGGCCCAACCGGGTGGCCTCGATACCAGCGATTTCGGCAAGCGGGCGATCCGGGACGTTGACATTGAGGATGGTGTCAGCGGGCAGCGGTTTGTCATTGAGCTGCTGCATCAACCGACGCGCAATCTCCGCGGCCGTCTCATAGTGAGTTGGTTCATGCCCGACCAGTGAGATGGCAATGGCCGGCAACCCAAGCGTCCGGCCCTCCATGGCCGCAGCCACGGTGCCGCTGTAGAGAACGTCATCACCCAGATTGGCGCCGGCGTTAATACCGGAGACCACCATGTCCGGGACATGATCCAGCAGACCGGTAATCGCCAGATGAACACAATCGGTGGGCGTCCCCTCTACCCGATAGATACCCGGTTCACTCTCTGCCACCCGGATCGGCCACTCGAGTGTGAGCGAATTACTGGCGCCACTTCGATCCCGCTCCGGTGCAACGATGGTCACTCCGGCATTGCTGCCCAGAGCATCGGCCAATGCCCGAATGCCGACCGATGCGTAGCCATCATCGTTGCTGACGAGAATTCTCATACTGCCCTCTTGTCTACTTGCGTTGATCCCCGTGTACTATACCGATCCGCAACCCTCGCGGGAGCCGATAATGCAAAGCGACGACCCTGATACCGCCTTGTTCCGGGCCGCCATGGATGACGTGCGACCGCTGCGTGACCGACAGAAAGCCGATCTGCGACGCCGCCGGCCACCACCCATCCCCGGTCAGCGTCACGCCGACGACCGCGCGGTGCTGCGTGAACTGGCAAGCGGCCGCCATGATGACAACCCGCTTGGTGTAGAGCTTGGTGAAGCACTTGCCTTTGCCCGTCCCGGACTGCAACGCCGTACATTACGTCGCCTGCGCCGCGGAGAATTCAGCATCATGGCCGAGCTGGATCTCCATGGCCACACGGTGGATTCCGCACGTCGCCTGCTGAGCGACTTCCTCGCCGAATGCCAGCGTCGGCATCTTGGCTGCGTGCGCATCATCCACGGCAAAGGCAAACGATCCTCGAATGCCGGCCCGGTACTCAAAGGCCAGGTCGACCGTTGGCTGCGCCAGCGCGATGACGTGCTGGCCTTCTGCTCGGCACGGCCGGTTGATGGTGGGACCGGCGCCCTTTATGTGCTGCTGCGCCGCTGACATCTAAGCCGCAATCTCCCAGTCCACCAACTCCCTGAGCACCGCCGTTGCATAACAGCCCTTTGGCAACGAAAACTGCAGCTCAAGCGTCTGTCTGTCCGCCCAGCGCCAGGCCAGTGCGCCTACGGCCAGCCTCAACGCCCGACGCGCAGCATCCACTCGGGCTGCCTGCAGCCCTTCAACCAGGGCGGCATGCGGTCGTAACCAGTCATCCTCA
The DNA here is from genome assembly GCA_913057145.1 of uncultured Ectothiorhodospiraceae bacterium. Classification (GTDB taxonomy): domain Bacteria; phylum Pseudomonadota; class Gammaproteobacteria; order Nitrococcales; family Nitrococcaceae; genus Spiribacter. Next base: position 16,840 of record CAJXNJ010000021.1, read on the forward strand.
CGCTGGCTCAAGCGCTCGGGGAGGCTCAATCCTTTCCGCGGCTGCCCGGGTAGCGGGCCTGTTGCATGGACGCGCAGCCCGGCAGCTCTCGCCGCAAGCCTTGCAGGCGCCTCGGTATCCGCGGCAAAGAGACTGCCACGACCATCCAGCACAACCAGATCGCAGATGCCCGGTGTGGCCCAGTCACCCGACTCCACCCGTTCGCTTAAAACCGCGTTGAAACAGATACTGCGTGCGCTTGAGAGCAGCATGCTGCGTTCAGTTCGGTGACGAGGGCGGTATTCGCCGGCAAACCATGCCGCAACTTTCTGAGCATTACCCCCATCATGGCCAAAGCGCTGCCCGCCAAAATAATTGGGCACTCCGGCGATGGCGATCTGTTGCAGGCGCGCATTCACCGCCACAGGGTCGGCCTTGAATTCTCGCAGCCGCAGGCGAAAGCGATTGCCGGTCAATGCACCGACCGGCAACTTGCGCCGATGCCGGGCAAGCTTTAGCACGCGAAGCTGCTTCCCGCTTGTCGGGTCATCGAAGATCGCGCCTGTCTGTGGCAGCGAAGCCTGGATGGGCCAGGGCACCGTCAGCCACTGCCTGCTCACGGCTTCGCGGTCTTTGCGCCCGGCATACCCGATACCCTGAGCCGGAATATCCCAGCCATCGGCAAGCCGGCGAATGGCCTCTGAGGTGCTCAACCGCCGCTTTTCAATCTGAATCAGTAAATGCGGGCCATCTTCGCTTGCACTAAAGCTCAACTGCTCGTCTACGAAGAAGTCTTCCGGCTGCCCGGCGACTTGTGCCCTGCCGAGCGGCTCTCCCCAGGCCCGCGCAAGGCCCTGCGTGATGCTCATTGCTCACCAATAAGCGCGTTTGCCATCGCCGCAATGCCTTCGCCACGGCCGGTAAACCCCATCCACTCCATGGTGGTCGCCTTGAGGTTGACGGCTGTCAGCTCGACACCCAGATCCTCGGCGATGTTCGCCTGCATGGCCGGCAGATGAGCCTGAAGCTTTGGTTGCTGCGCGATAATGGTGGCGTCGAGATTCACCACCGACCAGCTGTTGGTTTTCAAGAGCGAGACTGCCTCGCGCAACAGAAGGCGACTATCGGCATCCTTGTAAGCCGAATCGGTATCCGGGAAGTGCTGTCCGATATCCCCGAGTCCGGCTGCACCGAGCAGCGCATCCGTGATTGCATGCAAGAGCACATCCCCATCGGAATGCGCCGCAAGACCCTTTTCGAACGGCACCGCTACCCCGCCGAGAATGAGTGGACGACCGGCCACCAAGCGATGGGCATCAACGCCCTGGCCAACACGCAGCTTCATTCACGCGCCTCCTTGCGGTTGAGGATAATGCTCTCAAGCCACGCCAGATCCTCAGGATAGGTGTATTTGATATTCTGCGGGCTGCCCTCAACGAGCCGTGGCTGCCAACCGGCCCGCTCCATCGCCTGAGACTCGTCGGTGGGGGCGATATCGCTGGAGGCGGTAAGCGCGTCCAGCAGAGTACCGAGGGGAAAGAGCTGTGGCGTCATAGCCTGCCATAACGCCCTGCGATCAACCGTTGAGGCCGCTCTGGCATCCTCCCCGGCACGCTTCAGGGTATCGCGTACCGGCACGGCCAGTAGACCGCCCTGCGGGTCATCGCCCACGGCCTCGATTAATCGTTGTATGTCGGCGACATCGACCGCGGGCCTTGCCGCGTCATGGATCAGCACCCGGTCCTCATCACCTGCTCCGCTGCGCTGCAACGCCCGAAGCCCCGCGATCACCGAATCACTGCGCTCCATGCCGCCAATTGTCGTGTGAATCCGTGCCTCATTGACAAGCGGCGAGTTCTGCCAGGTCTCATCATCCTCCGCCAGAACCAGCATTAAGCCCTGTAATTGCGGTGTCTGCAGCATGGCGTCGACCGCCCAGTCGAGCACCAGACGGCCTGCAAGCGGGTGATACTGCTTGGGCCGCAGCGCCCCGGTCCGCTCCCCGCGACCGGCCGCCACGATGACGCCCCACAAGGGTTTACTGAGCATCGGGTTCGATAACACGGTAGAAATGCTCATCCTCGCCGATCATGCCCAGATCCCGCCGGGCTCGCTCCTCGATGCCCTCCAGGCCGTTGCGCAGATCGGCAACATCCGCCGCGAGCGCCCGATTCCGCTCATCCAGCTCGGCATTCTCCGCCTTTTGTTCATTGACAGCCGCCTGCAGCCGCAGCATCTCGGGGATGCTGCCATCGCCCCACCACAACCGGGTCTGCAAAAGCAGCACCAGCAGGAGCAATCCGGCTGCAAGCCAGCGCATCAGCGCCCCTTGACACCCATCTGCTTGAGATTGGGGAAGGCCTCGGCGCCGGCATACACCGCTTTTTCGCCGAGCATCTCTTCGATGCGCAGGAGCTGGTTGTACTTGGCCACCCGATCAGAGCGACAGAGCGAACCGGTCTTGATCTGTGTGGCACTGCTTGCCACGGCAAGATCGGCGATGGTGGTGTCTTCGGTCTCGCCAGAGCGATGCGAAATCACCGCCGAGTAATTCGACCGCCGCGCCATCTCGATCGCATCCAAAGTCTCAGTTAATGTCCCTATCTGATTGAATTTAATCAGAATAGAGTTGCCGATATTCTGCTCGATACCCTGCTGGAAGATTCGGGTATTGGTGACGAACAGATCATCACCCACCAACTGCACCCCTTCACTGATGCGACGGGTCAGCGCAGCCCAGCCATCCCAGTCGTCTTCGGCCATACCATCTTCGATGGAAATGATGGGATAACGCCCGACCCAGTCTGCCAGCACCCCGGCAAACCCCTCGGCGTCAAAACGCCGGTTTTCCGATGCCAGATGATACTGACCGTTTTCATAGAACTCGGAGCTCGCGGCATCCAGCGCGATCCAGACCTGATCACCCGGGGTGTAGCCCGCCGCCTCGGTTGCCTCGAGTATTGCTTCGATGGCCGCCTCATTGGAGGGCAGATCAGGCGCAAAACCCCCCTCATCCCCCACGGCGGTGGAAAGCCCGCGGGCAGAGAGGACTTTCTTTAAGGCATGGAAAATCTCCGTGCCGCAACGAAGCGCCTCGCTGAAGCGGTCAAAACCGACCGGCATTACCATAAATTCCTGAATATCGACGCTGTTGCTCGCATGCGCCCCACCGTTGAGGATATTCATCATCGGCACCGGCAGGCGGTATTCGCCCTCACCGGCCAGATACTCAAACAAGGGAACGCCCGCGGATTTGGCCGCGGCGTGGGCAATGGCAAGCGATGCGCCAAGCAGTGCATTGGCCCCGAGTCGTCCTTTATTGTCCGTGCCATCGAGCGCGATCAAACGCTCATCAATGGCCCGCTGCTGTGTTGCCTCCATGCCATTGAGTGCATCGTTAATCTCGCCATTCACATTGGCTACCGCCTTGAGCACACCTTTGCCAAGGTAACGCCCGGCATCCCCGTCACGCAGCTCCACGGCCTCGCGCGCCCCGGTGGACGCCCCGGACGGAACCGCCGCTGAGCCCACCGTGCCATCACTGAGTGTGACCTCGGCCTCAAGCGTCGGATTACCCCGCGAATCAAGGATTTCACGGGCGTGAATGCGAGTAATCGCTGGCATTGTTTTGCTCCTGATTAAAGCTGCATCTCAGCAAAGCCCTGGCGCTTGACCACGGCATCGAGTTCCAAAAGTGTATCCAGTAAGCCGGCCATTTTCGCGAGCGGCCAGCTATTCGGCCCATCGGATAGCGCCTGATCGGGATCGGGATGGGTCTCCATGAATAAGCCACTGACGCCGGCAGCGATTGCCGCGCGCGCTAAGACCGGCACATGCTCACGCTGACCGCCGGAGCTGCTTCCCTGACCCCCGGGCAGTTGTACCGAGTGCGTGGCATCGAATACCACCGGCGCTCGACTCTCACGCATCACCGCGAGAGCACGCATATCGGCAACGAGATTGTTATAGCCAAAAGAGACACCACGCTCGCATACGGTGATGCGCTCGTTACCGGTCTCGCGGGCTTTCGCGATCACATGCTGCATGTCCCAGGGCGCAAGAAACTGGCCCTTTTTGATGTTCACCGGCAGCCCCTGTGCCGCTACTGCCTGAATAAAATCGGTCTGTCGGCAGAGAAAGGCGGGTGTCTGCAGCCAGTCGACAACATCTGCGACTTCATCAAGCGGGGTGTACTCATGGACATCGGTAATCACCGGGATGCGATATTCATCCCGAACCCGAGCCAGCGTTTTCAGCCCCTGCTCCATGCCCGGGCCACGATAACTCTGTCCGGAGGAACGATTGGCCTTGTCAAAAGAGGCCTTGAAAATAAACGGAATCCCGCGATCAGCGGTGATCTTCACCAGTTGCTCGGCAATCTCCAGTGCCAAGTCGCTCGACTCCGCCACACAGGGCCCTGCGATCAGCATGAAGCGCTGATCAAGCCCGGGTGCGTAATCCCCCATCCCCCAGTCCACGTAATCTAGCCCCCACGCGCTTTGTGGTGGTTAGCGGCCGCTTCAACAAAGCTGGTAAAAAGCGGATGGCCATCGCGCGGTGTTGATGTGAATTCCGGATGGAACTGGCAGGCAAGGAACCACGGATGATCCGGCAGCTCGATGGTCTCGGCCAGATGACCGTGCTGAGACCAGCCGGAGATCACCAGACCGGCCTCGGTGAGTGCCTTTTCATAGCCATTGTTGAATTCATAACGGTGGCGATGACGCTCGCGAATGACATCCTTGCCATAAATCTGATGACAGCGGGTCCCGCGGACCAGCGAAGAAGGCTGAGCACCCAGGCGCATGGTCCCGCCGAGATCGGAGTCATTATCCCGGTATTCCTTGAGCCCCTCGGCATTCATCCACTCGGTAATCAGACCAATGACCGGGTTGCGCGGGTGGGTGACGAATTCGGTGCTGTGTGCGCCCTCAAGGCCTGCGACATGCCGCGCGTATTCAATGACTGCCACCTGCATACCTAAGCAGATGCCGAGATAAGGGATCTTCTGCTCACGTGCAAAACCGGCAGCGGCGATTTTCCCTTCAATACCACGCTCACCGAAGCCTCCCGGGACCAGAATGGCATCCACATCGCGCAGCATGGCGGTACCATCGCGCTCAACGGCCTCCGAGTCGATATAGCGAATGGTGACCTGCTGACGGGCCTGAATGCCGGCATGACGCAGTGCTTCGTTAAGCGACATATAGGCATCAGCGAGATCCACATACTTACCGACCATGGCGATCGTGACCTCGCCACTCGGTGATTCCATCGCCTCGACCACATGTTCCCAGTCCGAAAGGCTCGCTGGTGGCAGCTCGAGGCCGAATTTCTCGGCAACAATCTGATCGAAAGCCTGCTCGTGCAGCATGGCCGGGACTTTATAGATGTTGTCGACATCCAGCGCCGAGATCACCGCCTTGGGCTCGACGTTGGTGAACAGGGCGATCTTGCGCCGCTCCTCAGCCGGGATCTCCTTGGTCGCCCGACAGACCAGAATATCCGGCTGTATGCCAATGGAGCGGAGCTCCTTGACCGAGTGCTGCGTGGGCTTGGTTTTCATCTCACCGGCAGCGCCTATCCAGGGCAGCAGGGTAAGATGCACATAGAGACAGCGCTCACGGCCAAGCTCTGCACCCATCTGTCGAATGGCTTCGAGAAATGGCAGTGACTCGATGTCACCGACCGTGCCGCCGATTTCAATCAAGGCGATATCGGCAGAACCCGCACCGCGTTCGATACAGGCCTTGATCTCATCGGTGATATGCGGGATGACCTGGACTGTACCGCCGAGATAATCCCCCCGGCGCTCCTTGCGGATGACGCTCTCGTAAATACGCCCGGTGGTGTAATTATTATCCTGGGTGGCACGCATGCGAACAAAGCGCTCGTAATGCCCCAGATCGAGATCGGTCTCGGCCCCGTCGTCGGTGACGAAGACTTCACCGTGCTGAAACGGGCTCATGGTGCCCGGGTCCACATTGATGTAGGGGTCGAGCTTGACCATGGTCACGCTCAAACCGCGTGCCTGGAGAATAGAACCCAAAGAGGCGGCAGCGATGCCTTTGCC
>CAJXNJ010000022.1 GCA_913057145.1 uncultured Ectothiorhodospiraceae bacterium
GGGGTGCAGGTGGTCGGAGGTTCGAATCCTCTCACCCCGACCAATTCCTTCTCTTCTGGACCCATCATGAAAGCCCGCCTATGCTGAGGCTGTTGCGGGTTTTTGGCAGTTTTCATGCGCGGGTCGGCTTTTCATTTTGATTGGCGTGAAGCGAGCGGGGCGCTTGGCGATCTTGGCACCCTGCTGCCCCTGATGCTCGGCACCATTGTCGTGGTGGGGCTCGCGCCGAAACCGGTGCTGATCGGCTTTGCCATCGCCTATATTGCTACGGCGCTGTGGTATCGCCTGCCGGTGCCGGTCCAGCCGATGAAGGCGGTGGCGGCAGTGGCGCTGACGGTGGAAATGACGGCAGCCAGCCTTGCGGCCAGTGGCGTGATGATCGGCCTTGTTCTGCTGGTGCTGGGGACAACCGGCTGGATTGATAAGCTGGCGCGCCTGGTGCCGCAATCACTGCTTGCCGGTTTGCAGTTGGGCCTTGGCATCGGGCTTGGCTGGGTGGCATTGCAGATGATGAGCTCCGCGCCAGTGCTTGGCATTCTGCTTGGTGGGGGGTTGTTGCTATTGCTGCGTTTCCCTCGCCTCCCGGCAGCGCTCTCGATTGTGGCTCTGGCGCTTCTGGCCGGTCAGTTTTTCGATGTGCCGCGGCTTTCGCTGCCTGTGGATGCAACTGGTGATTTTATTGCGATGAGTCTTCCGAGCATCGCTGAAATTCAGCAGTCTTTCAGTCTTCTGGTACTCCCTCAGCTGGCACTGACGCTGACCAACGCGGTCATTCTCACCGCGCTTATCTGTGGGGATTATTTCGGGGAATCGGCCCGTCATGTAACGCCGAGAAGACTTTCGATTTCATCGGGGCTTGGCAATTGCCTTCTCACACCTCTGGGTGCTCTGCCGATGTGCCACGGGGCTGGTGGCGTTGCCGCGCATTACCGCTTTGGAGCCCGCAGCGGTGGTGCACCCCTGATGCTGGGTGGCATGCTTTTACTGATCGCGGTGTTACCGGCTCATGCGGGGCTTGGTCTGTTGGCTGCAATTCCGTTGGCAGGGCTTGGTGTGTTGCTCATGGCAGCGGCCATTGAGCTTGCCTGGAGCCGCCGTCTTGTCGATTGCAATCCCTCCTGCTATCCGGTCATCGGCGTTACCGCCGCCGCGACCGTGCTGGTCAACCCATTCATCGCCCTGGTCTGTGGCACCCTCGCCGAAATCCTGCGACGGGGCGTCATTCGGTTATGGCTTATGCGTGCCGATCATTAATCGGAGTCCGGTAGCTCCTCGGCGCTGATGGTGGGGATATCGGTGCGGTTCTGCGCTCGTGCGCCCTGGATCAGTTCAACAGCGCGGTCGGCAGCGTCCTGAAAGGGCTCAAGAACCACATCGGCGCCACGGGCTTTCAATCCATCCGTATCGGCGATGTTATGCGCCGCCATTGCCAGTTTGCCGGAGAAGCCGTGACTCTGCAGGACCTGCATGAGGGTATGGCGGCTGTCTTCATGCGAGACGCCCGTTGGGTGTCGAGGCACGGTGCTCACGACCCATTGCGCTGATTCCAGCGGCAAATCGGCGATGAACTCGGGATCGGTGCCATCGCCGAATTCTGCCCGCAGACCGAGGCTTCTTGCCCGATTGACGGCATCAGGATTGAAGTCGATGCCCAGTACGCGATAGCCATTGCGCTCGAGCCGCATGCCAATGGCGGTGCCGAAACGGCCCATGCCAAAAATTACGACATCCGTGCTGCCTTTCAGCCGATCGGCATCGCTGAGTGGTTCGCGGTGCGGGTTTTTACGCTCAAAAATCACCAACAGGCCCTGCAGACGGGCATAGAGCCAGTGCGAATAAGTGATCATATAAACGGAGGTGGCGATCGTAATCAGCCCGACCAGCGTCACCAGCCCCAGCGTCTGTTCGGTGATGTGTCCCAGGGTGATGCCCATGGCAATGAATATCAGGGAGAACTCCGAGATCTGCGCGACCGTGAGCCCGGCCAAAAAGCCTGTCCGGCGTCTGTAACCCATCCACCCCATGATGATGAGCACGATGAGTGGATTACCAATCAGTACAAACGCCGAGAAGATCAACGCCTCGGTAATCTGTGCCCCCATCAGCCCGAGATCCAGCGTTGAGCCAAGGGCGATGAAGAAGAATAGCAGCAGGAAATCACGCAGCGGTGAGAGACGTGCCGAGATACTCTCGCGATAGGGCGTTGAGGCGAGTGATATACCGGCCAGAAGCCCGCCGAGTTCCTTGCCAAGGCCGATGAGGTCGGCCACCGTGGCGAACATGGTGGCCTGGGCGATGGCAAAAATGACCAATAGCTCAGGTGCCCGGGCCAGACGGGCACTCAGGGGGTTGGCGACATAGCGAATGAAAAGCGCGGTCAGCCCCACCAGCGCCACACCGGCGGCCAGTACAAAGGCGATATCCGTTAATCCACCCCCATCGGCGGCGGCACCAATGCCAAGGGTGGAGAGCACAATCATCGAGATGACGACAACCAGATCCTGGACAATCAGAAACCCGAGAGCGATCTGGCCGTGCAATGAGTCAATTTCGCGCTTATCCGAGAGCAGCTTGACGATGATAATCGTGCTGGAGAAGGTGAGGGCGACGGCCACATAGAGCGCGGCAACCGTATCGAGCCCCAGCGCGATGCCAATGCCAAAGCCAATCACCGAGGTGAACAGCACCTGCCCGAGGCCGGTCATCAGCGACACCGTCCCCAGTGATCGGATCAGTTTGATATCAAGCTTGATGCCGACCAGAAACAGCAGCACGGCAATACCGATTTCCGCGAGCAAATCAATCTGCGCCTCGGCATGCACCAGATCCAGCACCGAGGGCCCGGTGATCAACCCCACGGCGATAAAGCTGACAATAAGGGGCTGGCGTAGGAGAATGCCGATAAAGCCAACGGCGGCCGCCAGCATCAAAAGCACGGCGATCTCTGTAAAAGCGCTGTGAGCGGCGAATTCCACGCGGCGTCCTGTGTGTTGCTGGCCAATAGTGCTGCTAAGGCTAGCAGACCCGGGCGATGACTCGTAGCGCCAGATCAACCAGGGAGGGCGGGGACATCAATGATTGACTGGCTGCCGCGAGCGGTCGACTAATCGTGATGCTTGAGCGCTTCGATTAGGATGTCAGTATTAAAGGTCCCAGTGTCTGAGGCGCCAATTTCTAATGTTCCACCAATCAATAAGTTTCCGGGTTGATCACCACTGGGTAGGTCTACGTTCTGGAGTTCAATCGATAAAGGGCCTGTGCCAGTCACTGTCCTATTAATGACATTGCCCGAATTAGAACCCCGATTATCCTCATAAAATTGTACGCTCAACCGTTTGAAATCTATGGTCTGCCCGTTATTGTTGGACTCCAATGTCCTGGTGCTGATGATAATGTCATAGTCGCTCTCAAAGGGTTGTCCTTGGCTCGGGAACGTCTCTAGAACTGTGACCCGTGCGGGGTTCGCAGCGCTGTCCAGCTGTCGGAGATTGGAGGCACTTGATGCGCCGGTCGGCGTTACTGAAACCTCTCCGCTGCCGCCGTTTGGAATCAAGCTTAGATATTCGCCAAATTCCAACGGGTCAATCACAGAGATTTCAGCCTCCCCCCGATTAGGACCGCCACTGGACCCGCTGTTCCCCTGTGCCTTGCTGGTGTCTGTATAACTATTAAGGCTAAGTGCGCAAAAAATAACCCAACAGATTTTCATTGAATATACCAGCCGCTGACTAAGATTCATTGAAGATTTCGCCCTGTTCTAATGTGCTCATCCTGTATGAATGCTTGCTGTTGGTTGAGTCGAAGCGTTGATGATTCAGACTGGCTGATCGAAGGTGGCAGTGAGTCATTATTGACACTGACGCGATAGCGACCAAACGCTAATCGGTCCAGCTGGAAATGTCCGTCCGGGCCGGTCTGTACTCGATATGGCGGTCTGTTGCTGTCGGTCGACTCAATTAATACAGCAACGTTTCCAAGACCGGATTCACAATTGGGCGCGATAACGGTTCCCTGTATCGTTCCGTAATCGACAAGCGTGTCTCGCGGACCTACAACAAGGCGTTCATTGGACTCATAGGGCTTCGCTGGTGTTAGTTGGATGGCCTGCTCGGGGAGCTCTAGCGCTCGAAACCCAGCCCGGTGATTGACCCTGAGCCAATAGCGTCCAAACTCCAATCCCTCAAAACTAAAGAATCCGTTGTAGCGGGTACGTGTAGTATCAACGGTGTCACCGTCACAGTTGACCAGGCGCACGGGAACACCCTCTGCACCGTCCCTTCCTCCAGCCAGTCTTGCATGACCGTAGATAGCACCTGTGGGCACGATCGCTAGGTCGATTTGCGGAGTTGAGCCCGGGCGCACCCAAACCTTTTTGCCAGAGTTAGCTGGACGGTGCAGTGGGTTAGTCAAAGATCTGCCTTCAATATCGACTCGATAATATCGATGTGTATCAAGTCCGGTAATCATTAAAACGCCCTCTGAGTTTGTTTTCCCTTGTCCAGCAAGAGGAGGAGCGAGACTGATATCACTTATTGCCGGTTCATCTGCGTCCCGAGATCCGTTGCGGTTTCGATCGAGGAAAACCCGCACCTCGAGCCGACCACTGTAGGTTGGATCGGAATCTATGAGTTTTGGTGGCTTGTCTCGTCTATCGGCAAAGTAGAATTGCAGAGCGGCTTGAGCACCATATTCTCCGTCGGTATCCATGAACCCGCCAATTGAGTACCGACCAACAGCGAGTTTGTCCGTGATCGTGAGAGTAGCTTGATGAATCGATGTTGCGAGGTTGGACTGCAAAGCCGCATTAAGATTTCCGTCTGTACTCAACGGGTAGCGTCCAGATAACCTGGCACTCTCGATACCTTCATCTCCGCTATATCTGATTTCTCCGGACCAACGCAATCGATGCGTCTCCGCGACGGTCAGCCAATCGCTGAACGCTAGTCGTCCGATGGAGGCATCGTTGAATGAATCATGCTGGAGTCGATGACGCCATAGAATTTCGCCTATACGTCCGCTCTGTCCGAGAGTTAATTCAGTTTGTTTCGTCCCTTGCTGATCTTCGTGTCTATTACCTTCAAACCGTAGCCGAATTGGATAAGTCAAAATATGCGTCAGCTCATTGGTTCTGATGCTGAGTTCTTCTTTGATCGCGCGGTCGTCGAATCCGACGGCTGGACTTTGAAACTCGTCGCTCCAACCTATATCGGCAGTGATGGGCCATCGCTCATTGGGTACCCGAAGCGCTAGTCGTTGCATCACTCCGTTATTCGAACCAGAGAGGACGCTAAAGCGGCTCTCCATCGAGCCGATACCCTGGTTGATATCGAACCGGACGTATTGAGCCCTCTGCCCGGGCTCCTCAGCACTGTTATGTTGAATCTCCAATTGCGTGGTTGTGCGAGGTTTGATACCCCAATCGAGGTTAATCGACGCAATAGGCGCCGCACTTTTTGGCGTCGCTGTTGAGCTGGTGAGTAGGCGGTTTCCCGGCCGCAGAACCTTTGCATCGAAGCGGGTTTCGCCTACGGGTATTTGATTACGTCCTACGACTCGACGATAGCGTTCAGTCTCTCGTCTCCCATCGGGTGTTCGCACCACAACGTATAAGTTATTCACTCCCGTTTGAATGGGCACATTTTCGAATTGATAGCGGCCACTGCTATCTACCTCGGTAAAGTCGATGAGCTCATCATCGCGATACAACTCCACCTCTGATCCGGGCTCTGCATCATCTTCCAGTGTATAACCTTCAAAAATATTGGATCTTCGAAGCGGCCGAGTACTGAGCGTCACACCAACGCCAGTTGCTCCGTTTTGAATGTCCTCTGAGCTTGGAAATCTGAGATCTCCGAATTCAATCTTTCTAATGCCAAGCGTCATTGGGCTGGGGCTGGCGAAGCGTTTGAATGTCAGTCGGGCGTCAGTGACCTCGGCTTCTCGTTCGCTCCCCTGTATGGCAGAAGCCGTAATAAAAGTGGTGGCGCCGGCCAGCTCACCCTGGGCCGTGATCCTTGCTGTAGATTGCTGATCTCCGTTTTCATCGGTTTCAAAGCTCAAACGCGATGTGCCGGCCAGTGGTTGCCACCAATGATAGGCGGTGCCGACTCTGGGGATGGAGCGGCGATCAGGTCTCCCAATCGTTTCGTTGAGCGCCGTTCGGCGGCGTTCGCGAGCGAGCCGTCTTTGTCGCGGCAATTTTTCCTCACCCTCTATGCTGACGAGTAAATCGCTGCTGCTGACCTCAATTCGGACCGGCCACAAAGTCTCAAGGATGACGGGTTTTACATGCACCTCGCCGTTCGTACGGAGATTCTCGGTTATGTAATCCTCGCCGCGAAAATCCACGGTGTTTTCAGAGTCACTCGGCTTCGCTACTCCACGATCGGCATCAAAAAACCACTGCCGGTTCCGATCAAACAACCAACCCTCTGCCCTCGCGCTGGTTATATCGATGCCAAGCGGTATTTCCAGGAGGTTCGCTATTTGGCGTAGGGGCAACCACACGGTTTTGCCATCCGAGTAAGCGCTTATACCCTCAGAGATTTTTTCCCCCTCCAGCTCTACCAATAACGGTATCAGTTGAAGAGGAAGTGATTTTTGCTGGCTATCAGCCGCAGGCGTAGCTAGAACAATCGTGATAATCCATAACCAGCGACGCATGTCTTACGGAATGACAAATTACAGATCAGTCGGTGGTTCAGGCGCGAGCTCAGACGTTGAGAGCGTCTCCTCAAACACAGTCTTAACTGGCGCTCCCTCTCTGTCTAGCTGCTCGAGGTTATACCGAATTCGGCCTGCGGAAAGCTGCTCGGTTTCGAGGTCTGGTAGTTGGTGGCGAATGATTTTTTGTTCAATATCTGTATAGAACGCGAATTGCTCCTCTACAAGAATTTCAGGCTTTCCCTCGAATGGAAGCCATTCAATGGTAGCCAGCACATTGACGCTCCGATTCCCGCTTCTTTGTAGCAGCAATCCCAGCTCGGGCTCTGTTTTTTTGGATGTCTCGAGCCACCATTCCAGCGGGTCGAGGTCTGCCTGCAAGTTCCCCTTTCTCAGTATGACGGGCAGTGTTGTTCGGATCACCGTGTCAATATTGATTGTGATGTCTCCGTTTGCCTCAGGTGATATTTCCGATCCAAGTGCAGGTGGCTCGGTGATTAAAATATGTGATCGGTACTCTCCATCAGGGGCATCGGGTGGGATTTTGCTTAGAAATCGAACAACTTGACGGCCACCGGGTGGAACAATCGCCTGCCGAGGCCCTGAGATGATGTGATCACTCGATGGTGGTGTCGTCATTTGAGATTGCTCTACAAATGCAACATTTCCAGACCGATCCATCTGCATTGACTGCCATTCAATTACATATCGCTGGGCCCGATCGGAGTCGTTGATTAACTGAAGCTGTACTGCCCGATGATTATCATCGAGGATCAGCCGGGTCGGCAAAAAACTCAAAGCCTCAGCCGTTATGGAATTGCTCAATGCGCTTATGGCACTGAGTAGCGTTACAGCCCCTCCGACTCGCGCCTTTAATGATCGAGTTATGTTCATTCGAAGGTTGAGGTAACAGTTATCGTCGCGCTGTCATAGACCCCCGGGTTAGTATCTTCAGAAACTGTCAGCTCTGCTCCAACCTGCAGGTTTGAGGTGGCTGATGCTGGTATATCGGCACCTGTGATGTCGATGGAAGTGCCAGACGAGCCAACGGTGCCTGTTTCGTCGTAGGCCACATTTAACGCGGTGATAGAGGGTGGGGTGCCGCCGTTATTGCTAGCTGTAAAGTCTTGTGACACTTCGATAGTAATGCTCTGGTTATTTTTTACCTGATTATCAGCACTCTCGATGCTGAACTCTGCCGGTTGAACCGGGTTTGCGCCTGCAACGTTACTCACACCCTCTACATTCCCGCTGTTAGTGAGCGTCCCGTCAGGCGCCATACTGATTGCCTCACTACTGCTTCCGTCGGGTATACCGTTTAGCACGGCGCCGAATTGTAAGTCTTGCTCGGCAGTCACGGAGGTGCCCTTAACAATTGTTACGCTGGCACCGGCAGTGTCTGATGCCGCATGAGCAGTTGTTAGTAACGAAGTTGCCAGGCTTAAGGTGATAAGGCCAAGGACTGGCGAGGAGTAAAACATGATTTTTCCTTTCAGACGTGCTCACCTCCCCGGACCGGCAATATCAGTCATGAGTTCCAGTGAATACGAAAAATAGCCGACGATCGCTTATCATCAAGTGTTCATGTTTTACAGGTTTGAAGTTATGTACGCGCAGGGATCCCGCTTTCGACGGTGATGAATGATTGACTGGCTGGCACCGCTTGTTCTGATCGGCGCGGCACTGGTGCTGGTGTCAGTGCTCACCAGTGTGCTGGCGTTTCGCTTTGGCGCGCCGTTGCTGCTGGTCTTCCTCCTCATTGGTCTGGTGGCTGGCGAGGATGGATTCGGGCTTGCCTATAACGACCAGAGCGGTGCCTACCTGATCGGCAGTGTTGCTCTTGCCATCATCCTGTTTGACGCCGGGTTCAACACCAAATGGCGGGTGTTTCGCAAAGTCGCAGCGCCCGCGATTACTCTTGCCACACTCGGCGTGGTGTTCACCACCGGGCTGGTCGGGGCAGCGGCCCATTATCTGTTTGATCTGAACTGGCCTCAGGCGCTGCTCCTTGGCGCGTTAATCAGCTCTACCGACGCGGCCGCGGTATTCTTTTTGCTAAGAGCGGGCGGTATCACGTTGCGCGAGCGGGTGCGCTCGACGCTTGGGGTGGAATCCGGCTCGAACGATCCGATCGCGATCTTCCTCGCAATAACCCTGGTGGAGCTCATTGCCCAGCCGACCGGCCTGGCGGGGTTTACTGCGCAGATTCTGCTCGGCTTCGCGGTCTCCATGGGGCTTGGTGTGGCGCTTGGGATTGGCGGTGGCTATCTGTTGATTCGGCTTTTGAATGCCATCGAGCTTGAGGCGGGGCTCTATCCCATTTTCGTCCTCGCTGGCGCCCTGCTGCTCTTTGCGTTGACCGGGCAGATCGGAGGCAGCGGGTTTATTGCAGTTTATGTGGCGGGGCTCGTGGCCGGTAATCAGTCGGTGCCGCATGTCGCTGCCCTCAGGCGTTTTCAGGACGGGATGACGTGGCTTGCACAGATTCTGATGTTTCTGGTCCTGGGGCTGCTGGCCACCCCCTCGGCGTTTGCCGATATCGCGCTGCAGGCAATCGCGCTGGGGCTTTTTTTAATGTTGATTGCACGGCCGGTTGCCGTGGGGCTTTGCCTGCTGCCCTTTGGTTTTACTTTCAAGGAAACCGCTTTTATCGGTTGGGTGGGATTGCGTGGAGCGGTTTCGATTCTGCTCGCCATTCTGCCTTTTCTCGGTGGCCTCGAAGGCTCACAGCTTTTTTTTAATGTCGCTTTTATTGTCGTACTCACCTCGCTGCTTATTCAGGGCTGGACGATCAAACCGATGGCGAAATGGCTCGGTATTATCGTACCCAGGCAGATCGGGCCGGTGGATAAGATTGAATTGGAGCTCCCCGGGACTGCGCATCATGAGCTTGTGGTCTATCACGTGATGCCAGGCAGCCCGATTGTCACCGGTGCAAGGCTTCCGCGCTGGGCGCGGCCGGCGCTGGTGCTGCGTGACGGCCACTCCATGCATTTCCGCAAGGCAGGCCGGCTGCAGCCCGATGATTACATCTACATCTTTATGTCGCCGCGCTATGCCTCGGCGCTCGATCATCTGTTCGCCGGCCCGAGAGAAGAGGCCTCGAGCGAGGTCGATCGGTATTTTGGTGATTTTGCCATCAGCGCCGATGCCCGCCTGAGTACGCTGGTCGATGTGTACGGTGCGCGCGTTGCTGCCGATGAGCAGCATTTCAGCGCAGCGGACTATCTCGCCCGTCATTTGCGTCGTTATGAACTGGGTGATCGCGTCGATCTCGACGCCATTGAACTGATCATTCGTGAAATCGGCGCTGATAATCAGATCACGCAGGTGGGCATCAGTTTTAAAAACGGTGAGAAAAAAGCGCAGGTATCCACGTAAATCGGTAGACTTTTCGGATTGTGATTAAAAAGGATTGGAATCATGGTTCATTGCAAGCGCGCAAAGAGCGCCGTTCAGAAGTTAGCAGTCCTGCTGTCGCTGTTTATCGTCATGTCCGCTGCCCATGGCCAGATGGCAGGGCCGACGCTCGCGCAGGAGTCGGGGGTGCGCGCCGGGAGTGGTGATGATTTCGATAATATCGAGATCTACACACGCTGGGACTCCGAGTGGCTGCAGACCGAGGTCATTGAGCGGATCAGCCTTGCTGATTGGCGTGCCCGTTGGGATCTGACTGCGGGCTACTGGGATGGCAGCGTTGATGACAATGGCTTTCTCGCGCTCGGTCCTGTTGCTGAGTGGCGGGCGCCGGGCGCTGACTGGCGGGTGTCTCTTGGTGTGCAGCCAACCCTGATTTCAAGCCACAACGGAAATGGCAAGGACCTGGGTGGCCCGTTTCAATTCACCAGTCATTTGGGTGTCGCCTGGGCGCCGCCGGGCGCGCTCATCCTGGGGCTGCGCATCCAGCATACTTCCAACGCCGGAATCTACGACAACAACCCCGGTGTGGATATCGTCTCAGCCGAGGTCGGTTACGCGTTCTAGCCGCTCTAGCCCGTGTAGAGCTGGCTGATCAGCAGCGAGATGGTGAGCACGGCCACCGCCGTCGAGAAGAAGATGGCGGTTGATATCTGCTCCGGCCGGCGCTGGTAGCGTTGGGCGAGCACGTACACATTGGCGGCGATGGGCAATGAGGCCTGCAGGATGGCAACGGCCATCCAGACCGGCGGCAGATCAAAAACCCAAACGGCCATTACGGCCACCAGAGCCGGGTGGATGAGCAGTTTCATCACCACCAGATACCCGGTTTCTCCCGCTCCCTCGGTAATCGGCCGGCCTGCCAGGGTGGCGCCGAGTGCAAAGAGTGCGCACGGGCCGGCGGCATCTGCCAGCAGTCCGCCATAGCGCAATACCGGTTCGGGAACCGGGACGGCGAGCAGGTTAAGACCCACGCCGATCAAACCCGCCGTGACAATGGGATTACGGATCACGCCACCGCCTATCTGGGCAACCAGCGCCAGGGGGCGCCGACCGCTGCCGAGATCAGCCTCAATGAGTGCGGTGGCGAGGCCCAGCATGATGATGGTGTCGGCCATGACGATAATGACGGCCGGCAATGCCGCTTCGCTGCCATAGAGCAGGATGACCAGCGGCAGGCCGATGAAGCCGACGTTTGAGAATACCGTGCCGAGGGACTGGATAGAGGCATCGGCGGTGCGCAGTTTCATGAAACGTCGGGCAATGAGAATGCCGAGGAAGAAAAGCGCGATGCTCGGCAGGTAATACGCCGCGAGTAGCTCCAGAATAGCGCCTTCGACAGCGGGCGCCTGATAGGTTTTGATCAGCAGCAGGGCCGGCAGGGCAAAATAAAAGACAAAGGTATTGAGACCGGCGACTGTCTGGCCGCCCAGCATGCGGCTTCTGGCAGCAAGATAGCCTGTGAAAATTAGCGCAAAAAAAGGCAGCGCCAGATTGAATACCGCCTGCATGAGTGCCCTGCTTGTTGTTCTAGTGCCATGGAAAGGCGCTCAGTCTAGCGGTTTGCCGGAATGCCGGCGAGTCTGGCTGTCGGCTCAGCGTGGGCCGCGTTAGACTGTCGATTTTTCCAACAACCACAATAGGCAGGGCATGCTGAGTACATTGCGGGCAAGACAGGCATTGATGGCGGCGCTTTTCTTCACGGCGCTGCTGATCGTGGCGATGCCGCCTGCCTGGCTGCCTCCAGGCACTGCTCTGACCACCGCTATTGCACTGCTGACCATCGGTCTTTACGCCACCGGTCTGGTGGCCGAGGCCGTGACCTCACTGCTTTTCTTTCTCGCCGCCATGCTGGCGGCGGTCGCACCCGCCGAGGTGGTGTTCTCCGGGTTCGCCTCCAGTGCGTTGTGGATTATTTTCGGTGGCCTGATTATTGGGCTTGCCGTGCGTCATACCGGTTTGGGTCAGACCGTGGCGGATGTCCTGCTCACACGCACACCGGCGCGTTATGGCCTGCTTTTATTCGGTGCGGTGTTCATCGGTCTTCTCTTCGCCTTCCTGATTCCCGGGTCGGTTGCACGCATGGTCCTGCTGGTGCCGATTGCGGTGGCGGTCGCTGACCGGCTGGGGTTCGATGAGCATGCCAATGGCCGTTTGGCGTTACTCATTGCCGTTATTTTTGGCACCCATACCGGCTCCTTCGCGATCCTCCCGGCCAATACGCCGAATGTCGTCTGGTCCGGTGCAATGGAATCCATCCATGGACTGCAGATCGGTTATCTGGAGTATCTGTGGTGGCATTTCCCGGTGCTCGGGGTGTTGCGCTCGCTGCTGCTTGTGGGCCTTTTGGTCTTGTGGTTTCCGGATCGCATACCCGGGCGTGAGGCACAGGCGCAGAAACCCGAGGCGATGGATGCCCGGCAGCGTCATATGGCCATCGTGCTTCTGCTGGCGCTCGGGTTTTGGGCCAGCGATGTCGTCCATGGAGTCGGGCCGGCCTGGGTGGCTCTGGCAGCAGCGGTCTATCTGCTTTTCCAGGCGCCAGCCCTGGTGCCGCAGAAGCCATTCGCCGCCATTGATATCGGCCCGATCCTGTTGGTGGCCGGTGTCCTGGGTCTGGGTGAGCTGCTGGCGTATTCAGGGATTGGCGAGGCGGCATTCACCGAACTCCTGCCGCATCTGCCGTTTGCCGAAGGACAGGCGGCACTGAATTATGCGCTGGTCAGTCTCGGTGGCGTCGGGCTTGCGGTGATGAGTGCCATGCCCGGTGTCCCGGCGATTGGCGTGCCGTTGGGCGAGCTTCTCGCCGGTGCAACCGGCTGGTCGGTTAAATCCGTACTGATTATTCTCACCGCCTCCTATTCCACGTACCTGTTGCCCTATCAGGTGCCGCCCATTCTCGTTGGCGCGCAGTTGGCACAGCTGCCCTGGGGCGCATTGACCCGCTTTATGCTTGGCTTTGGTTTTGTCAGTATTGTGCTGATCTTTCCGCTGCATTTTCTCTGGCTGCGGTTGATTGGTGTTTTATAGCGATTTGTGACCATGACTGAAATCCATCAGCAACGGACATGGCGTGTCGGTGTTCTGCTCTGTGATGACCTGCACGTGGAGCTCAGGTCGCGCTGGCCTTCCTATCTCGCGCTCTTCGAGGCCTTGCTCTCTGATGAGCAGTCGGATCTGAGCGCGGTGGGTTATCGGGTCCATGACGGTGAGTGGCCGGCTGCGGCGGACAGCGCAGATGCGTGGTTGGTAACCGGCAGTCGAGCCAGTGTTCACGAGAACCCGGACTGGCTTTCGCGGCTGCAGGGGCTCGTTCGTGAGATCGATGACCGCGGCATGCCGTTACTCGGCGTTTGTTTCGGTCATCAGTTGATTCACTCAGCGCTCGGTGGGCGTACCGAGCGCTCCCCGCATGGCTGGAACCTGGGTGCCTATCCGGTGCGTTGTGAAGCCGAGTTCGCCGGTCGGGCCAAAGGTGATCCACTGAACCTCTACGCCGTCCACCAGGATCATGTTGTCTCACCGGCCCCCGGCTTCGAGCGTCTGGCATCGAGCCCACGCTGTGCCTGGTATGCCAGCCGTCGCGGCCGGACGCTGACCGTTCAGGGCCATCCTGAGTTCGATCAGGAATTCTTTCTCGCGATCATGGGCCGGGTGCGTGAGAAAGCCGGGGATAGGGCGGTGGATGCAGCCATCGAGGGTTTGCCCTCAACCGACCACACACCATTGGTGCAGTCCTTTATGCGCGAATGGATTCGTCAGGGCCCGGATAATTCTCGCGGCGCAGCGTGAGCGATTCCTGAATCGCTGTCAGCTTCTCGCTTGCATCTTCGCGGCCGCGCAGGGCAAGCCCCACAGCCAGGACATCGAGCAGGGCGAGATGCGCCAATCGAGATAGCATCGGTGCATAGATATCGGTCTGCTCATCGACTTCGGCATAAAGACTGATCGTCGCGAGGCCCGCAAGCGGGGTGCCTGGCGTTGTGATGCCGATGATGGCCACCCCGCGGTTTCTGGCAACCTCCAGGCTATCGAGTAGATCCTGGCTGCGCCCGGTGTATGAAATGGCGATGATGACGGCATCTCTCGGGGTGACGGTGGCTGATATGACATGGTCATGGGCATCGGTGTAGGCGATGACTGGCATACCGAGCCGGAAGAACTTCTGCTGCGCATCAGCGGCCACCCGACCCGAGGCGCCATGCCCGTAGAGTTCAATACGACTGGCACCGGCTAGAAGTTCAATGGCCTGTTCCAATCGGTCATGGGGCAGATGGTTGCGGGTCTTGATCAATGCCGCGATCTGTCGATCCATGACTTTGGCTGCAAGCTCCTCGAGTGTGGCGTTGTCGCCGAGCTCGGCCGAGCCAGGCGGTGTCTCGGTCGCAAGGCTTCGTGCCAGTGCCAGCTTGAAGCCTGGCAGTCCGCGATAGCCCATGCGTTTGCAGAATCGAATAACGGTCGGCTCGCTCACTGTGGCCTGCTCAGCGATGCTCGAGATGGGCTGATCCATCGCCGCATGAGGACGCTCGAGTATCAGCGCTGCGACCTTCCGCTCAGCCGGTGAGAGTGCCGGCAGCTCGGTGCGAATTTGACTGAGTAATGAGGTTTTCATGGCGAGTAGTAAATATGAAACGGGACTTGGCGTTGACCGAGCAGGGCGGCGACGGGATGGGCCATGGGGTCATTGTCCTTGGCGGCTTTCTCCAGCGTCTGCCATTTCGCACTGCCTGCGATATGCAGGGCGATCCATCGGCTCTCGAGCAATGTGGCAAGGGTAAGCGTCAATCTCGCGCTCGGTTCCGTCGGCGCCGTGGCGGTGGTGCAGCGCGCTTCGGTTTTGGGAGAGAGTGCTCGTGGCAGTGCCGGGTCCCCCGGAAACATGGATGCGATATGCCCATCCTCGCCCATGCCGAGAATGACGGCGTCAAAAGGCCTTGGCAGCATCCCAAGGGCGGCGCCGCAGGCCGCTTCATCAGAGCGCTCATCAACGCCCTGGCGGTGTAAGGGGTAGAAATGCGCAGCGGCCGCGCGGTCTTTTAGCAGATGCTCCCGCACCAGTCTGGCATTGCTGGCCGGGTCATCACTGGCCACGCGGCGCTCATCGGTAAGGCTCACATAGACCTTCTCCCACGGCAGCTCCCGTTGCCGCAGGCTGGCGAATACAGCTTTCGGGGTGTTGCCGCCGGGGACAAGAAGACTGGCACGGCCGCGGGACTGCACGGCATAGCCGATGATCTCTGCAATGCGATCGGCAAGCGCGGCTGCTGCCTGTTCCACGTTGGCAAAGCGGATGGCAGCGTCCAGTGCACGATTACCCGGCATTAATCAGGCCTCCTCATGCCAGTTCGCGTTCTCACGTCCAAGAAGCGCGCTGGATGCAGCCGGCCCCCAGGTGCCGGCCGTGTAGGGTTTGGGTGGCTCTCCGGACTCCTGCCAGGCCTCCAGGATGGGCTCAATCCAGCGCCAGGCGGCATAGAGCTCGTCACGGCGCATGAAAAGGGTCAGGCGTCCGCGCAGGACATCCATTAACAGCCGCTCATAGGCATCGGCGGGCCGCTGCTGAAAGGCCTCGGCGAAATCAAGATCGAGTGAAACAGGCCGCAGTTGCATGCGGTCTCCCGGGGATTTGGCCAGCATATGCAGTCGCACCCCCTCATCGGGCTGCAGCTTGATGACCAGGCGATTCGGATGGCCGGTGCTGTAGGTGCGGTCGAAAATCGAGTGCGGGACATCGCGGAAGTTGACAATGATCTCCGCCGACCGCTCCTGCAGGCGTTTGCCGGTTCGAAGGTAAAATGGCACCCCCGCCCAGCGCCAGTTCTCAAGTTCAGCGCGGATGGCGACAAAGGTCTCGGTCCGGCTCTGCCGCTCAATGCCATCTTCTTCCTGGTAGCCGACCACAGGCGCGCCTTCGATGGCGCCTGCTCGATACTGCCCGCGTACGGTATTGCGTAACGCCTCCTGACCGCTGAGTGGCAACAGCGCTCGCAATACCTTGAGCTTTTCATCGCGCACGGCATTCGCCTCGATGCTTGCAGGCGGTTCCATGGCGATGATGCAGAGCAGCTGGAGGAGATGGTTCTGCACCATATCCCGCAGTGCACCGGTGCGATCATAAAATCCGGCGCGTCCCTCCACGCCGACCTGCTCGGAGACGCTGATCTGGACATCCCGGACCCATTCCCGGCGCCACAGCGGCTCGAAGAGCATGTTGCCGAAGCGAAGCGCAATCAGGTTCTGAACGGTTTCCTTGCCGAGATAGTGATCGATCCGGTAAATCGCATCTTCATCAAAGATCTCACCGATCTGCTCACTGATGCGCTGGGCCGAGGCGAGGTCATGGCCAAGGGGCTTTTCCAGGACGACGCGGGCATTGGCGCTCACCAGATCATGGGCGTGGAGCTGTTGGCAGATGGTGACGAAGTGCTGCGGGGCGACAGCAAGGTAGAACACCCGCGTGACCTGCTCACGGCCGGCGAGCGCTGTACCGAGTGCATCAAACCCGATCACATCGCTCGCATCCACCTGCTGATAGCTCAGCCGCTGCGTGAAATCCTCACGGTCGGGTGAATTGAACTCCTCGTCGCTCAGGGTCTCGGCGAAATGCTCCTCGACTCGGGAGAGGAAAGCCGGGGTCGTCATCTCGCTGCGGCCGGTGGCAATGATCCGGCCGTCTGGCGGGAGCTGACCGGCGCAGTGACGGCGGTAGAGGGCGGGGAGGAGTTTGCGCATGGCAAGATCGCCGGTACCACCGAAGAGCACGAGGTCAAAAGGCTCGGGTGTCGCACCCATTATGGCTCCAATAAACTGTAATAAAGTTACATCTATACTAGCTAAACGTTGCGATACTGTGAACATTCTCGAGCGCTAGATTTGATATGATTGTAGTAAATTTACGAATCAAGACAGGGAGCGTGGCATGACAGGGCTGAATGCCAGGGTTGCAGCCATCACTGAGCGCATTGCCGAGCGCAGTCGCGGGGATCGGCAGGCGTATCTGCAGCGCCTTGCAGCGGCGGCGGAGCAGGGGCCGGTGAGGACCGGGCTTTCCTGTACCAATCTCGCACATGCCTTTGCCGCTGCACCCGAGGCGGATAAATCCCGGCTCAAGGGGCTGCAGAAGCCCAATGTCGGAATCGTCTCGGCCTACAACGACATGCTCTCGGCGCATCAGCCACTGGAGCGCTTTCCGGCGCTCATCAAACAGGCGGTGCGTGAGGCCGGGGGTACAGCCCAGTTCGCCGGCGGTGTACCGGCCATGTGCGATGGCGTCACCCAGGGACAGGTGGGAATGGAGCTCTCGCTGTTCAGCCGGGATGTGATTGCCATGGCAACGGGTGTGGCGCTCTCTCACAACACCTTTGATGCCGGTCTGTGCCTGGGGGTCTGCGACAAGATTGTCCCGGGGCTTCTTATCGGTGCCCTGCATTTCGGGCATTTGCCTTTTATTTTTGTCCCCGCCGGCCCCATGACCTCAGGGATGCCGAATGAGGAGAAGGCCCGGATTCGGGGGCTGTTTGCCGAAGGCAAGATCGACCGGGCCGAGTTACTGGAAGCCGAGTCCAGGTCCTATCATGGTCCGGGCACCTGTACTTTCTATGGGACGGCGAACAGCAATCAAATGCTCATGGAGGTCATGGGCCTGCATCTGCCGGGGGCGGCTTTTGTCAATCCGCTCACCCCGCTGCGCGATGCGCTAACGATCGCAGCCGGGCACCGCATTCTCCGGATTACCGCGCACACTGATCAGTACACGCCCATCGGAGCAGTGATTGATGAGCGTGCCATCGTCAATGGCATGGTCGGTCTGCTGGCAACCGGCGGGTCCACCAACCACACGATTCATCTGGTTGCGATCGCAA
The DNA here is from genome assembly GCA_913057145.1 of uncultured Ectothiorhodospiraceae bacterium. Classification (GTDB taxonomy): domain Bacteria; phylum Pseudomonadota; class Gammaproteobacteria; order Nitrococcales; family Nitrococcaceae; genus Spiribacter. The sequence continues at coordinate 17,946 of CAJXNJ010000022.1, forward strand.
GGGCAGCGGGCATTCACATCAACTGGGATGATTTCTCTGAGCTCTCGGCAATCGTGCCGCTACTGGCACGCATTTACCCGAACGGCGCGGCCGATGTGAACCATTTCCATGCCGCCGGTGGCATGGGTTTTTTGATTCGTGAGCTACTGGCAGCGGGCCTGTTGCACGAGGACATCAAAACCGTGGCCGGTGGTGGGCTCCAGGCCTATACCGAGGAGCCGGTACTCGCCGACGGCGGTGTCGCCTGGCGGCCGGCGCCTGAGAAATCGCAGGATGAGACGGTGTTGCGCCCCTGCGCCTTACCATTCAGTGACAACGGTGGTGTGCGGGTGCTCGAGGGCAATCTCGGCCGTGCCGTGATCAAAGTCTCGGCGGTGAAGCCCGAGCATCGAGTCATTGAGGCACCGGCCCGCGTATTTGACAGTCAGCAGCAGGTCATTGATGCCTTTCGGGCCGATGCATTGACCGGTGATTTTGTCTGTGTGGTCAGAGGCCAGGGGCCGCGTGCCAATGGTATGCCGGAGCTCCACAAGCTCAGTCCGGAGCTTGCGGTGCTGCAATCACGCGGCCAGCAGGTGGCGTTGGTGACGGATGGGCGTATGTCGGGTGCCTCGGGCAAGGTGCCAGCGGCCATTCACCTGACACCGGAGTGGGCGATGGGTGGCGCTATCGGCCGAATTCGTGATGGTGACAGGATTCGGCTCGATGCCGACGCCGGGGTTCTTGAAGTGAAAGTCCCGACTGCCGAGTGGGATGCCCGGGCTCATGAGTCCCCTTGCACCGAGCCGCAGCATGGCATGGGGCGGGAGATGTTCAGCGCCTTTCGCTGTAATGTGACGGGCGCGGAAGAGGGTGCGATGACGTTCTATCCCGATCCATCCGGGCTGCAGGAGGGATGATGGACCGACAGCATACAATGCGCTCATTCATGACCCGCGCGTCGGTCATTCCGGTGCTGGCCATTGATCGCAAAGAGCATGCCCTGCCGATTGCGAGAGCACTGTTCGATGGTGGACTCTCGGTGATTGAAGTGACCCTGCGAACGCCTGCCGCGCTTGCGGCCGTCGAGCAGATTGCGACTCAGTTGCCGGCGGTCAGCGTCGGTGTGGGGACCTGTACGCGGCCCGAGCAGCTGCAGGCGGCAGAGGCAGCCGGGGCTCAATTTCTGGTGAGCCCGGGGCTTACGGATGGGCTTATCGAAGCGGCTTGTGACCTTCAGATCCCGTTGTTGCCGGGTGTCTCGACGGCGTCTGAGTTGATGCGCGCCGCCGATGCCGGTTACCAGCATCTAAAATTCTTTCCCGCTGAGAGCAGTGGTGGGGTGGCCGCGCTCAGGGCGTTCAGTGGCCCCTTTCCGGATGTGTGTTTCTGCCCGACCGGGGGTATTCATCCGGGTAATCTCAAAGACTATCTCGGGCTTGCTAATGTACTTTGCGTGGGTGGGAGCTGGCTTGCCCCGCAGGCGGTGGTGGAGGCCGGTGACTGGCCGCGTATCACCGCATTGGCCGAGGCGGTGGCATCGGCTCGAGACGAGGTCTGATTTTTCTAGTTTAAAATGTACCAAAGCAGTCCTGATTAGGTTATAATCTTCTCCCATGATCAGGCTGAATCGGGAAACGGACTACGGTATCGGGATCCTGACGCTTATGGCACAGGCTCCCGAAGACCGTTTTAACGCCGGGGCTCTGGCCCAGGCGCGTGGCCTGCCTCAGCCTGTGGTCAGCAAGATTCTCAAGCACCTGGCGCGTAGTGATCTGGTCGTCTCCTATCGGGGGGCAAAAGGGGGCTACGGGTTGGGTCGGTCGCCGGAGGCGATCTCCATTGCCGAAATCATAACGGTGCTGGAGGGGCCGATTGCGCTGACCGATTGCATTGAGGATGGCCAGGATGCCTGCCAGTACGGCAGTCACTGCAACGTCAGCAATGTCTGGAGCCGCATTAACGAAGTGGTTCTGGGGGCGTTGTCGAGTATTTCATTGGCCGAAATGGCGGACGCCGACAGCGGCGACGGTCAGGGCCAACACGTTCACACACTGGAATTCACTGGAGTGCGCCATGTCCGCTAGCACTGAAACCATTGAGCGGTTTACCAGCAAGGGCTACGAAGCTGGTTTCGTGACAGACGTCGAACAGGATCTGGTACCCCCGGGTCTGAATGAGGAGATCATCCGGACGATCTCTGCGAAGAAAAATGAGCCGGAATGGTTGCTTGAATGGCGGCTTGAGGCTTATCGCAACTGGCTGAAAATGCCGGAGCCGGATTGGCAGTATCATCATTATGATCCGATCGACTACCAGGCGATCTCTTATTACGCCGCACCGAAGCGTGATGAGGACCGGCCGCAGAGTCTCGATGATATCGACCCGGAGATTAAGGCGACCTACGACAAGCTCGGCATTCCGCTGCATGAGCAGGAAATGCTCGCCGGCGTGGCGGTGGATGCGGTGTTTGACTCGGTCTCCGTGGCAACTTCCTACAAGGGCAAGCTCGCCGAGCAGGGCATTATCTTCTGCTCATTCTCAGAGGCGGTCCAGGAACACCCTGAGCTGGTTAAGAAATACCTGGGCACAGTCATCCCTGCAGGAGACAACTACTTCGCGGCCCTTAACTCTGCGGTGTTTACTGACGGATCGTTCGTCTACATCCCCAAGGGTGTGCGCTGCCCGATGGAGCTTTCCACGTACTTCCGCATTAACGCCGCGAACACCGGGCAGTTCGAGCGTACGCTGATCATTGCCGAGGACAGCAGCTACGTCTCATATCTGGAGGGCTGCACGGCACCGATGCGCGATGAAAATCAGCTGCATGCCGCCGTGGTGGAGCTGGTCGCGCTGGATAACGCCGAGATCAAGTACTCGACGGTGCAGAACTGGTACCCGGGTGATGCCGAAGGCAAAGGTGGTATTTACAACTTTGTCACCAAGCGCGGTCTTTGTGCCGGGGATAACTCCAAGATCTCCTGGACGCAGGTTGAGACGGGTTCGGCGATTACCTGGAAGTACCCCAGTGTCGTGATGCGCGGTGATAACTCGGTGGGTGAGTTCTACAGCGTGGCTGTCACGCGTCTGCGCCAACAGGCCGACACCGGTACCAAGATGATCCATCTGGGCAAGAACACCCGGAGCACGATTGTCTCCAAGGGCATCTCCGCACAGGAAGGCCAGCAGGTCTATCGGGGTCTGGTGCGGATTGCGCCAACGGCCGAGAACGCACGCAACTACTCGCAGTGTGACTCGATGCTGATGGGATCGGAGTGTGGGGCGCATACCTTCCCCTATCTCGATGTGAACAATCCCTCCGCGCAGCTCGAGCACGAGGCGACGACTTCGAAGATTGGTGAGGATCAGATCCTCTATTGCCTCTCCCGGGGTATCGCCGAAGAGGATGCGGTCTCGCTGATCGTCAATGGTTTTTGTAAGGAAGTCTTCCGGGAGCTGCCGATGGAGTTTGCCGTTGAGGCGCAGAAACTCCTTGAAATTACGCTCGAAGACTCAGTCGGTTAAACACAGAATTTAAGAATCAGGAGCAAGAAATGGCATTGCTGGAAATCCGCAACCTTCACGTCAATGTGGAGGGCGCTGAAATCTTGAAGGGACTCGATCTGACCATCGAAGAGGGCAAGGTGCACGCCATCATGGGCCCCAACGGTGGCGGTAAAAGTACGCTTGCCAAAGCACTCGTTGGCGATGATGCCTACGAGATCACCGAGGGTGAGGTGCTGTTCAAGGGTCAGGATCTCCTTGAGATGGAGCCTGAGGATCGGGCCCGCGAGGGGGT
>CAJXNJ010000023.1 GCA_913057145.1 uncultured Ectothiorhodospiraceae bacterium
GCCGGAGTGGGATCGCGCGCGCTTGCAGCCCGGCTCGGTGACCGTGTGAATGTCTATCCGGTCAAAGGCTACTCGATTACCGTGCATCTCGATGATGAGGCATCAAAGAACGCCGCGCCCTGGATGAGTCTGCTCGATGATGAAACCAAACTTGTGACAAGCCGGCTTGGAGAGGATCGTTTCCGCATCGCCGGGACTGCCGAATTCAACGGTTATAACCGCGATATCCGGCATGACCGCATTCAGCCACTGATTCGTTGGGTTGAGGCTTGTTTCCCGGGTGTGAGTACGGATCGGGTCGTGCCTTGGGCAGGGCTGCGTCCGATGATGCCGAATATGATGCCAAGAGTCGGCAGAGGCCGGCACCCGGCGGTGTTCTACAACACCGGGCATGGCCATCTCGGCTGGACGCTATCGGCAATCACCGCCGAGCAGATCGGTGATACCGTGCTGGAGGCTGCCGCTGACTCATCAGCGGGTGTGGTCCTCAGCTAGACGCCGAGGACCAGGCCGCCGTCCACCCGAATCACGCTGCCGGTGATATAGCTGCCGCGCGGTGAGAGCAGGAAGGCGGCGGTATCGCCGAATTCCTGTGGGTCGCCATAGCGGCCCATGGGAATGAGTGAGCAGGCCTGGGCTTTGGCTTCCTCGGGTGTGATGCCCTGACGCTCTGCGGCGTTACGATCCAGTGAGGCCACTCGATCGGTCGCAATCCGTCCCGGAGCAAGGCAGTTCACGGTGACCCCTTCGCTCGCCACCTCGTTGGCGAGTGTCTTGCTCCAGCCAATGATGCTGCTGCGCAGGGTATTGGAGATGCCCAGGTTGGGGATGGGTTGCTGTACGCCGGTGGAGACGACCGTGAGTATCCGGCCCCATTGTCTCTCGCGCATCATCGGCAGGCAGAGCCCGCTTAGCTCAAACAATGGGGTGACCATTGACTGATACTGAGCTTCCCAGGTCTGTCGGTCGACTGCAGTGATCAGCCCTGGCGGTGGGCCGCCACCGTTATTGACCAGGATATCGACGCCACCCAGCGCTTCAATAGCAGCCGCGTGAATCGATGCCGGTGCGTCCGGGTCGGCGAGATCGGCAACGTGCCAGTTGATGCTGCCACTGCCAAGCTTCTCGAGCTCGCTTGCAGTCTGTTCCAGCGCGTCCGCTGAGCGTGAGCAGATCAAAACATTGGCATTTTCCGCGGCGAGGGCTGAGGCGATGGCACGGCCGAGGCCGCGACTGCCACCCAGCACCACGGCATTGCGTCCGGCAAGCTGCAGATCCATGACGACGCTCCCTGGTTAGGATTTGATTTGTTTGATGTGGTTGTTCTCGTCAACGAACACCAGTCTCGGTGTCCAGCCGCGGGCCTGATCGGGGGTGACCAGCGCGTAGGCTGCGATGATCACCTTATCCCCGGTGGTTGCCAGATGGGCAGCCGCACCATTGATCTTGATATCGCCGCTGCCTGCCTCGCCTTCGATGATGTAGGTCTCAAACCGATGGCCGTTGGTGATGTTGTAGACGTGGACCTGCTGAAAACACAGCAGGCCGGCTGATTCCAGCAGATTCGGATCGATGGTGATGCTGCCCTCATAATCGAGGTCGGCATCGGTGACGGTGGCACGGTGAATCTTGGCCTGCAAAACAGAGAGCTGCATCGGGTCGTTTTGTACCTGTCGTTGGCTGCACGGAAGCTATGTGCCCGTAGCCGTTACCGGTTCCGGCCGGGTTACGGACGCCTCACATTGTACGTTTTCAATATAGCGAGCGCAGCATACCCGCAGCAGTGAGGCGAGATTTTTAATCTCTCCGCGCCGGGCCAGTACCTCATCGTGAATTTCACTGATGAATTGCGGCACGCTCATGCCCTGGCTGGCGCAGAGGCGTTCGAGAATATCCCAGAATTCGTTTTCAAGACGCACACTTGTGACAAACCCGTTCAACCGGACCGAGCGCGTTGTCGACTCATAGTGCTCCGGCGGGGTCGAAGAATAGACCTCACACATAATCTCATCCTCCTCCAGGCTGAGATTGATTCATACCGATATGTGGGCGTGGATGCAAATTCTTGAAGGGTAGTACCACGCTACTACCCATGCCTTTTCGCACAGGCCTAGTCTTTAACTCAGGAATGACGCAGAAGAACGTCATCCACGTGGTGAACGCAACTACGTCTTAAATTTCAGGAGGAGGATCTACTGATGTTGGATCAGTCAGTCAGCCGCCGTGGTTTTCTCAAAGGCAGCGGCGCAACACTGATGGGCACACTGGCAATGACCAGTCTGCCTGTCGCCATCATGGCTCCGGGACGCGCCTGGGCGTTGGAGCTGGAAAACCTCACGGGCCGTCAGGGCGAGGTGCTGCTGCGCCTGACACGCCATATCTTCCCGCATGACACGCTCGAAGATGCCGTCTATGCGCTGGTCGTCAAGGATTTGGATGCTGCATCGGCTGATGCCGCCACCCAGTCCATGATGACTGCCGGTATAGAGCATCTCGATGCCCGTGCCGGTGGAGACTGGCTCTCGCTCGATGAGCCAACGCAATTCATGCACGTCCGCGCGATTGCCGGGGAGGATCTGTTTGAGAAGGTCCGCTCCACGGCCGTGGTTTCGCTCTATAACAACGAAATGGCTTTCCGCCACTTCGGTTATGGCGGCGAGCTCGGTGATGCCGGGTATCTGCAGCGTGGCTTTAATGATCTGACCTGGTTGCCGGAGCCTCCAGCCGAGGCGAGCGGACCGGTCATGGGCGTTTCCGGCTAGAGGAGGATGAATGATGGAGTCTTATGAGAACAAGACAAGCTTCGCCCATGACGACGATAGCGTCGTGGTGATCATCGGCTCCGGCGCTGGTGGTGGCACCCTCGCTGATGAGCTCACGCAAAAAGGCATTGATGTTGTCATTCTGGAGGCCGGCAAGCTGCACAAACGCTCTGATTTCATTGCCGATGAGTGGGGTTCTTTTGCCCAGCTGGCCTGGTTGGATAATCGCACGACATCTGGCACCTGGCGGGTGTCGCGGGATTTCCCCAATCTGCCTTCCTGGATCTGCAAGACCGTTGGCGGCAGCACGACACACTGGGCCGGTGCCAGCCTGCGTTTCCAGCCGCATGAGTTCCGGGTGCGAACCGAGTACGGCGAGATCAGTGGCGCCAATCTGCTCGACTGGCCGCTGACCTATGACGAGCTTGAGCCCTATTACACACGGGCTGAGGACAAAATGGGGGTGACACGCACCAATGGCCGTCCGGGGCTGCCGGGTAACAATAACTTCAAAGTCATGCATGCCGGTGCCACAGCGCTTGGCTACAAGCAGGTGCATACCGGGAACATGGCAATCAACGCACTGCCGCGTGACGGCAGATCCGGCTGCCTGCAGCGCGGATTCTGCTTCCAGGGCTGTGCTACCGGTGCGAAATGGTCCACGTTGTACGTTGAGATTCCGCGAGCACTGGCAACAGGCCATGCCGAACTGCGCCCGGAATCTCATGTCGCACGCATCGAGCACAACAATGCCGGGAAAGTCACCGGAGTCGTTTATTTTGATGCCGATGGCAATGAGCAGCGGCAGGCAGCGCGCGCCGTCGCCGTGGCCGGTAACTCCATCGAGACCCCGCGTATGCTGCTCAATTCAGCCTCATCGATGTTCCCGGACGGCCTGGCCAACTCCTCCGGCCAGGTCGGCCGGAACTACATGCGCCATATGACAGGCTCCGTTTACGCGGCCTTTGAAGAGCCGGTGCATATGTACAAAGGCACGACCATGGCAGGCATCATCCAGGATGAGTCCATTCATGATCCATCCCGTGGATTTGCCGGCGGCTATGAAATGGAAACGCTCTCGCTCGGCCTGCCGTTCATGGCGGCTTTCCTCGATCCGGGCGCATGGGGGCGTGATTTCACCGCGGCCATGGATCAGTACATGCACTTAGCGGGTATGTGGCTTGTCGGTGAGGACATGCCACAGGAGCGCAACCGTGTGACCCTGCATGACTCGCTGAAGGATCAATACGGCCTGCCCATCCCGAATGTGCATTTCGACGACCATCCCAATGACGTCGCCATGCGCAATCACGCCTTCCAGCGCGGGATTGAGGTCTATGAGGCAGCGGGAGCCATTAATACCTACCGCACACCGCCTTATCCCTCGACCCACAACCTGGGAACCTGTCGGATGAGCGCCAATGCCCGTGATGGTGTCTGTAATGCCTATGGGCAGACGCATGACATCGATAATCTGTTCATCTCCGATGGCAGTCAGTTCACCACGGGGGCGGCGGAGAATCCGACGCTGACGATCGTCAGTCTGGCCATTCGTCAGGCGGAGTTCATTGCCAAACAGATGGTCACACGCGCAATCTAGGCGCTAGCGTTTGACGCGGGCTGGTGCGCCGGCCCGCGTTAATTTTTCACGGACAAAAGACAAGGAGTCTGCAATCCATGGCATTCAACACCGAGCAATATCCCGGCGTCGCCGAGAAGGCATCGGATCAGACCAAAGGTTTTACCCTCAACCACAGCATGATGCGCATCAAAGACCCGGAGCGCTCGCTTGCCTTTTATACCGGCATTCTGGGTATGCGCGTCCTCCGGCGGCTGGATTTCTCCGAGCTGGAGTTCTCGCTGTATTTCCTGAACTGCCCGGCCGGCACTGACACGCCCCCCGATGAGGTCGGTGAGCGCACGGTCTGGACGTTCTCTCAGCGCGGGCTGCTTGAGCTCACCCACAACTGGGGGAGTGAAGACGACCCGGAGGTTAAATATCACGACGGCAACTCCGAGCCACAGGGCTATGGACATATCTGTATTTCGGTGCCGGATCTGGATGCCGCGGTTGCCTGGTTTGATGAAAACAACGTCGAGTTCATTAAACGCCCGGAGCAGGGCAAGCTGCCGGATGTCGCATTCATTCGCGACCCCGATGGCTACTGGATCGAGGTCGTTGAACCGGGCCGGCTGGCCGGGCTCGGGCGCGGCTGACGCAGTCGTCTGTTAAGTGCGCTTCGAGCCGCGGTCTCGTCATCGCGGCTCGAAGGCTGCACAATGGCCGCTTTTGATCAGGAGCGCGCCATGGCCGATGATATTTATGCTGATTTGACCCAGCTCGGTGCATCGACACCGATCCCGACCTCGCCTGAAGAGGCGGTCCTCGAGCGTGTTCCAAACCCGCAATCCGATGTCCGCTACGTCGCCCGCTTTACCGCTCCGGAATTCACTTCGCTCTGCCCAATGACCAGTCAGCCGGATTTCGCCCATCTGGTCATCGATTACATTCCCGGGGAGTGGTTGGTCGAGAGTAAATCGCTCAAGCTTTTTTTATTTTCATTCCGTAATCACGGGGCCTTTCACGAGGACTGCACGGTTACCATCGCCCGACGGTTGGCCGATCTTCTCGAGCCGGTCTGGCTGCGAATCGGCGGTTACTGGTATCCCCGTGGTGGTATTCCGATTGATGTCTTCTACCAGACCGGCAACCCACCGAGTGATGTTTGGATCCCGGAGCAGGGTGTCTCCGGCTATCGTGGACGTGGCTGATGAAACTCACGCTAGAAGAGGCAAAGGCACTGGCGGCCGCAGCACTGAAGACGGCTGATGTTTCGGCGGAAAATGCCGAGGTGGTGGCCGATGCGTTGGTTGCGGCCGAACGCGATGGACTCGCCTCCCATGGGCTGTCACGCGTTGCTTACTACGCCGATCAGGCCAGGGCGGGCAAGGTGGATGGACGGGCTCGGCCCTCGCTCAGTGAAAATGCGGCCGTCGTAATGGTTGATGCCAGACATGGCTTTGCCTACCCGGGCGTGGCGGCAGGTCTGGCGCGGGCGGAGACTCTGGCCCGTGAATACGGCCTTGCCGCGGTAGGTGTGACCAATTCCCATCACTTCGGTGTCGCCGGTCATCCGGTGGAGAGAATTGCCGAGGCAGGGTTGATTGGTATTGCGATGGGCAATGCACCGGCTTCCATTGCGCCCTGGGGCGGCAAACGGCCGCTCTATGGCACCGACCCGATCGCTTTCTCCGCGCCGAGATTACAGCGCTCCCCGTTGGTAATCGATCTTTCAGTAAGCCGGGTCGCTCGAGGCAAGGTCATGCTCGCTGCGCGGACCGGTGAGGCGATTCCGGATAATTGGGCGTTGGATGCCGAGGGACGGCCGACCACTGACCCGCAGGCAGCGCTTGCCGGCAGCATGGTGCCGATGGGTGAAGCGAAGGGGGCAGCACTTGCCTTGATGGTGGAGATTCTCTCTGCCGGGCTAACCGGGGCGAATTTCGGCTACGAGGCCAGCTCGCTTTTCGATGCAGAGGGCCCGCCAACCGATATCGGGCAGTTCTTTCTCATCCTTGACCCATCCCGCTTTGCCGGCCGTGAGGTCTTTCTGGAGCGCATCGAAGCGCTTTTTGCGCGCATGCTCGAAGAGCCGGATGTCCGTCTGCCAGGGAGCCGGCGGCTTGCCGCGCGCGAGAAATCCCTCCGCGAGGGCATCGAGGTCGATGATGCGATCTATGAGGACTTGCTGGCGCGAGCGGGCGGTTAGTGGCGCTTGTTCAATTCCTTGAGGATCACCTCGACCAGTGTCTCGGCAACAATAGGTTTACCAATAACGGCGTCAACACCGGCCTTGAGGGCCTGTTCACGCTGATCCGGCAGCAAACCGGCGGTAATCGCGATGACCGGCAAGGCTTTGAGGTCAGGGTCCTTGCGGATTTCTTGAGTTGCCGTCATGCCGTCCATCACCGGCATTTGCATATCCATGATCACCGCATTGATTGATGAGTCCGGAGCCCGAAGCTGGCGCAGTGCTTCAAGGCCATTTTCTGCCAGGCTGATTGTTGCGCTGCGGGCCTGAAGAAAGCCTTTGATAATTGCTCGGATGGTCAGGCTGTCATCGACGATTAAGGCATGAACCCCCATCAATGAGGGCGCCAGGTCTGCGTTAGCGGTCAACTCAGTCGTTTCAGCCGTGCGGGCGCTTTTGGGTGCATAAATTAAAGGCAGCTCGAACCAGAATGTGCTGCCGCGGCCACGAGTGCTTGTAACCCCAATTGATCCACCCATCAGTTCAATGAGCTGTTTGCTGATGGCAAGACCAAGTCCGGTGCCGGCGTAGCGACGCGTGGTGCCGCTGTCTGCTTGCGTGAAGGGGTCGAAGACATGAGGAAGGGTTTTGGCGTCGATGCCGATACCGGTATCTGAGACGTCGATGCGCAGTTTTATCTGTGTATCACCCGCGGATGTTATGCGTGCTTTAACGCGTACCTCTCCCTTGCTGGTGAATTTGATGGCGTTGCCGATGATGTTGTTGAGTATCTGCTCAAGGCGCACGGCGTCGGCAAGAATGGCACGGTCAGGGATGTTGTTGATATCAAGACTGAGCCTGACATCCTCTGGCAGATTAACTCGGTGCTGACGCGCAATACGCTCGAGCAACTCATGGATACGCACTGGGGCGGTATCAATCGTCAAATGCCCGGCCTCAATTTTTGATAAATCCAGAATGGCATTGAGGATATGCAGTAGATACTGGCCCGATTGCCAGACCTGCTCGAGCATTTCCTGTTCCTTGCTGCCAAGTTGCCGGCGCATTAAAAGCTCATTGATGCCGAGAATGACGGTCAGTGGAGAGCGAATTTCATGGCTCATGTTGGCAAGGAAGTTGGTTTTTGCCTGCTCGCTTGACTCGGCTGCCTGTTTCGCCTGAAGCAGTTCGGACTCCCGATCTCGAACGGCACTGACCATTTCCAGAAACTGCTGTTCAAGGCGCTCGAATTCGCTGACGACATAATCAGGGGTCGGATTATCGGAGACGACGGTGTTGTTGCGGAATGCATCCATGCGCTTGGACAGCGCCTCAAGCGGCTCAATGATGAGTTTTTGCATGCGCCAATTACGCAGCAGAGCCACCGATCCCATGCCGATGATTAAAACCGTGCTGAGTACCCAGAGAATGCCCTGGACGTTACGGCTTAATGTGGTGGGCACCAGTACCGCCATGCGGGCATTGAGGGCGGGCAGATAGGTGGATGCGACAGCTACCTCACCATCCGGAGAATCGATCACCATGCCATCTTCCGGTAATACCGGCAGCCGCAGTGAGTGATTGCCAGAGATCATGACGACTCCGGCACGATTGGTGATTAACGCCGTTTGACCGGCAACGTCGCTATAACCACTGAGAAGCGATTCAAAAAAGCTCAAGTCAAGTCGGCCCAGATAAGTCACCTGTCCCGAGCGCTTGGCGTAGTAGATGCTTGGTTGCTCGTCTTCGTATCCGCGCATGAGTGGCGAGAAGTGTTCGGCTTCTCGTTGGGTTGCCAGATAATCTCCGAGAGGTCCGTCTCCGAAGGAGAAGCCTTCATAGAGCATGCTGTTCTGTCGGGACTGATGGACGATTTGGGTTAGCTGCAACCGCTCATCGAGGATGTAGACATCAGAGAATCCGGTGTAGGAGAAGAGCTGTCTGCCTTGTCTGTCTTCCTCCAATTCGATGACCGAATTGAAGTTGTCTTTGGCTTTCTCGAGCTCGAAGGTGAAAAAAGAGGAGAGGGTTGTGGCAGCGGCCTTATTGCTCTGGTCAATGGCTCGGCCCATTTCTTGATAGGCGTAAGTCACCGTCGTCAGGATCAGTAATGTCAGCAGCAGAAGAACCGATATTTCCAGGCGCAGATTGTAATTGCGCAAGCCCGGCGTTTGGCCGTCAGGCGGTATCATCATGGCTGTTGACGGGTGGAGTTGGCCGGGACCGGCGTAAACTCGCCTTGCGTGTCGCCCATGCGATCCAGTGGCACATCCCCTAAAGAAGTTGTATGAGGTTGGGCTTCAAGCAGATAGGCGCGCACTGCTGAGGCGCTGGTATGTCCTGCGGCAATTGCCTGGTCTACCAGCTCGAGGGCTTTGTAGACCTTAAGCACCATGAGGTTGGGCCGGTAGCCGAAGCGATCGATAAAGCTTTTCATCAGCTCACTGGCCGCTGCCGACTGCTCCCAGGCCGGTGCATGTTTAAAGATAGTGGCCTGCTCGGCGGCGGGCCCGAGCCGGCTTATGATGGCGCCAGAGTCGGACCAGGGCGTGAGATAGATTGGTGCTGTTGGATGTGCGCGATGGAACATTTGCGAGAGCGTACCGATCGCGGTCTGAAAATCACCGGCAAGGACATAAAGGGCATCGTGCGCGTCATGAATGATCTGCCGATAGTCCTCAGCATTGAAGTCAACGAATGAGAAACGATGATGCTCCACCCTCCATCGATCTTGTGCATTAAGCAGTGTTTGGAACTGGGTATAGGCCGGATCGGTATATGCCGCGTTCTGCGCATCCTGCAGGATCAGTAGTCGGCCACCATTGTTTGAGGAGAGAATCTGCTCGGCAATTGCGTATTGCTCGGCGGCGAGGTCCGGAATGATTCGGATGATGTAGTCATCGCGGCCACTTATCCGAAGGGTGGTGGATGAAGTATTGATCATGAGCATTCCAGGGTTTTGGAAGGCATCGATGCTTGCAATCGCGGTGGATGAGGGCTGGGTAGTGATAAAAATCTCGATTCCCTCGTCCCGCGCGCTTTGAAACAGGCCCCGAGCCTGTTCGCTGTCGAAGTCATAGAAGAAGAATTGAGGGTGAATGCGACTTTCGGGGTGATTCTCCAGATAAAGCTTAACGGCATCGACTTCACTGGGGTCAAAGGCGGCCCGTGCACTCAGCGGTGCATCAATCGCCACTGGTACGGGCGCTGTTGTGACCATGTGGTGGGCACTGAACCCGGTCACAAGCGATGCGATAACGAAAGCAACAACAATCCAGATTTTCACCCGGAATATTAGACCTCAGAAACCAGCCTGCCGGGATCACATGAATTAAGTAGCTTTGCCGATTCGCCAGCTGCCCCAGAGCCCGAGTAAACAGAAGGCCGCGAATAGCCAACCCGAGGCCGCACCGGCCATGATGCCGGAGAGCAGTGTCCCGACCGTGCAGCCAAGTGCGGTCATGGCTCCCCAACCCATGAGTATGCCGCCGGCGAAATGGCCGAGCGCCTTTTTGCCGGTGACCGGCTGCAGCCTGAAATCGCCGCTGATGAGTGCCGAGATAAAGGAGGCAACAATCAATGCGAGGATAAATGCGCCATTGGGCGAGAGCAGGGTTTCTTTGATGGCTGTTGCACAGCCGGAGAATCCATCAAGCCCCTGCAGCCGCTCAGGCAGCATTGCCGCCTCATCGCCCAAAGTCCGGGCAATGCTACCAAGCTCTGCGGTCACACCGAGCGGTGCGACCCGCAGATAAGCCAATACCGCCAGCATGCCAATTGCCAGCCCGCCGACATGGGCGGGCCAGCGGTGCTTGAAAATCTGTTCACGAAAGCTCATCGAGGCGTTGGGCTGCCTGGCCGCTGGTTGGTGGCCGCGCATCAGTATCACCGCGACTGCGCCTAGGAGGAGAAGTTGCAGGACCAATGATCCTGAATAACCCAGGGTCTGTGGCAGCCAGACAACCGGTGCCTGTTGAATGGCGGCGAGGTAGAGGCTGTTCCAGCTGGCAAAGCCAAGTCCAAAGCCGATAAGAACGCCAATGAGCGCAATAACCGAAGCGATGGCACCTTCGCCAAGTCGGTAGAGATGAGCGCTGATGCAGGAGCCCGAGAGGGTCATCCCGACGCCAAAGGTGAGGGCGGCGATTGCGAGGACCCAGCTGACCGGCCCGATGTGCGCATCCGGCGGCAGGCGGCCGATGCCAGGGTCGGGCAGAAAAAGCCCGAAGATGGCATGGTAGCCAATCAGCCCGACGGCCAGTGCGGTGAGGATGCCGAGCAGTCCGCGGGCATCACGGCCTTCGAGATAATCGCGGGTCATACAGAAAAAACAAAATCGCGAGCGCTGCAAAAGGGCGCCGAAACCGGCGCCCAAAAGCAGACTCAGAACAATCGCCTGGTCAGTCATCGGGGTTATTGTCCACCCCAAACCGTCCCGGCAAGGTTGGTAACCGGCACGCCAACGGAGTTGCCGTACTCGGTCCAGGAACCATCGTAGTTCTTCACCTCGTAGCCGAGAATGCGTGACAGCGCAAACCAGGTGTGGCTCGAGCGCTCGCCAATGCGGCAGTAGGTGATGACCGGGTTGTCGCCATCGATACCGGCTTCGGCATACAAGGCCCGCAGTTCCTCAGGGGATTTGAAAGTCCCGTCTTCGTTAACCGCGTTGCCCCAGCTCACGTTCACGGCTCCGGGAATATGGCCGGCGCGCACGGAGAGCTCATTGACACCTTCCGGAGCAATGATGCGGCCTTCGTATTCGGCCGCCGAGCGGATATCAACGATATCGGTAGCGGGGTTTTCGCTCCGGGCGACTTCTACCACCTCATCAAGAAAAGCGCGGATGGAATGATCGGCATCACTGACCGTGATGTTGCCCGGGGAGTACTGCTGCGGGCGGATGGCAAGCGGCTTGCCCTCGGCTTCCCATTTGTCACGGCCGCCATCGAGCAGGCGCACATCATCAACCCCGTAGATATCAAAAACCCAGGCGCCCCAGGCGGCAAACCAGTTGTTGGTATCTCCATAGAGGACGACTTCAGTGTCTTCGTTGATGCCTGCACTGCGCAGCAGGGACTGGAACTGCTCTTTCGAGGCAATATCGCGGCTGACGGTGTCGACCAGATCGGTATGCCAGCGGAAGTTGACCGCGCCGGGGATGTGGCCGCGCTCATATTTGCCCGGGTTGACGCTGACCTCAATGACCCGCAGATCATCACGATCAAGATTGGCCTCGAGCCAATCGGTTGTGACCAGCGCATCGGTGTTGGCCGCCTGAGCAACGCCCAGGGAAAGGCCAAGCGAGAGGGCTGTTAAAAACGCTTTGAATGATGGTTTTTTATTCATGGGACCGTATCCTGTCTTTGCGAAACGACGCCGACGAGATTAGCTACAGGTTTATATTCAGTAAAAGAATATCTAGCAATATCTTTATTCCAGCTTGTCGGAGATGCTGGCTGCATGCCCGATTCGGGCCATATTTCGACGCGTCCTGCGGTAGAATCTCCGCGCAATATCTACTTTGGAAGACAGCGCTATGTCCGATACCACTGCTCGTCACTGGCTGCTCACGCTCGCCGGCTTTCTGGGGCTTGTCTCCGTTGCCTTCGGGGCCTACTCCGAACATGCCCTGCGGCCGAATATTGATGCGGAGTATTTTCGTTATCTCATGACCGGGATTCGGTACAACCAGGTCCACGCCGTGGCGCTGCTTGCGCTGGCGCTGGGGCTGATGGCGCCTCTCGGCTCGGTGGCCTTGAGCCGTCTAAAGAAAGCCGGCTGGCTGATGTTTGTGGGGACTGTGCTTTTCAGCTTCAGTATTTATCTGGCGGTCTGGCTGGATGTCATGGCGCTGACCTTCATCACCCCGGTCGGTGGCACCCTGTTGATGGTGGCCTGGGGTGCGGTGATCTGGGCCGCCGGTCGGGTTGAATTGCCGAGTGCTTAAAAGCGCTCGGCGCGCAGGACTTCGCAGTCGACGACACTGACGATGCCGATGTGTTTCTCGACCACGGCAAAGGCTGCTTCCAGCAGTCCATCAACCCGTTCGGGCCGGATAACGCAGACCACGTTCACCAGTCCACCGGCCCGGCTGACCTGACCTTCACCGCTCCACTGCCCGGAGCTGCCCGACCCGCCGAGTACCGGGAGGATGCTGAAGCCGGTGACACCGGCTTTCTTCAGTGCATTGGTAAGACGCGTCTCCATGACGGCCTCGATGATGATTTCAACGCGTTTTGCCTTGTGTGTCTGCATGGCACTCAGCCTCCGGTGAGTACTTGTGAGACCGCGAGATAAAGCGGTATTCCGAGGGTGAGGTTAAACGGAAATGTCACGCCCAGCGACAGGGTGAGATAGATGGAGGGGTTTGCCTCGGGCAGCGCCACGCGCATCGCTGCTGGCACGGCGATGTAGGAAGCCGATGCCGAGAGCGTCATGAAGAGCAGGACTCCGCCGGGGCTCAGGCCGAGTAGCAGCCCGGCACCAAGACCAAAGACGGATCCAATCACCGGCATGAGCACTCCAAAGGCAAAGAGCCCCGGGGTGAGGACCGACTTCGCTTCGCGCAGTCCGCGTCCGGCCACCAGCCCCATATCGAGTAAAAATAGACATAGCACGCCTTGAAAGGGCGCGACGATGAACGGTGATATCAGCTCGAGGCCCTCTTCTCCGGTGATCCAGCCAATTAAAAATGAGCCGACCAGCAGCACGATTGATCCATTGAGCAGGATTTCGCGAATGAGCCCTTCTTCCATCTCAGCGGATTGTTTGCCGTAGCGTGCAATGATCCAGAGTGCCGAGAGAATGGCAGGGGCTTCCATAACGGCTGCAACGGCCACCATGTAGCCCTCCGGCGATAATCCGGCTGTCGTTGCAACCGAGGTGGCCGCAACGAAAGTCACAATTGAAATGGAGCCATAATGACCGGCCACTGCTGCCGCATCAGTAACGGAGAGCTTTGTCATCACCCGAAGCAGTGCAAAGGCAACAGCAGGAATCGCAAATGAGAGAACAACGCCTGCGAGCAAGGAGAAGATCAGGGTGCTGTCGACACCGTGAGAGGCCACGCTCGCACCGCCCTTGAAGCCGATGGCAAAGAGCAGATAAATCGAGAGGCCTTTGGCAATCGCCTCAGGAATGGATAAGTCTGATCGGGCAAAGGCCGCGGCGACGCCGAGGGCAAAGAACAGGATTATCGGTGAGGAGAGATTGTTGAGCGCCAGCGCCAGTGTGCCTTCCATTCAGTGCCCTTGAATGTTGGAGTGTGCGGCGCAGTATAGAAGTCTGTCAGGGCAATGTCATGGCACCTCCCTGTGCCATGACTGCTCACAGTCTCGCTCAAGGGACAATGCCAAGATGTGAAGGAGTCTGCAGGCGGCTAGGCTCAGGGAATACGCTGAGGTGTTTTTTTCATCACTAAAAGCCCACTGACGGTCGCAAGACCGCCAAAAGCGGCAAAGCCGAGAAATGCCGGGGCATAGCCCGCCTCATCGATGAACCAGCCGGCAAGTGGAGAGCCGATTGCCTGTCCGCAGGCGATAGCCAGGAATGGCAGGACAGGCCCAAGCGCCGGTCGACTGCCAAGAATACGCACGCCCTGGACCAGATACAGTCCGGTTAATGTCATATAGGCCATGCCAAAAGCCGCCGCCGAGAGAATGCCGATGCTGACAAGCTCCGGGAATTGCGCAAGAGCAAGAAGAGCAACTGATAACAGCCCCAGAGTCGCCGTGTGGGTGGCCTTGGCTCCGAATCGGTCAATCATATCGCCAACCGCACCACCGGCGAGACCTGCGATACCGATGGCAAACCAGACCCATGCCGTATCAGACGCCTCAAGCCCGCCGCGGCTCACCAGCATATCCGGTGCGAATACCCAGTAGATGCTGCTGGTAAATCCCATCGCTGCGGCCAGGCTGCTCAAGGTGACAATCGATTGTGTCTCTATCGGTGTTACCCGTTGGTAAGGCGCATAACCAACGGCCCGGGCTGCGGTGGCAGTGCGCTCTGGCAGCCAGATCATCGCGGCAATCGCGACAAGCAGGGACAGTGTCGCGAAGCTGATGTAAGCACCTCGCCAGTCGGCCAGTAGATACAGTGAGACCGGCAGCGCCATGGCGACACCGATGCTCGTGCCTGCGTTGTGCACTGAATTGACCCGCGCGCGCAGAGCCGGTGTCACCCCCGCGGATACGGCATCGGCCAGCACCGGAGAAGAGAGTCCCGTGCTGATTCCGCAAAGTGCGACAGCCAGTGCGAGCACCATGCCGTTGGGCGATGAGGCGATAATAACGAGCCCGGCTGTCGCGAGTGCCACTGTCAGCGCGCCGGCCCGGCGCGGGCCCATCCATTCGCTAAGCTGTGGGGCCATGACAATGGCAATGATGAAACTGGCAAAAGGCAATGCACCGACGAGGCCCGCCTCGATCGCGCTTAACCCCAGATCATCACGAATCAGTGGCAGGAAAAGCCCCAGCACGAATCGTGCAAGCCCGTAGGTGATTGCAATGACGATCGCACCGAGCAGCGCGATTCGAAACGCCGAGGGGGTCTGCATAGTGGGTTACCCGGGTCCTTGGGTGGATGTCGGTGGACAGCAGAGCCCCGGTGGTGTTCCAAGGTTCAGTGAATATCGGCAGTTTGGGTGATGGCCTTGTTATGATCAAGGCCATGTCAGATCTTCTTAAACGCTGTGACTGGTGCGGGGGTATCCCGGAGCTGATCGCCTACCATGATGCTGAATGGGGCGTCCCGGTCCATGACGATCAACGGCTTTTTGAAAAGCTCTGTCTTGAGGCTTTCCAGTGCGGGTTGAGCTGGCGGACTGTGCTGAATAAACGAGCACGTCTGCGAGCCGTTTTTCACGATTTTGATTTCTATAAGGTAGCCAAGATGACCGGGGCGGATGTGGCGCATTTGCTCGATGACCCCGGGATTATTCGTCATCGCGGCAAGATCGAGGCGGTAATTCATAACGCCGGCCGGGCGCAGGCGCTGGTTGCCGAGGCGGGATCGTTGTCGGATTTTATCTGGCAGTATCAGCCAGACCCGCACTCATTGCCGCCGCCTCAGAGTGTCACGATGTCGGCTGAGTCAAGGGCGCTTTCCCGGGATCTGAAAAAACGCGGCTGGAAGTTTGTCGGCCCGACGACGATGTATGCCTTTATGCAATCGATGGGGCTGATTAATGATCATGCGCTGGATTGCGCTTTTCGCCAGCGTTAATCGACCGAGCAGCGGATTCGCTTGATTCGCCAGGCCGCCCAGCGGTTATAGCCCCAGTCGGCGATCTGAAAGAGCCCCGGCAGGCCGAGCAGGGCGGCGAGCATCCGAAAACCGCCCCCGGCAAGCCGCCAGTAGGCAAGACTTGCGGGCAACCCGATCAACATCTGCTGGCCATCAAAGTAGTGGATGCGTTCCATCATCTGATCAAGGCTATGGCCGCTTGGGGGCGAGAAATCCGGGGTGCTGATGTCGACGAGCTCCGCGCCGCGCTCGAGGCGATGACGCAGATGCTCAATTTCGCGCCGGCACATGCCGCAGCTGCCGTCGTAGTAAAGCGTCGCGGTTTTCGTCATGCTGCCAGACGCCGCCTTGCTTCTTCCAGATCATAGGCGTTTTGAAGCCTTAGCCAATATCCCTCACTGGTGCCGTAATGTCTCGCGAGCCTCAGGTCGGTATCTGCGGTGATTCCACGCCGTCCCAACGTGATGTCTCCGATACGGGTTGCCGGCACGCCGATTGCCGCAGCCAATGCACGTTTAGTCTCACCCCTTGGTGTCATGAAGTCTTCCCAGAGAATCTCTCCAGGATGGATATTTGGCAGTCGATCAGTCATAGCCGTCTCTGGTGTTAGTGGTAATCAACAATTTCAACCTGGTAGGCATCACCATCTCGGAACTCGAAGCAAATCCTCCACTGCCCATTGATGCGAATACTGTGTTGTCCGGATCGATTGCCCGTGAGAGTTTCGAGCCGATTGCCCGGCGGAATACGTAAGTCATTCAGAGTACCCGCTGCGTCTAATTGACGAAGCTTCTTCAGCGCATTGCGCTGGATTTCTGTCGGGAGCCGGCGAGACCGGTAACCGAACATTATCCGCTGCGTCTCCAGGCTTCTGAAACTTTTTATCATGTGTAATGGATAACGGTACACATTATATTGGTGATGCGTAGAGCGGTCAAATCACTTAAGAGCAAGTTCTGTTAGCTTAAACATATGTGTCTACGCATCATTTGTGGGTTATTTCTCATAGGCGGTATGTCATCTATGACTGTCGCGAGCGGTTTTATTGAGTGTCGCGAGGAGGCCGGTAGTCTGCAGGCCCATCTCGATGAAGCTGCGGAATTCGACAGTCTGCGGACACTGCACCTTGCCGTAGACGGTGAGCTCTGGGTCGAGCGGGGCTTTCGCGGGGTTTCTCCGGATGCATCCACCAACGTGAAATCCGCCTCCAAGACGCTGATCGCCGCGGTGATTGGAGCGGCAATCGGGCGGGGGATTATTGAAGATGTTGATGAGCGTGTTGCCGCAGCGCTGCCGAACGCGTTGCCGGAAAGCGCCGATCCTCAGCTGAACGACATAACCATTGAGCATTTACTCTCAATGCAAGCTGGCCTGCGCCGCACCTCAGGCCGGAATTACGGTGCCTGGGTAGCCAGCGATAACTGGGTGCAGGCGGTGCTCAATCAGCCGATGGAAGGCCGGCCTGGCGGGCGTATGCGGTATTCCACCGGCAATACCCATTTGCTCTCCGCCATTTTGCAGCAGCGTACCGGCGAGCCGGTATATTCCCTGGCCAATCAATGGCTGGCGCCGGCGGGTGTCGTCGTAAGTGACTGGATGACTGACCCTCAGGGTATTGCCCTGGGCGGCAACCAGGTGGCTATGCGCCCGGGCGCGTTGCTGGCGCTTGCCGAGCTTTATCGCCGGGATGGGGTGACTGCAGATGGTGAGCGTTTATTGCCGGCGGGCTGGGTTGCCGAGAGCTGGCGGATTCGCGGGCGCTCGCGCTGGACGAATGATGGCTATGGCTACGGCTGGTTTATCCGCGATTTCGCTGGCTATACCGGCTATTACGGTTGGGGCTACGGCGGGCAAATGCTGTATGTCATTCCTGACTTGGCGATGAGTCTGGTGATGACCTCAGATGCCGATCGTCCCTCAGGCCGTACCGGCTATCGCGATGCGCTGCACGCCTACACAGCCGAGCTGGTCTACAAGGTGGCGCAATGCGGCAGCTAAGTTAAGTAGACAGAAAAATTAATTTTTATTATTATTACTGTCCACTTATTAGCGTTGGTGCAGAATGCGTCAGGCTCAGGCTCTTCAATTTCTGACTGCTCAAGCCGATCAGGGTCGATCCGTATTTACGCGTCGAGATCTTGAAAAAATTCTTCGTGAAGACCGTCCGTCCAATCGTGCAGCGACCATTAATCGCCTGGTTATGGACAGGTGGCTGTTGCCGGTTGCTCGGGGAGTCTATGTCTACCCACGAGGTCTGAAAGCTGACGGTCGCGATCTGGAACGCATTGCCCTCGCACTGCGTCGTGGTGAGTATAGTTATATCAGCTTGGAGTCTGCGCTCTCGGAATGGGGTGCTATTTCACAAATCCCCGTCGGCCACCTGACTGTGATGACGACAGGCCGCAAGGGCATATTTCAAACACCGTTTGGAACAATTGAGTTTACTCATACGGCTCGGCCCGTCGACGATATCCTTGCCAACACCATATTTGATATGAACCGACCGCTTCGGCTGGCTCAGCCGGCGACAGCATGGCGAGATCTCAAGCGTGTCGGACGTAATGTTGAAATGGTGGATCGACAGGTCCTTGCTGAGCTTATCGATGAGCAGGAGGTTGGAGATGGATCTGGATAATCTGGTCCGCAGGGCAACAGCTGAAATGGGTGATATTGGTTCATTGCGCCCGGTTATCGAGAAAGAGCTCCTGCATTATGAAATTCTATTCGCTCTTGATAACGCTCGGTTGCTTGAGCGACTGACATTTCAGGGCGGGACTGCGCTGCGTCTATGTTACGGAGCCAGCCGATTCAGCGAGGACCTTGATTTCGTTGGTGGTCGCGAATTCTCGAGTAGTGAGTTTGCGGCGATTGCCGAGGTGGTCGAATCTTCCTTAGGCCAAAGATACGGATTAGAGGTGCGCGTAAAATCTCCGGTAAATGATTCCAGCCATGTTATCGATGATAAAACAGTTACCGTGAGCCGCTGGCAGATTATCGTGACAACGCACGCGACTCGTCCTGACTTGCCAAAACAGAGAATTAGACTAGAGGTTGCCAATATCCCGGCTTACAGTAGCGACATACGGCCCTTGCGTCGTAATTACCAGGCTCTTCCAGACGGTTACGAAGATCTTTTGTTGCCTGTTGAATCTATTGACGAAATTCTCTGCGACAAACTTATTTCTCTGGTTGCCATGCAAGAGGTGGTTCGTTATCGCGATATCTGGGATTTGCCATGGCTCCAGCAGCAGGGTGGGGTGGTCCAAGCTGACTGGGTATCAGCAAAGATTCTCGATTACGGTGTAAACGACTATAAGGCTAAGTTAGAAGACCGGCTGCTCAACCTGCCTAAAATCGTTCATGGCGCAGAGTTTTCTGATCAAATGCGAAGATTTCTCCCGCCCGCGGTCATTGAAAGAACTATCCACAGACCTGGCTTTCTTGATTATGTCGAACAGGCAAATCGAGCACTTTTGCAGGAAGTACTCGCAGTGCTCGAATGACCGTCGATTCGGCGTCGCTACTGCTGGAATCGTCCCAGGGCGGTGAGTTCGCCATCGGCTTCGATCCTGGCAATGATCCCCTCGCCTGAGCGTACCGTCTGACCAGTGACCGCCCGGATATTGACCTGATGTGTAACCAGGACTGCCGGCGGCTCGTTTTGTAACGAAGCAAGCAGACCCCTCAGGTCTGCGACGATTTCATCCCGGCGGTCGCGATCCTGAAAAAAACTATTGAGGCCCTGGTGTTCAATCGGTCCGGTCAGCCCCAGCGCAGTTGCCGTATCCCGGCACCGGCACCACTGGCTGGTGTAGACCGTTAGCTCACCGAGTCCGGCTGCCCGCAGCTCCGCACCAATTGCTTTTGCTTGCGC
>CAJXNJ010000024.1 GCA_913057145.1 uncultured Ectothiorhodospiraceae bacterium
GCTTCGATGCGCTCGAGATAATCGCGGGCCTGCTGCGGGAGTTCGTCATAGGACTGAATGCCCAATGTGGAGCACTGCCAGCCGGGCATTTCGATGTACTCGGGCTCGCACTCGGCAAGCGCCTCGGCACCGGTGGGCAGGACGTCGCTGCGCTGAGCGCCACACTGATAACCCGTGCAGATGCGAAGCGTATCGAGCTCATCGAGAACATCCATCTTGGTGATGCAGAGCCCGGAGATACTGGAGATCTGCACGGCACGGCGCATGGCCACGGCATCAAACCAGCCGCAGCGGCGCGGCCGTCCGGTCGTCGAGCCAAATTCATGCCCGCGCCGGGCGATATGCTCACCCAGGTCGTCGAACAGCTCCGTCGGGAAGGGCCCGGCGCCGACTCGCGTCGTGTAGGCCTTGGTGATTCCCAGCACATAGTCAAGCTCCAGCGGCCCAACGCCGGTGCCGGTGGCCGCCGCGCCGGCGGTGGTGTTCGAGGAGGTCACAAACGGATAGGTGCCCTGATCGATATCCAGCAATGTGCCCTGAGCCCCCTCAAAGAGCAGGTTATGCCCCGCGGTGCGGTACTCATTGAGCAGATGACTGACATCCGCGGTCATCGGCGCGAGTTCCTCGGCCATCGCCAGGCACTGCTCCTGGATGGCCTGGAAATCCTGCCCGGGTTCACCGTAATACTGCTTGAGAATGAAATTGTGATAATCGAGCAGCTCGCCGAGCTTCGCTGCCAGACGCTCGCGGTGGAAAAGATCGCCCACGCGAAGGCCTCGGCGCGCCACTTTATCTTCATAGGCAGGGCCAATGCCGCGGCCGGTAGTGCCAATCGCCGCCTTGCCACGCGCCTTCTCCCGGGCCTGATCCAGCGCCACATGCGAGGAGAGAATCACCGGACAGGCCGGGCTGATCCGCAGGCGCTCACGCGCCGGCACTCCGGAGGCTTCCAGCGCGCTAAGTTCTTTGAGCAGCGCTTCCGGTGAGAGAACGACTCCGTTGCCGATCAGACACATCACCCCCTCGCGCAGAATACCCGAGGGGATGAGATGCAGTACGGTCTTCTCGCCATCGATGACAAGCGTATGGCCGGCATTATGGCCACCCTGAAACCGGGCGACGGCCGATACCCGGTCAGTGAGCAGATCGACAATCTTGCCCTTGCCCTCATCACCCCACTGAGAGCCAATTACGACCACACTTTTTGTCATCTCAATCCCGTTCCTTAAATATCCACGACCTGCCAGTCGCCATCCGGGCCGCTCGCAAGCATCCGGTCACACCCCTGCGCTCTGGCATCCTCGGCGCCTCCTGAGAGCAGCCATAGCACCCGCTCGCCGGCGCCGCGCAGGGCTTTCACTCGCGCATGGAGCACAGGGTCTTCACCCCAGGGAGCGGCAATCGCGCCGACCGCCTCAATGGCCTGCGGCTTCCGGACGGCAGCATATAACGCTTTCAGATCGGTGCTGAATCCCGTGGCCGGTCGCGCTCGGCCAAAGACCGCGCCGATATCATCATAACGCCCACCGCGCGCCAGCTCCTGGGCAACACCCGGGGTATAGGCCGCAAAGACCACCCCGGTGTGGTAGCGATACCCGCGCAACTCACCCAAATCGATATGCAGTATCAGCCCGGGCAGCCACTGGGTGAGCGCATTGGCAATGGCGGCAAGGGCATCGAGGGCCTCGTTGACCACCCCATTGGCACCCGCAAGCACTGAACGCGCCTCATCCAGAACGTCGACACCGCCACTGAGTCTTGCCAGTGCACTGAGCCGATCACGATGCGGCGCAGGCACGTCGTGCTCATCGAGCAGCGTTGCGATGTCAACGGTTGCTTTGCGCTGCAGCGCATCCCAAAGCGCTGCTTCAACCTCGGCACTCAGGCCGGCCTGCTCGGCCAGGCCGCGAAAAATCCCTACGTGGCCCAAATCAAGATGCAGTTGCTCAATGCCCGCCTCGGCGAGCACCTCGGCCATCAGGGCGATGATCTCAACATCACTCTCAATACCGGCATGCCCATAGAGCTCGGCACCGAGTTGCAGCGGATTACGGGCCCCGCCGGGGGCTTCCGGGCGTGTCCGCAATACCGTGCCGGTATAACAGAGCCGCACCGTCCCCTCGCCACGCAGCTGATGGGCATCAATGCGGGCTGCCTGCGGCGTGATATCGGCCCGCACGCCCATCATCCGGCCACTCAACTGATCGGTAAGTTTGAAGGTCTGCAGGTCAAGATCGTGCGCAACGCCGGAGAGCAGTGCTTCGAGGTATTCGATGACAGGCGGCATCACCAGGGCATATCCCCAGCGCTCGCAGGTATCGAGACTGGTGCGCCGCAACTGCTCCAGTGCCCGGGCATCCGGTGGCAGCAGCTCTTCCACGGCATCCGGCAGCAACCACGGGCTGTGCTTGCCGGTGAGCTTGTCGTTCATCATATCCCCCAGCTCTTCGTCGTACTCAGCGCACGAGATAGAGCAGCAACAATCCGGCCAGCATCGTACCAAGACCGGTCAAACGCATCGCCTTGTCATTATTCTGAACGATGCTGAACAGTGCCTTTCGCAGGCTCCTTGGACTGAGAAACGGCCATATACCCTCAATAATCAGAATAAGGGCAATGGCCGTTAGCAGATCCTGCATTCCCGCCTACCGTGTCAGCGACTCGATTTCATCAAAATAGCGGAAGAAATCCGAATCCGGCGAGAGCACCAGCATGTCGTTCTCGCTCTTGAAGGTCTGCTCGTAGGCCCGAAGGCTGCGATAAAAACGATAGAACTCGCGGTCCGCATCGTAGGCATCCGCATAGATCGCCGTGGCCTCGGCATCGGCCTGACCGCGGATCTCCTCTGCCTCACGCCGCGCCTCTGCAATGATCTCGGTGCGTCGGCGATCAGCCGCCGAGCGGATCCGCTCACCCTGCTCCTGACCCTCGGCACGGAACTGACGCGCCACCTGTTCACGCGCGGCGATCATTCGGTTGAACACCGACTCACTGACACCTTCCGGCAGATCCACGCGCTGGATACGCACATCAAGAATGCTGATACCAAGGGAGTTACCGGCGAGACCGGCCTGCTCGGTGAGGATATCCATGATCTCGGCACGATCACCGGAGATCACCTCCTGCACGGTGCGCTTACCGAATTCATTACGCAGTCCGTCACGGATGATTTCCGAGAGTCGCAGGTTGGCGCGACGCGGGTCAGCGCCCACCGTCACGTAGTACTGCTCAACATCCTCAACCCGCCACTTCACGAACGCATCCACAATCACGTTCTTCTGCTCACTGGTGAGAAACCGCTGCGGGCTCTCATCAAGCGTTTGAACGCGTGCATCGACCTTGCGCACGTTGTTGACGAACGGCACCTGGAAGTAAAGCCCCGGTGTGAAGTCCGTCCGGACCACTTCACCAAGCCGGAACTTAAGTGCCTTCTCCGTTTCCTTGACGGTGAAGGTGCCAAACGTAATGCCGACGGCCACCAGGACAATCAGCACAATACCTACTGGAGTGAGACGATTCATTAGCGTGTCTCCCGCATACGCAGCGAGCTGTTGCTGCTGGTCGTTGAGCTGGATCCCGTGGTACCCGAAAGCGAACCACTCAGCGAGTCGGTTGCGTTGTTATCCGCACTGCTCTGCGGCACGCCACCACGCATCATGCGATCGAGCGGCAGGTACATCAGCTGGTTGCTCGATTCGGCATCGATGAGCACCTTGCCACTGCGGCCGAGAACGCGCTCCATGGTATCGAGATAGAGCCGGTCACGCGTGACCTCCGGGGCCTTGGCGTACTCAGCAAGCTGCTGGGTAAAGCGGCTGGCATCACCCGTTGCCTGCTGGACAATCTGTGCCAGATAAGCCTGCGCCTCTTCACGAATACGCGCGGCTTCACCCTCGGCCCGCGGGATGATTTCGTTGCGGTAGGCCTCGGCCTGGTTGATCAACCGCTCACGGTCCTCACGTGCCTTGATGGCATCCTCAAAAGCATCCTGCACCTGCTCGGGTGGCTGGACGTCCTGGATTACCACTTCCACCACTTCGACACCGGCATCGTAGTACTGCAGCGCTTCCGTAATCAGCTCACGGGTCTGCTGTGCCACCTCGGCACGGCCTTCCGTGAGGACGAAATCCATACGCCGCTTGCCGACCGTCTCTCGAAGCGCCGACTCGGTGAGCTCCTTGAGCGTCTGCTCCGGGTCGACGAATTCAAAGAGGAACTGTGCGGCATCCGAGACCTGATACTGCACGGCCAGCTGCACGTTCACGATGTTCTCATCTTCGGTGAGCATCAGCGCCTCGGACAGCACCGGGCGTGTCTGCTGCGGGGAAACCGCCTGGTAGCCCACTGTGATGCGGCGACGGGTGGAGACATCCACCGTCTGCACGGCTTCAATCGGATATGGCAGATGCCAGTGCGGGCCCGGCATTGCCGTGTAGCGGAATTCACCAAAGCGGGTGACAACGCCTCTCGTCCCCTCATCGACGATGTAGATTCCGGAGAGAATCCAGCCGAGGAAGATCAGCCCGATGATAATGCCAATGCCCTTACCGCCGGGGGCTTTCGCACCGCGGCCGCCGCCACCTTCATCGCCGCCACCACTGCCGGCAGGCCGCGGGCCACTGCGTTTGCCAAAAAGCCCTTCAAGGCGTTCGCGCAGCTTGCGAATCACTTCATCGAGATCGGGTGGTCCCTGATTGCCACGGCCGCCGCCGCCACTGCTCCAGGGATCGCGATTGTTGCCGCCAGGTTCATTCCAGGCCATTCAACTTCTCCGTGCTTGGAGTGATTTGAGCGCCGCGCAGGCCGGCACCTTAAGTACAAACTCTTTGATTCTAATGAGCCGCCATACCCAAGGACAAGTGACCACCGGTCATGGGTATTAGTTCAGCCGCCAATCCTTCGTGTCGATAAAGGCGCTCGAGCTCACGACGCGGCAGTTCAACAGCAAGCCGCACACCGCCATTGTCCGTGAATTGCTCCTCGAGCACATCCCCAAGGGCATAAAATCTCGCCCGCAGTCGGCCTTCGGCCGGCGTGAGCTCGATGACACCCCGCGCCTGCTCGGCGCTGACGCACTCGGCAATCACCTCATGCAGAAGCTCAAGTCCCTCGCCGCTCGCCGCTGAGACCCACACCGCTACCGGCCGCCCGTTCTCATCCCGATCGACGCGCGGGGCCACACCATGCGCATCGATCTTGTTGTAGACGCGAAGCTGAGGCACCTCGTCAGCGCCCAGCGTCTGGAGCACCGAGTCGACTTCGGCCATATTGGCATCCCGAGCCGGATCGGCGGCATCAATGACATGCAAGAGCAGCTGCGCTTCAACCACTTCCTCAAGCGTTGAGCGAAATGCGGCCACCAGCTGAGTCGGCAGATCGCGGATGAACCCGACGGTATCGGCGAGCACCGCGGCCTCGCCGCCGGCAAGTTCAAGCCGGCGCAAGGTGGTATCCAGGGTGGCAAAGAGCTGATCGGCCGCGTACACACCCGACTCTGCAAGCCGGTTGAACAGGGTGGATTTACCCGCATTGGTGTAGCCGACCAGCGAGACTGCCGGCAGATCGCGACGACGCCTTGCCTGGCGGCCCTGGTCACGCTGCTGACGCACCCGCGAGAGTTTTTTCTCAAGCTGGCGGATCCGTGTGCCGAGCATACGACGGTCGAGCTCGAGCTGGGTCTCACCCGGGCCTCTCAGGCCAATGCCACCCTTCTGACGCTCAAGATGGGACCAGCCGCGCACCAAACGCGAGGCGATATGGCGAAGCTGCGCGAGCTCAACCTGCAACTTACCCTCATGCGAGCGGGCACGCTGGGCAAAGATATCGAGAATCAGCCCGGTGCGATCCAGGACCCGGCACTTGAGTGCGCGCTCGAGGTTCCGCTCCTGAACCGCACTGATCGCATGATTGACGATCACAAGATCGGCCTCATGCTCACGTATCAACGCCGAGAGTTCTTCGACCTTCCCCGAGCCCAGATAGGTTTTCGGGTCGGGCTTGCGCCGCCGGCCGAGCTGCCGGGCAACGACATCAGCGCCAGCCGATGCAGCCAGTGCCTGCGCTTCGCGCAGCGCATCCTCGGCATCGACCAGGCCGTCATCGACGTGAACGAGGACCGCACGCTCACCGGCATCCGGGCGCTCGAAAAGCTGCGACGGCGAGGTCTCAGTGCCTGCCATTCGCTCAGTCTTCGTCGGACTCGGGATTGCGCTCCTCCTGGAGAAGATCACGGACATTGCGTGATGGCACGATCGTTGAGATCGCGTGCTTGTACACCATCTGTGAAATGGAGTTACGCAGCAGAATGACAAACTGGTCGAAGGACTCCACCTGACCCTGCAGCTTGATGCCGTTGACCAGATAAATTGAGACCGGCACTTTCTCTTTGCGAAGTGCGTTTAGAAATGGCTCCTGCAATGACTGCCCCTTTGACATTAAGTGGTGACTCCTTCGATCGCTCCAAGCGATTTCTTCTGGTTTATTTCCGCTTTCTAACCTAGCACGTCAGCGAGCAGATCCGTAAGCGTATTTTGCACTGCGCCATCACCGGTATCCAGCCAGTGAACGCCCTGTTCACGTCGCAGCCAGGTGAGTTGTCGGCGGGCAAATTGCCTTGTAGCGACAATGCCGCGGAACGCCAACTCATCGCGCGGGATCAGCCCCTCCAGGCAGTCCCAGACCTGCCGGTAGCCAACCGCGCGCATCGAGGGTAGATCGCGGTGGAGATCACCCCGCGCCCTGAGCGCGGCGACTTCCTCAATGAAACCTGCCGCAAGCATTGCCTCAAAGCGCTGCTCAATACGCGCATGCAGGGCTTCCCGGCTTTCCGGCTGCACACCGATTTTGACCACCCGGCCCAGCGACGGTTCCGCGGCATCGGCATTGTGCAATTCACTCATCGGCGCGCCCGTAATCTCCACGACTTCAAGGGCCCGTTGGATGCGCTGGGCATCATTGGGATGCAGCCGCGCGGCCGTTGCCGGATCGAGTGCGGCGAGCCGGGCGTGCAGCGCGGGCCAGCCGGACTGAGCCGCTTCCTGCTCAAGTCGTTGACGAATGGCCTCATCGGCCGCGGGCAGCGCCGAGAGCCCATGCAGCAGGGCACGGAAATACAGCATCGTCCCGCCCACAAGCACCGGCACCCGGGATGCCGCATGCGAGGCGGCAATATGCGCTCTGGCATCAGCGGCAAATTCCGCGGCCGAGTAGGCATCGCTTGGTTCACGAATATCGATGAGCGCATGCGGCGCCCTTGCCAACACCGCTGGCTCGGGTTTGGCCGTGCCAATATCCATACCGCGGTAGACCATGGCCGAATCAACACTGATCAGATCCACACCACCGAGGGCATGCAGATGCAACGCAAGATCAGTCTTACCCGAGGCCGTCGGGCCCATGAGGCAAATCACAGGTCCTGTTGAATCACTCATCGGCCACGCAGGAAAAGTCGGTCGAGCCCCTGCATATCAAGCTCCACCCAGGTCGGGCGGCCATGATTGCATTGATCAATATTGGGAGTGGCTTCCATCTCACGTAAAAGCGCTTCCTGCTCGGGCAGGGTCAGCCTTCGATTGGCCCTGACCGAGCCATGACAGCCCATGGTCCCGAGCAAGTGACTGATGCGCTCTTCGACCGCCGCACTGCCGCCGTGCTCGCGCAAATCCGCAATCACATCCCGCAACAGCTGCTCGGCATCCGCGCTTGCCAGCAACGCCGGGACAGCGCGTATACGAACCTGCTCCGGCCCTGCCCGATCCACTTCAAGGCCGAGGCGATCCAGCAGGCCCTGAGCATCCTCGGCCAGATCGGCCTCCGCCGGGGTCAGTGCCACACTCACCGGCATTAAAAGTGGCTGCCGGGCAATTCCGGCCTCGGCGTACTGGCGTTTGAGTTTCTCGTAGACGATGCGCTCGTGGGCTGCGTGCATATCCACCAGAATCAATCCGCGCTCTGACTCCGAGAGCACATAAACCCCATGAATCTGTGCAATGGCATGCCCAAGGCGCGGCGAGCCTCCGGTCTCAGCACGAGCGGGCTCGTCCTGCTCGCGGGTATCCGCCCCATAGACCGCTTTTGCCTCGGCAAGCGGCAGCTCAAGCCCGCCCGGCCGCGGTGTCATCACAGGCCGATTGGCCACAGCGGCATTCCGCGGCTCGGCCGGCATCCCCTCTGTTGCCACCGCAGCCGTACTTGTCTCAGCCGATGCCCCGGCGTGCGCCAGCGCCTGGGCAACCTGGCGCTGAATAAAATCAAAGACCAGGCGGGTATCGCGGAAGCGGACCTCATGCTTGGTCGGATGCACATTGACATCCACCAGGGCCGGGTCCATCTGCAAATGCAGCAGATAGGCCGGAAACCGGTCCTTGAACAGCACATCGGCATACGCCCGGCGCAGCGCCTGGGTGACAAGGCGGTCACGAATCATCCGGCCGTTGAGATAGACATACTGCAGATCCGGCTGACCTCGCGAGGCAGTCGGCAGCCCGAGCCAGCCGTGCAATCGCAGGCCGGCTGCTTCGGTGTCCATCTGCAGCGCAGCCTCGGTAAAAGCCTCGCCCATGAGAGTGCTCACGCGGCGGCCGATATCCTGCGGTGGCAGGGCTGGCAGATGCATGAGTTCCCGGCCGTTGTGCGTGAGCCGAAAAGCCACCTCAGGCCGGCCCAGTGCCACGCGCCTCACCAGCTCCTGGATATGCCGAAGTTCTGTGCGCTCCGTGCGCAGGAATTTACGCCGCGCCGGGACGTTATGAAACAGATCCCGCACCTCAATCGTGGTCCCCGGTGGGTGTGGCGCCGGCGCAGGCTCTGTCATCGACCCGGCATGCAGACTGAACCCATGATCCGCACCCCCCGGGCGCGTGGTGATGCGCAGGTCAGCCACCGAGGCAATGCTCGGCAACGCCTCGCCGCGAAAACCCAGCGTGGCGATATGCTCTAGATCATCCAGATCACGAATCTTACTGGTGGCATGGGACTCGATGGCCAACATGAGATCCTCGGCGCTCATGCCATGGCCATCATCACGCACCCGCAACAGCTTGAGCCCACCGGCCTCGACATCGATCTGAAGCGCCGCGGCACCAGCATCAAGGGCGTTCTCAAGCAACTCCTTGAGCACTGAGGCCGGCCGCTCGATGATCTCACCGGCGGCGATCTGGTTGACCAATTCGGGAGGCAGTCGGCGGATGCTCATCCGCGCATTATGCCTTTTATGGGATGCGCAGCGTACGCCCGGCGACGATGACATCGCCGCCTAACTGATTGGCACGGCGCAGCTCGGTGACCGACACCGAATGCCGCCGGGCAATCTGCGAGAGTGTGTCGCCCTCACGAACCGTGTAAGCACTCGCGGAGAATTCAAGATCGGGGCGGATGCGCGCGGCATAGGCCCGAACGCCGTTCACCAGGCCATCGGCCAGCTGACGTTGATAACGCTTGGAGCGAAGGCGACGTTCCTCATCCGGGTTGGAGATGAAGGCAAGCTCCACCAGCACCGACGGCATATCGAGTGATTTAAGGACCGCAAAGCCCGCCTGCTCGACATAGCCCCCGTGGACATCACCCAGCGCATCGAGCTCCGTTAACAGCACTTCGGCCACATCGACGCTCTCCTCGACGGTATGGGCGCGGGAGAGATCGACAAGCACCGAGGCAAGCTCTTCGTCTTTATCCTGCAACGACACCCCGCCGATGTAGTCGGCGCGGTTTTCCCGTTGCGCGACCATGCGCGCCATCTCACTCGAGGCGCCATTACGTGAGAGCACGAATACCGATGAGCCTTTCACCCGCCGGTCGTGAAATGCATCGGCGTGCAGAGAAATGAAAAGATCCGCTTCGGATTCCCGGGCCTTGCGGGTGCGCTCCCGCAGCCCGATGTAGTAATCCCCATCACGAATCAATACGGCCCGCAGCCCGCGTTCGCGGTTGACACGCTCGGCGAGCTTTTTCGCCACGGCAAGGACGATGTCTTTTTCATAAGTCCCGGACGGCCCGATCGCCCCCGGGTCTTCGCCCCCGTGCCCGGCATCGATCGCGACAATGAAATCACGGCCTGCGGCCTCATCGGCCGTATGCGTCGGCGCCCGTGGCTCGGCCGCCGACTGCCCGCTGTGCTCCAGATCCACCACCAGGCGATGGCCATACTGCTCGTTGGGGGCGACAAGAAAGCTCTCGGTGGTCAGTGCCTCGCTGAGATCAAACACCACACGCGTGCCATCACCACGCTGCCCCGTGCGCACCCGCTGGATGGGGCCTTCATTGCGAATGGCCTCGACCAGAGAGGCCGGGAGCTCTGTATTCGGTAGATCCACGACCGCGCGGTGCGGGCCATCGAGGGTGAAGATCGTATGCTCCACCGGCGCGGAGAGATCGAAAACCACCCGGGTGTGCTCGGGGCCATTCCAGGTGCGCACTTCCTCGACCACCACCCCGGCCTGGGCGATGGCACTCGCCATGAGAAAACTCAGCACTGTCAGCAGGACGCGCATGGCCCCCTCTCGATCCTGAAAAAACCTGCGCACAGTACGCCACAGCCAAAGGCTTATTTCAAGAAATTTGTTTAGGAATATGAAGATAGCGGCTTTATCTATGCCTGAACTTAAAGCACGGGACCTAACCGATCGCCTGGACTCTCTCCTGCCAGACCGGATCAACCGCCTCAAGATCAGCGCGACGGCCTTCACCCTCGGCACTCAGTCTGATGACAAGCCCTGGATCAGGCAGGACACCGGCACCGCGCTCGGGCCATTCCACCAGCAAAAGCCCTGCCTCGAGAAACTCCCGCAGGCCAATGAATTCAAGCTCTTCGGGGTCTGCGACACGATAGAGATCGAGATGAAAAACCCGTTCACCGTCAATCTCATAAGGCTCGATGAGGGTATATGTCGGGCTTTTAACGGCGCCGCGATGACCGATCGCCTGCAAAAAACCGCGCGTCAGCGTCGTTTTACCCGCCCCGAGATCACCGAGCAGATGCACAACTCCAAGCCGTGGTCGACCGGCAGCAAGGCTGGCGCCTAGCGCGACGGTTGCCGCCTCATCGGCAAGATGGATCGACGCATGCTTCACGGGTTGACCACCTCGCGCAGGGCCTCAATCAGATCCCCGGCCAGCAGTCCGCGCTCACCGGCCTGAGCGGCGATATCCGCGGCACGGGCATGGGCCTGCACGCCGAGACGGGCAGCCATGAGTGCATCAAGGCCCTGAGCGCGCAACCCGGCAATGACACCGGTCAACGCATCCCCCATGCCACCGCTTGCCATGCCCGGATTACCCTCGGTACAGATAAAACACTGATGGCCATCGCTGATCAGTGTGCCCGCACCTTTTAGTACCACCACGGCCTGATAACGCTGGGCAAGCTCGGTCACCGCAGCAAACCGATCGGCATGAATGGCTGCCGTATCGGCTTGCAGTAATCGCGCTGCCTCACCCGGGTGGGGTGTCAGAACCCAGTCATCGCGGGTTTGCGGCATGCCGGCCAGCCAATTCAGCCCATCGGCATCGAGTATCAATGG
The DNA here is from genome assembly GCA_913057145.1 of uncultured Ectothiorhodospiraceae bacterium. Lineage (GTDB taxonomy): Bacteria > Pseudomonadota > Gammaproteobacteria > Nitrococcales > Nitrococcaceae > Spiribacter. The sequence continues at coordinate 11,517 of CAJXNJ010000024.1, forward strand.
TTTATTGCTGGCCATCGCAGCAGTAAAAAGATGCTGCCCCCAGTCAGCGGTGCCAAGCCCCGGCCCCAGCGCCAAAACACTGGCCCTGTCAATCAACGCATTCAGCCCGGCGTCATCCTCAATGCCATGCACCATCAGCTCGGGCCTTGCGGCAAGCACCGCTGCCACATGCGCCGGGCGTGTTGCCACACTGGTCAGCCCCGCACCACTGCGCGCGGCCGCCTCAGCGGCAATGCGCACCGCACCGCCCATGCCATGATCGCCACCAATCACCAGCACATGACCAAACCAGCCTTTGTGCGCGGTACGCGACCGGACAGGTAAAACGTTGCGAATAGCCTGATCATCAAACAAGCGGGCAGCCGGCTGAACGTTCTGATAAACCGCTTCCGGTACGCCAAGATCATCAAAAACGATCTCGCCGGTATACTCGGCGGCATCGCCGGTAAAAAGCCCCTGCTTAAGGCCAATAAAGGTGGGTGTCAGCACTGCACGCATCGCCACCCCCAGCACCTGGCCGGTGCGCGCGCTGAGCCCCGAGGGCACATCAATGGCGATAATCGGCCGGCCACTGGCGTTGGCAGCGCTAATCGCCTCGGCCATGGCACCGGTAACGGGCCGATCAAGTCCGGTGCCCAGAAGCGCATCCACAATCACATCGGCCTGCTGTGCCAACACGGCAGCAAAATCCACCGGGCTGCAGACCGAAAGCGCGCCTTCGGCGGCCAGGGCCGCGTCTCCGGTAAGCCCGGCCGGATCGCTCAGCGGGCAGAGATCGACATGCAATCCCGCCTCGGCTGCAAGGCGGGCAATCACATAGCCATCACCGCCGTTATTGCCGCCGCCACAAAGCACCAATAATCGCTGCGCCCGCGGATAACGCGCTCTGATCAGCGCCCAGGCCGCACGTCCGGCCCGGCTCATGAGCACAGCCCCGGGAATACCAAAGTCCTCGATGGCACAGCGGTCGAGCTCGCGGACCTGATCCGGGGTGAATAGCGCTTCTGGCAACTCGTTCATGGGCCTTGAGTATACCGATCCGCTAGACTGATGACTGCCATCAACGCCGCGGAGCCGACTTGAATTCAGCGACCCCATCAAAAGCCCCCTCCATCGAGACGCTGAATCACGAGATTCGGCGCTGGGCCGTGGAGCTTGGCTTCAGCGAGGTCGGCATCGCTCGCCCGGAGCTTGCCGAGGACGAGCAGTACCTGCTGCGCTGGCTACGCGATGGACGGCACGGGACCATGCGCTGGATGGGCCGGCATGGCACCAAGCGCGCCCGCCCCGAGCAATTGGTCCCCGGCACCGCCCGCATCATCAGCGTGCGCATGGACTACCGCCCGCCCGATCTGGAGGCCGACGATGCCATCCTCGCCGATGGCAGGCGGGCTTTTATCGCCCGCTACGCACTCGGCCGGGACTATCACAAGCTCATGCGCAAACGCCTGCAGCAACTCGCCGATCGGATTACCGAGGCAGCGGGCCCTTTCGGCTACCGGGTCTTTGTGGACAGTGGACCGGTGCTGGAAAAGGCTTTGGGCCGTAACGCCGGACTTGGCTGGATCGGCAAGAACACCCTCCTGCTCAACCGTCATGCCGGCTCTTATTTCTTCCTGGGCGAGCTTTTCACTGACCTGCCGCTGCCAGAGGATGCGCCCACAGAAGATCTCTGCGGGAGCTGTCGGGCCTGCATCGATATCTGCCCCACACAAGCGATCACCGGCCCGCGACAACTGGATGCCCGACGCTGTATTTCCTATCTGACCATCGAACATGAAGGCAGCATTCCCGAGGATCTGCGCCCGGGCATTGGCAATCGGGTGTTTGGCTGTGATGACTGCCAGGCGGTCTGCCCCTGGAACCGTTATGCCCAGCCCACCGATGAGGCGGACTTCCACCCTCGACACGGTCTTGAGAACGCCTCGTTGATTGAGCTTTTTGCCTGGGACGAGGAGACCTTCTTAAAACGCACCGAAGGCTCAGCCATCCGCCGTCTGGGTCACGAACGCTGGCTGCGCAACCTCGCGGTGGCTCTGGGTAACGGGCCTGCGGATAGCGCCAGCATCGAAGCGCTACGCACCCGGCTTGAACACCCCTCGGAGATGGTGCGTGAGCATGTGCAATGGGCCCTTGACCGGCTTACCGACGCCGCCAGGCCCGATAACGGCTGATCAATCCCGCGGTTGAAGCATCAACGGTTTCAAGTCCGCTGCCATCGGCGATCAGTGGTTTGAGATCAGCCGCAAGCCCTTTACCCAATTCAACACCGAACTGATCGAAGGCGTTAATGCCCCAAATGGCCGCCTCGACAAAGGTCCGGTGCTCATAAAGCGCGATCAGCGCGCCAAGCCTCTCCGGAGTCAGTGCATCGAGCAGGAGCGTATTACTCGGGCGATTACCCGGGCAGAGACGCGCCGCCGGCAGATGCTCGCCGTGGCGGCCCTGCATCAGCGCCTGACTCTGGGCAAAGAGATTGGCCGTGAGCTCCAACGGATCGCCCTTCTCCCCGGCAACCGCACGGGCCACCCCGATGAAATCCACCGGCACCACATCACTGCCCTGGTGCAGGGCCTGGAAAAACGCATGCTGACCGGGCGTGCCCGTCTGGCCCCAGATCACCGGCGAGGTGGGATGCGCAATCGGCTCGCCATCCACACTCACCGATTTGCCATTGCTCTCCATCACCAGCTGCTGGAGATAGGCAGAGAGCTTACCCAGACGCTCGGTGTAGGGAACGACGGCCTGACTGCGCCGGCCGAGCACGGTGCCATTCAGCACCGCACAAAGCGCCATCATCACCGGCATATTCCGGGCAAGCGGGGCTTCGGCAAAATGCCGGTCCATGGCATGGGCACCGGCTAAAAGCGCTGTAAAGGCCTGGCCACCAATGCCAAGCAGAATGGCAAAACCCACTGCCGACCACAGCGAGTAGCGACCGCCCACCCAGTCCCACATCGGCAGCGCCAGCGCGGGATCGAGGCCCAACTCACGCACACGATCCAGATTGCTGGTGATGGCCAGTACCTGTTGCTCGAGGACCGCATCACTCGGCACCCGGCGTCGCAACCAGGCCATCACTTCATGGGCATTGGCCATGGTCTCGACCGTGCCAAAGCTCTTGGAGACCACCAGCACCAGTGTGGCCTCGGGATCGCAGACGGCCATGGCCTGCTCGAGCTCAACCCCATCCACATTGGCCAGAAAATGCACTTGCGGGCCATCGGCCAATGGTGAAAGCGCCTCAAGCACCAACCGCGGCCCCAGGTCCGAGCCGCCAATACCGATGTTGATGACATGACGGATGGGTTTGCCCGTCGCCCCGGTGCGCTCGCCACTGCGTATCGCCTCCGCGAGCGCCAGCATGGCTTTGCGTGTCTGCTCGACTTCGCGCGCAATGGCCCGGCCGGCCCAACCGTCATTACCATCCGGCACCCGCAGCGCCGTGTGCAGCACCGAGCGGCCTTCACTGGCATTAATGGCTTCACCGGCAAGCATGGCGTCGCGCTTGCCCTCAACATCACGCGCGACAGCGAGTGCAAGCAGCTGATCCCGAAGATCACGAGTGAGCGGCTGTTTGCTGTAATCCAGCAAGAGGCCATCGATGTCGATGGAAAACTCATCAAAGCGCGCCGGATCGTCGGCAAACAGTGCGCTGATTGATTGCGCTTCAATCGCGCTGCGCGATGCAGCCAGCGCCTGATACTCGGGGGTCTGCTCAAGCGGCTTCATGCGGATGCCTGCAAGCCCGGCGCCGGCAGGGTAAGGCGGATATTGTCGATCAACCGAGCCCGGCCCAGATATGCGGCCGCGGGGATAACCAGCTCGGTGTCACCCACTCCGGCCGGCATCAGATCTACTGCGCGACGAATTTCAAGATAATCGGGTTTCATGCCGGCCTGGCTGATCGCCTTCATGCCAGCGGCTGTCAGGCGCTCGAGATTGTGCTCACCGGCTTTGAGTTGCTCGGCGATCACGCAGAGCGTGGCATAAAGCGCCGGTGCAACTTCACGCTCGGCATCAGTCAGATAAGCATTGCGAGAGCTCATGGCAAGCCCGCTTGGCTCACGCGCCACGGGTCCGCCCACAATCTCCACCGGCAGACTCAAATCACGGACCATATGCCGAATCACCATCAGCTGCTGGTAGTCCTTGAGCCCGAATACTGCGAGGTCCGGCTGAACGATGTTCAAGAGCTTGGCCACCACCGTGGCCACCCCGGTGAAATGCCCCGGCCGTGAGGCCCCGCAGAGAATATCGTTGAGCGCAGGCACTTCCACCCGGGTGCGCAGCGCCGGGCCATCGGGGTAGATCTCCTCGACCGAGGGGGCAAAAACCAGATCGCTGTTATGCTCGCGCAGCGCCGCACAATCGGCTTCCCAGGTGCGCGGATAGGCTTCGAAGTCCTCACCCGGTGTGAACTGAGTGGGATTGACGAAAATACTCACAATCACCCGGTCGCTGCGGGCGCGGGCCTCATCCACCAGCGAGAGATGCCCGCCGTGGAGATTGCCCATGGTGGGGACAAAACCGATGCACTCCCCGGCCTGACGCCATTCCGCAACCTGCTTGCGCAGGGCTTCAATGGTGTTGAGCTCAATCATCCCAGCCTACTCGAACCGATGCGCATCACTCGGGAAGCTTTGCCCACGCACAGCACTGACGTAGGCCTCGAGCGCCCCGGCAATACTGCCGGTATCGGCGAGGAAGTCATGACTGAAACTCGGCGGCCGACCCGGCGTGAGCCCGAGGATGTCCTGAATCACGAGGATCTGTCCGTCACAATCCACGCCAGCCCCGATACCGATCAAAGGCACCGATACCTCGGCACGCACCTGACTGGCCACCGAGGCAGCCAGACATTCGACGAGCAGCATATCCGCACCCGCTGCCTCCAGCGCCCTGGCATCGGTGAGTACCTGCTCGGCTGCGGCCTCGCCGCGCCCCTGGACACGATACCCCCCGAGCTGGCCGACGCGCTGCGGACGCAGTCCGAAATGTGCACACACGGGTATACCGGCGCGCACCATCGCTTCGACAATGGGGGCCTGCTCGGCACTGGCCTCGATCTTGACCATATCCGCACCACCCTCTTTCATGAGCATGGCGGCACTGTGAATGGCGGTTTTCGCATCAAAATCGCTGAGAAACGGCAGATCCGCCATCAGATAGGCGCGCTTTAGACCGCGGGCCACACAGGCGGTGTGATAGGTCATCTCCTCGAGGCTGACCGGCACGGTACTGTCATGGCCCTGCATGACCATACCCAGCGAATCGCCCACCAGCACCACATCAACGCCCGCGGCATCCACCGCCTGCGCCATGCTGTAGTCATAGGCGGTCAGCGAGACAATCGGTTTCTGCTCGGCTTTCATACGCCGCAGAGTTGCCAGGGTTACTGCATCACTCATCAACCTAAATCCCATTCATCCCCGGGTTGAAGAAATGCCGGCCGGTCCGCGCCCGCTGCATCTCGGTGACCAGCATCTCGAAATGCTCGGCATTATCCAACGGGGCGAAGCCCTCGGCGTTAACAATCAGCACCGGGGAGTCATTGTAGTGATGAAAGAAATCCACATACGCACTGGTGAGGCGCTCGAGGTATTCCGGCTCCAGGGTACGCTCGGGGCCCTTGGCATAGCGTTTGAGCTTGGCCTGGAGAAACTCCACCGAGGCCTGCAGATAGATCACCAGATCCGGCGCCGGCACGCTGGGTGCGAGCGTCTGCCAGACCCGATCGTAGAGATTGAACTCGTTGGCATCGAGATTGAGCTCGGCGAAAAGACGATCCTTGGCAAAGAGAAAATCGGTGACATGACGCGGTTCAAAGAGATCACTCTGGCGCATGTGGCCGAGCATCTCTGCCCGCTGCATTAAAAAGAAAAGCTGTGTGGGGAAAGCGCCATCACGCGGGTTGCGGTAGAAGCGCTCCAGAAATGGATTTTCCTGGCTGCGCTCAAGCAGCGGCGTTGCCCCCAGACGCTCGGCAATCTGTTCGGCGAGCAGCGACTTGCCAACGCCGATCGGCCCTTCGACAACCACATAATCGAGTGTTGCTTCGCTCATTCGCTAACCAATGACAGCGAGCCCGTCATCACTGACGCCCGCCAACAACTCCCCTATTGGCCCCATCCCCGGCACACTGACGTCCGGGGCGATCTCTGCCAGAGGATACAGGACGAAGGCGCGTTCGGGGATGCCGGGGTGTGGCACCTGCAGGGACGGCGTATCAATCACCGCCTCACCATAGAGGAGCAGATCAAGATCAAGCGGCCTTGGCCCCCAGCGAACACCATTGCGCTTGCGGCCCGCTTCGGCCTCCAGGCGCTGCAGCTCAGCAAGCAGAGCCTCTGCACTGAGGCCCGTTTCAAGGGCAGCCACGGCATTGACATAATCCGGCTGCTCGACAGGGCCCATCGGCGGGTTGCGATAAAGCCGTGAAGCATCAATGAGCCGAGCGTCGTTAATTCGCCCCAGTGCGTCGATGGCATTTTTTACCTGCGCGATGGGGTCGTCCAGATTACTGCCGATGCCGATAAAAGCTTTTGTCTTCAACCCGAGGCATCCTCGGCCGAGCCGTTGGCCCCACCGCCGCCACGCCCGCGCCGCCCGCCGCGACGCCGACGTCTCGCCGGCGTCGGTGGCGGCGCATCGGCGCTGTTGGTGGTGAACTCACGCCACCACTCGGCAAGTCCCGGCTCGGCAAGCCCTGCCTCACCACGCAACAGCAGAAAATCATAGGCGGCGCGAAAACGCGGATGGGTGAAAAGCCGCTTGGCTTTTTTCTCGGAGCGGGTATCAAAACGCGGCTGCAGGGCCCAGATCTCGCGCATGGGCAGGGAGAAGCGCTTGGGAATGGCAACCTGACGCAACTGTCGCTCAAGCGCCTCGGTCACCGCCTGCTCGAAAAGCTCACGATTAATATCGGTCTGCAACCGCGCCCCGGGCAACTGGGCCAGGATGGCGGGCCAGAGAAGTGCGGCAAACAAAAACGCCGGTGTCACCGGGCGTTCTTCATTCACCCGCTTGTCGGTGCTGGCCAGCGCCTTGGCCAGGAAACTGATGAGCGCGCCATGCTCGTCATCGTCAATGGCCGTGTCGGTCGCCGGGAAGAGATAACGGAAAAGGCCGTTCTGGCGCAGCGCCTCAAATGTCTCTACGCCCTGCCCGGCCATGAGCAGTTTCAGGACCTCATCAAAAAGCCGCGCCGGCGGGATGTCATCCAGAAGCTCCGCCATCCAGGGAATCGGCTTGGCAGTCTCAGCGTCAATCTGAAACCCGAGCTTGGCGGCAAAACGCACGGCACGCAGCATTCGCACCGGGTCTTCGCGGTAGCGGACTTCCGGGTCACCAATCAGGCGGATTCGGCCGGCCTTGAGATCCGCCATGCCACCGGCATAGTCCACCACCGAGAAATCCGCGATGTTGTAGTAGAGCGCATTAATGGTGAAGTCCCGCCTTAAGGCATCCTCCTCGATGGTGCCGTAGACGTTGTCGCGCAGGATCATTCCATCCTCAACCACGCGGGTGCCGGCTTCGGCCTCCTCGGGCGGCGTGAGCGCACGAAACGTGGCCACCTCGATGATGTCCTGACCCCAGTGCACATGCGCTAAGCGAAACCGCCGGCCGATCAGACGGCAATTGCGGAACAGTGCCTTGACTTCATCCGGTGTGGCATCGGTGGCCACATCAAAATCCTTGGGCTCGCGGCCGAGTGAGAGATCACGCACACCGCCGCCGACCAGATAGGCGCCATAACCGGCGTTTTTCAGCCGATACAGCACGGTCAGCGCATGCTCGGAGATCTGCGATCGCGAGATGACATGCTCATCGCGCGGAATGATGGTGGGCTCGATGGATTGGGACTGCGAATCGCTCACAATAAAAGGCTTCGGCTCTTGTGCCATAAGGCGGACGCCGTATAATACCAGCCCTTGTCTTTCCACGCTCCCATCGTCTAGCGGTTAGGACGCCGCCCTCTCAAGGCGGAAACCGGGGTTCAAGTCCCCGTGGGAGCGCCAT
>CAJXNJ010000025.1 GCA_913057145.1 uncultured Ectothiorhodospiraceae bacterium
ACGCATCTGCAGGTGGCCCAGCCGGTCAGCTTTGGCCATCACATGCTGGCCTGGTATGAAATGCTCAAACGCGATGAATCGCGCTTTGCCGATGCCCGGGTACGACTCAATCAGATGCCGCTCGGCTCAGCGGCGCTTGCCGGCACCACCTTTGCCATTGACCGTGCTCAGACCTGCGCGGCGCTCGGCTTTGAGGCACCGACACAGAACTCGCTCGATGCGGTCTCCGATCGGGATTTCGCGATTGAGTTCGTCTCGGCGGCAGCGCTGACCATGACCCATCTCTCGCGCATGGCCGAGGAGCTCATTCTCTGGGCGTCACCGCTGACCGGCTTTATCGACCTGCCCGATCGCTTCTGCACCGGCAGCTCGATCATGCCGCAGAAGAAAAACCCCGATGTCGCCGAGCTGGTCCGCGGCAAGACAGCGCGGGTGCATGGCGCCCTGCACACGCTGCTCACTCTGATGAAAGGCCAGCCCCTGGCCTACAACCGCGACAATCAGGAAGACAAGGAACCGCTTTTCGATGCCGCTGATGCCCTTAGAGACAGTCTGCGGGCCTTTGCCGACATGATCCCGGCGCTCACGGTCAATCGCGAACAGACCCGGGCAGCCGCGAAGAAAGGCTTCGCCACGGCAACCGATCTCGCGGACTATCTGGTCCGCAAGGGTGTGGCCTTCCGTGATGCGCATGAAATCGTCGGCAAGGCCGTTGCCCGGGGCGTTGCCACCGGCCGCGACCTGGCGGAAATGAGCCTCGAGGAGCTGCAAGGCTTCTCCGCGGTTATCAGCGATGATGTCTTTGCCGTGCTCACCGTGGAGGGCTCTGTCGCCGCCCGCAACCATCTTGGCGGCACGGCCCCTGATCAGGTGCGTGCCCAGGTGGCCGCAGCCCGGCAGAGACTGAGCAAGTCGTAACGCGGAGACGGCTTAGAGCTTGAGGACCCGGCGCAGCCAGGCGCCGATTTCGCGAATTTCTTCCAGACAGACCTGATGCGCCATCGGGTAGTCGTGCCACTCCACGGCATAGCCAAGGGCCTCGAGAGCATCCCGCGAGGCCGTCCCCAGATCGATTGAGAGCACCGGGTCGTGGTGGCCATGGGCAAGGAAAATCGGCGTGCCGCGATTGGCCGCAGCACGGGCCTGAGCCAGGTGATCACGCAATGGCAGATACGTGGAAAGCCCCATGATGCCGGCGAGGCCGTCGGCAAATCGCAGCCCCGTATGCAAAGCGAGCGCACCACCCTGGGAAAACCCGGCCAGCACCAGGCGCTCGGCGGGAATCCCGCGGGAAGCCTCGTGCTCAATCAACTGCTCAATCCAGCCCGCAGCCCGATCGAGGCCCTGCTCATCCTGCGGTGTACCCGCGGTGAGGCCATAGATGTCATACCAGGCCGGCATGGAAAGCCCGCCATTGAGTGTCACCGGCTGAGAAGGGGCATGCGGGAAGACAAACCGGACCGAGTCCGTCGACAGCCCGAGCTCGGGGACAATGGGCTCAAAATCATGGCCATTGGCGCCCAGGCCATGCATCCACACAACACAGGCCGTCGCATCGGCCGAGCCGACTTCAACGGTATCCAGCAAATCTTCAGCCATCCGGGGCGCTCCTGCTCTTTGGTGATATCCAACCGACAGCCTACCGCAGCAACAGGGGGCCGAAAACGTTGACGACAGTCGTTATACTGAGCGCGACAATCGTACCGGGACATCCACATCATGCGCCGAGCCCTCTGCCTCGCTCTGTTATCGCTGCTACTGCTTGCCGGCTGTGGCGTTAAAGGCGATCTCTATCTGCCGGATGACACGACCGAGGCAGGAGAGAGCCAATGAGTGCAAGCCGCCGCGATGGCGTACTCTTTGTCGAAGACTGCGACCTGACAACGCTCGCCGAGCGTTTCGGTACACCCCTTTATGTCTACTCGCGGGCGGCCATCGAGTCGGCCTGGCATGCCTATGATCAGGCGTTTGCCGATCGCGATCACCTCATCTGCTATGCGGTCAAGGCCAATGGCAATCTGGCCATCCTGGAGTTGCTCGCCGCACTCGGCAGCGGCTTTGATATTGTCTCCGGCGGCGAACTGGCCCGGGTACTCAAGGCGGGCGGCGATCCCGGCAAGGTGGTTTTCTCCGGAGTCGGCAAGCGGGAAGACGAAATTGAACAGGCACTGACCGCCGGCATCCTCGCCTTTAATATCGAGTCGCGAGCCGAACTGACCCGGATCAGCGCGGTGGCAAGTCGGCTTGGTGTAGAGGCGCCGATCTCCCTGCGGGTCAACCCGGATGTGGATGCACGCACGCATCCCTACATCTCCACCGGGCTTAAAGAGAACAAATTCGGTATCGATATCCATCAGGCCGAAGCGATCTATGCCGAGGCCGCCGGCCTGCCGGGGATTCGCATCACCGGGCTGGATTTTCATATCGGCTCTCAGCTCACCGAGCTCGAGCCTCTGGCCGATGCGCTGTCGCGCAGCCTCGCGCTCGTGGACCGTCTGGCTCAATCCGGTATTACCCTCTCGCATTTGGATATCGGCGGCGGACTTGGCATTCGCTATCAGGACGAGACACCGCCGACGCCGCAGGCGCTTGCCGATCGGCTCGCGCCCCTGCTCGATCAGCGCCCGCAGCGACTGCTCATGGAGCCCGGCCGTGCCCTGGTGGGTGAGGCCGGCTGGTTGCTCACGACGGTGGAATACCTCAAGCCCGGGCATCGTGACTTTGCCATTGTGGATGCCGCCATGAATGATTTGCTGCGGCCTGCGCTGTATGACGCCTGGCAACGCATCGAGACGGTGGCACCGGGCAGCACCGAGCCACGGGTCTACGATATTGTCGGGCCGGTCTGCGAGACCGCGGACAGTCTTGGCAGCAACCGTTCGCTGGCCCTGGAGCCCGGAGCCCTGCTCGCCATTCACGGCGCCGGAGCCTATGGATTTGTCATGGCCTCACAGTACAACGCCCGGCCCCGGCCGGCCGAAGTGCTGGTGGATGGCGGGACCGCGCATTTGGTGCGCGAGCGCGAAACCCTGGATGATCTCTGGCAGGGCGAGCATCTGTTGAGGACATCATGAGCGCGTCAGACGCATTGCCGTTTACCAAAATGCAGGCGCTCGGCAATGATTTCATCGTTTTCGATGGCATCACCCGACCCATCAGATTGACGAGCGCTTTTGTGCAGGCCATCGCCGAGCGTCGTCGTGGCATTGGCTGTGATCAGGTGCTGCTGGCAGAGCCTGCCCAAAGGCCCGAAGCCGATTTTCGTTATCGCATCTGGAATGCCGATGGCAGCGAAGTCGAGCATTGTGGCAACGGGGTCCGCTGCATCGCCCGGTTTTTGCGTGACCGCGGCCTGAGCAGCAATGACCGCATGTGTTTTGAAACCCTGGGCGGTCTTACCGAAGTCGAACTGCTCGGCGACGGGCGTGTGCGCGTCAACATGGGCGCACCGCGTCTGCAGCCGGCCGAGATTCCCTTCATTGCCGAAGGCAAAGCGGCGCAATACAGCATCGAGGCCGAGGCGCAGATGCTCGAGATGGGTGTTGTCTCCATGGGCAACCCCCATGGCGTGTTGCGCGTGGATGATGTCGACAAAGCGCCCGTTGCGACCCTCGGCCCACGGCTTGAACATCACCCGCGCTTCCCGCAACGCGCGAACATCGGCTTCATGCAGATCATCGACCGGCAGCACATCCGCTTGCGGGTTTTCGAGCGCGGCGTTGGCGAGACCCCGGCCTGCGGGACCGGCGCCTGCGCGGCCGTTGTCGTCGGCATCATCAATCAATGGCTCGACCCGCAGGTGAACGTGGATCTGCCTGGTGGGCGGCTGGTGATACACTGGGCGGGTGGCGATGCGCCGGTCTGGATGACCGGGCCTGCAACAACCGTGTTTGAAGGCGAAATAACAACGGAATGCGCATGAGCAGACAAAGCAGCGAAAAAGCAGCAAACAACACGGCCGTTGATGAACAGCAGGTCCTGGACTACCTGCGCGACAACCCCGATCTGCTGCGCCGACATCATGATGTCCTCCGCCAGATGGATATCCCGCACGGCACAGGTGATGGGGCCGTCTCGCTCATCGAATACCAGGTCAACATGCTGCGCGATGAGGCACGGGAGCTCTCCAGCCGACTCGAAGACCTGCTCGAAATTGCCCGCGATAACGACCGCCTCGCCGAACAATTACATCGCTTCACCCTTGAGCTGCTCGCCGCTGACGATCTGGAGGCCGTGCTGGTCGCCCTGCGCGATGGCCTGCGTCAGGATTTCCGCGCCGATGTGGTTCAGGTATTGCTGGTCGGTGAGGGTCTGCCGGGCAGTGGTGTGCCGGTGCTTGCCAGCGACGAAACCCAGGCCGAGCAGCTCGAAGCGCATTTCCCCGGCAACACCCCGGTTGTGGGCAAGCTTGATCAGGAGCGCCTGGCTCTGGTGTTTGCCGATCAGGCCGACGGCCTGGAATCGGCTGCCGTCATCCCGCTGGATGAATCGCCGCTGCGGGGTTTCATCGCCATCGGCAGCCGTGACCCGGATCGCTATCAGGATGACCAGGGTACGGTCTTCCTCAGCCAACTCGGGGCGCTGGTTGCGCGGGTTCTGCGCCGAACGCTGAATGGGGAGAGCCCTTGAGCGCCCCGGCACTCGCCGATTCCCTGCAGCCTTATCTCACCCATCTGCGCGATGAGCGCCGCCTCTCCGCCCTCACCTGCCAGCACTATGCCCGCGATCTCGAAGCCTTTGCCCGCTGGCTGACCGATCTGGGCGTACATGACTTCTCGACCGTCACCGCCGAGCAGGTTCGAAGCTGGATCGCCCAGGGCCATCGCCGCGGTCTCTCACCGCGTTCACTGCAGCGACGGCTCTCGGCCGTTCGCGGTCTTTATCGCTATCTGCAGCGCGAAGGCCGTGCGAAGATCGACCCGGCGGCCGATATCAGCGCTCCCAAGCAACGCCGCCGACTGCCGCGGACACTGGATGTCGACGCCACCGCGCAACTGCTGAATGCCCCCGACAATGCCGAAGGCGATGAGCCCATGCAGCGCAGAGACCGGGCGTTGTTCGAACTGGTTTATGGCTCGGGGTTGCGGCTCGCGGAAGTCGCCGCCCTTGATGCAGCCGATTTGGCCGCCTCCCCGGCCGAGTTGCGTATCACCGGCAAGGGTGCACGCACCCGCATTGTCCCGGTCGGACGCCAGGCGAACCAGGCGGTCGCTGAATGGCTGCGGGTCCGCGATCAAATGGCAGCCGCCGATGAGCCCGCGCTTTTTGTCAGCCGCCGCGGACGCCGGCTTTCACATCGTGCCATTCAGCAACGGCTGAAGGCACTGGCCGCCGAACGCGGGCTCGAGCAATCGGTCCATCCGCATATGCTGCGTCATGCTTTTGCCACGCATCTGCTCGAATCCAGCGGGGATCTGCGCGCTGTCCAGGAACTCCTCGGACACGCCGATATCAGTACCACACAGATCTATACACATCTCGATTTTCAGCATCTCGCCGAGGTCTACGACCGAGCCCATCCGCGCGCCCGGCGAAAATAAACGCCGCCGCGGTTGGCTGCGCTAGAATGGTCGGTCACCATAGACGCTGAACAACGCCCGGAGAGACACCGTGCAGCAATTCGATGGCACCACAATTCTTGCAGTCCGCCGGCATGGACAGGTGGCCCTGGGCGGCGACGGTCAGGTCACCCTTGGCGATACCGTGATGAAAGGCAATGCGCGCAAAGTCCGCCGTCTGTTCCAGGATCGCGTGCTGGCCGGGTTTGCCGGTGGCACGGCTGATGCCTTCACGCTCTTTGAGCGCTTCGAGGCTCAGCTCGAACGTCACCGTGGGCAACTCACCCGGGCTGCCGTGGAGATGGCCAAGGACTGGCGCTCGGATCGCGCCCTGCGCAAGCTCGAAGCCTTGCTCATGGTCGCCGACCAGGAAGCCTTACTGATGATCTCCGGCAACGGCGATGTGGTGGAGCCGGAGCGCGATTTCATGGCCATCGGTTCCGGCTCGGGCTATGCCCAGGCCGCCGCCCATGCCCTGATGACCGAGACTGAGCTCGCGGCACCCACCATCGTCGAGCGCGCCCTCGGTATTGCCGCAGACATCTGCATCTACACCAACCACAACCTGACCATCGAAACTCTCGGTGAACGGACGCACGAATGAGCGAAATGACCCCCCGCGAGATCGTCCAGGAACTCGATAAACATATTATCGGGCAACGTGAGGCCAAGCGCGCGGTTGCCAACGCGCTGCGCAATCGCTGGCGACGCCTGAATGTGGCTGAGGATCTGCGCCCGGAGATCACGCCCAAGAATATCCTGATGATCGGGCCCACCGGTGTCGGCAAAACCGAAATTGCCCGGCGGCTTGCCAGGCTCGCCAATGCCCCGTTCATCAAGATTGAAGCGACGAAATTCACTGAAGTCGGCTATGTCGGCCGCGATGTCGAATCAGTCATTCGCGATCTCACCGACAATGCCCTGAAGATGATTCGTCAGCAGGAGATGGCGCGGCAATCCCATCGCGCCGAGGATGCTGCCGAGGACCGCATTCTCGATGCCCTGCTGCCACAGGCCCGCAGCGGTGAAGCCGACAGCAGTCTCGAGAGCACCCGGCAGAAGATGCGCAAGAAACTGCGCGAGGGTGAGCTCGACGACAAGGAAATCGAAATCGATGTCCGTGGCTCGCAACCGGGTATGGAATTCATGACGCCACCGGGCATGGAACAACTCGCAAGCCAGCTCCAGGGCATGTTCCAGAACCTTGGCGGCCAGCGCAGCGAGCGCCAGCGGATGCGGATCGCCGATGCCTGGCGAGTGCTGCGCGATGAAGAGGCTGCCAAGCTGATTAACGAAGAGGAAATCAAGCAGAAGGCCATCGATGCGGTCGAGCAAAGCGGCATCGTCTTCATCGATGAAATCGATAAAGTGGCCAAACGCGCTGAGCAGGGCAGCGGTGGGGATATCTCGCGTGAAGGTGTCCAGCGCGATCTACTGCCCCTGGTGGAAGGCTCCACGGTCTCAACCCGCCATGGCATGGTGAACACCGACCATATTCTTTTCATCGCCTCCGGTGCCTTTCATCTCTCCAAGCCCTCGGATCTCATCCCGGAGCTGCAGGGCCGGCTGCCCATTCGCGTAGAGCTCGACTCGCTGGCTGTCGAGGATTTCGTCTGTATTCTCACCGAACCGGATGCCTCGCTGGTGCGGCAGTATCAGGCGCTGCTTGGCACCGAGGGGATCACCCTTGAATTCACCAGCGATGGCATCGACCGGATTGCCCGTGTGGCCTGGGAGGTCAATGAGCGCACCGAGAATATCGGCGCGCGGCGGCTGCACACCATCATGGAGCGGCTGCTCGAGAAGATTTCCTACACGGCTCCGGATCATGGCGGCCAGACCGTGACCATCGACGCCGCCTATGTGGATGAACAATTATCCGATCTGGCCGAGAATGAAGATCTGAGCCGCTATATCCTGTGAGGCCGTCATGAAACGCCCCGATCGCAAGGACACCGGGCACATGCCCACCGATATCAGACTGCATCGTCGCTCGCGGGTGCTTGAGCTTGCCTTTGATGATGGCAGTCGTTTTGAGCTGGGCGCTGAATATCTGCGCGTCTACTCGCCCTCGGCGGAGGTCCGCGGTCACGGACCGGGACAGGCCGTACTACAGGTCGACAAGGAAAACGTCGGCATCACCGGCATCGAGCCGGTTGGCCAGTACGCGCTGCGCATCAATTTTGACGATGGCCATAACACCGGGCTTTACTCCTGGGATCTGCTCTATGACCTCGGCGCCAATCAGGGACAGTACTGGCAGGATTATCTGGATGAGCTGGCCGCTGCCGGCTATCAGCGCAAGGAAGGCCATGCATGAGTGAACGCGAAGCGGGCGGTGAGACCGCCACCCATTTCGGTTTCCAGCAGGTGGCCGTGGAAGAAAAGGCCAAGCGCGTCGGCGAAGTCTTCAGCTCCGTGGCCAGTCGCTACGATGTCATGAACGACCTCATGTCAGCCGGCCTGCACCGGCTCTGGAAGCAGCAGGCACTGCGGCTGATTGATGCCCGTCCGGGTCAGCGCGTACTGGATCTGGCCGCCGGGACGGGAGACCTCAGTGCCGGCATGGCCAAACAGGTCGGCCCGCAGGGCGAGGTCATTGTCTCGGACATCAATCAGGCCATGCTCGAGGAAGGGCGTGATCGACTGCTCAACAAAGGGCTGACCGGTAATCTCGACTATGTCATTGCCAATGCCGAGCAACTGCCCTTTCCGCCGCGCAGCTTCGATCGCATCAGCATTGCCTTTGGACTGCGCAATGTCACGCATATCCCCAAGGCGCTGGCGGCGATGCGTGAGGCGCTGAAGCCCGGCGGGCGGGTAGTGATCCTTGAATTCTCTTCGCTCTACATCAAACCGCTGCGGCCGGTGTATGACTTCTACTCATTCCGCATGCTGCCGTTAATGGGCCAGTGGGTGGCCAATGATGCCGCGAGCTATCGCTATCTGGCTGAATCCATCCGCATGCATCCGGATCAGGAAACCCTCAAGGCCATGATGGAATCCGCCGGCTTTGAAGACTGTGATTACCTCAACTTAAACGGCGGCATCGTGGCGTTGCACTATGGCTATGTCTACTGAACTCATCGAGCGGGGCATCAACCGCATCCTCGCGCTCGATCCACAGACGCCGGAGCGACTGGCACCGCTTGCAGGGCGCTCGTTGGGCCTGCGGCTGAGCGAACCGGCCGTGGCCCTGCGCGTGGATTTTCACCAACAGGGTCTGGGACTCTCGCGCGATGAGACCGACATGACCGACTGTGATGCGGTGCTGGAAGCCACACTGGCCGGGCTCACCGGCCTGGTGCTGTCCCGGGGCAAGCGCAGCCGCGATGTGAGCTTCCGTGGCGATATCGGCACGATTCAGGAAGTTCGCAGCCTTTTTGCCGAACTTAACGTCGACATCGAAGCTGAGCTCAGCAAGCTGATTGGCGAAAGCGCTGCCGCGCAACTCGCCGAGACCGGCCGTGCCGGCAGCGCCTGGGGGGCCCGCAGTCTGGAGACGCTGCTGCGCAATGCCGGCGAACTCGCTACCGAGGAAAGACGCTGGTTGCCAAGCCGCGAAGAAGTTCGGCATTTCAGCGATGATGTCGACCATTTAAGAGACGATGTCGACAGGTTCGAAGCCAGATTGCGTCAAATCGAACAACAAAGGAAAACCCGATGACTGCCGGACTGCGCCTGACCCTGCGCTTGGCGCAGATTAACTGGGTGCTGTTGCGCCACGGCCTCGATGAAATCCTTTTTGCCACGCGCTGGTTCCGGCCTTTCCGCTTTGTCCGCGTTTTCATGCCCTGGACCTGGCTGCCGGGACAGCAGCGCCCGCGCGCTGAACGTATTCGCCTGGCGCTGGAGGATCTCGGCCCGATATTCGTTAAATTCGGCCAGATCCTCTCCACCCGGCGCGACCTCCTGCCACCGGATATCGCCGCCGAACTCGCTCGGCTGCAGGATCGAGTGCCTCCGTTCCCCGGTGCCCAGGCCCGGGAGATCATCGAGTCGGAATATCAACAGCCCATCGATGCCTGGTTTGCGCATTTCGAATCCGAGCCCATGGCCTCGGCCTCCATTGCACAGGTCCATGCCGCCCGCCTGCATGACGGCCAGGACGTGGTGGTCAAGGTGGTGCGACCGGGCATAGACCGGGCCATCGCCCGTGATCTGCGGGTGCTGTATCTCTTCGCCCACCTCACCCAGCGTTACTGGAGCGAGGGTCATCGCCTGCGCCCGGTCGAGGTGGTGCGTGAATACGACATCACCCTGCATGATGAGCTCGATTTGATGCGCGAAGCCGCCAATGCCTCGCAGCTCAAGCGCAACTTCAAGGACTCCAAACTGCTTTATGTCCCGGAGGTTTACTGGCCGGGGACGCGGCAGCGTGTGATGGTCATGGAGCGTATCTACGGCCTGCAGGTCAGTGATATTGACGGGCTCAAGGCGGCGGGTGTGGATATGAAGGCGCTGGCCGAACGCGGCACCGAAATTTTCTTCACCCAGGTATTTCGCGACAGCTTCTTCCATGCCGACATGCACCCGGGGAATATCTTCGTCGATGTCCGCAATCCCGAAGACCCCCGCTATATCGCCGTTGATTTCGGCATCATGGGCTCACTGAGCCCGGTCGATCATCGCTACCTGGCCGATAACTTCCTCGCCTTTTTCAATCGCGACTACCGCCGCGTCGCCGAGCTGCATGTGGAATCCGGCTGGGTGCCACCGGAAACCCGCATCGATGAGTTTGAAGCGGCCATGCGCACCGTCTGTGAGCCAATATTTGAACGCCCGCTCGGTGAGATCTCGCTGGGGGCGCTGCTCATGCGGCTCTTCCAGACCGGCCGGCGCTTTAACATGGAAATCCAGCCGCAGCTGGTATTGCTGCAGAAGACCCTATTGGCAATTGAGGGCCTGGGCCGCCAGCTCTACCCCGAACTCGACCTCTGGGACACCGGCAAGCCTTATCTGGAAGGCTGGATGAGTGAGCAGGTCGGCAGCAAGGCGATTCTTAAAAACCTGCAGCGTGAGCTGCCGCAGCTCGCCGAGACGCTACCGGCGATGCCCCGACGGGTGAATGAAACACTCAGCGAAATCACCCGGACCCGCGAGCTGATCGGCCAACAGCAGGCTGAGCTGCGATTGCTGCGTGAGGAGATGAAACGTAACAGCCGGCGCAATCTCGCCACCGGCGTCGGCAGCACCCTGGTGGTCTCGGCATTCCTCATCTCGGCACTTGATGGCCGCAGCCCCGTGATGCTGGGTGAGGCACCGCTGGTGAGCTGGGTGGTTGGCGGCGTCGGCGTGGCCATCTGGCTTGTCGCCTGGCCGCGCCGTTAACGCCCCAGAATCGTCAGCCCTTTGAGCAGATTGAGCGCCTCGGCCAGCGCGTAATCACGGGTTGCAAGACTGGCATTGCTGTTGCCGCCCTCGCCCTCGCCTGACTCACCTTCACCGCCGAGATGCCCCGGCAGATTGGATTCGCGCAGCGCATCGGGCAGGGTCTCGCCGTTACTCACCTGCAGATTGGCAATGGCGACATCCGGGACGATGCCCTCAGCCTGGATTGAGCGGCCATCCGGGGTGTAATAACGCGCTGTGGTGAGCTTCACGGCATTGCCATCACGCAGCGGCAGGATGGTCTGTACCGAGCCCTTGCCAAAGGTCGGCTCACCCATGATCACCGCTCGGCGATGATCCTGCAGCGCACCGGCGACGATCTCCGCCGCCGAGGCCGAGCCGGCATTCACCAACACCACCAGCGGCTCGCCGTTAAGCGCATCATTGGGCGTTGCCGTGAATTCGCTTGCCGCCTCATCACTGCGGCCCTCGGTCGAGACGATACGCCCGTTACTGAGAAAGACATCGGCGACTTCCACGGCAGCGTCCAGCACCCCACCCGGGTTGTTGCGCAGATCGAGTACCAGACCGTTGAGCCCATCGGCCTGATCATTCAGTGATTCCAGGGCATCCAACACATCATCGCCAGTGCGTGACTGAAACTGACTGATCCGCAAATAGCCAAAGCCGGGCTCGAGCATGCGGCTGCGCACACTCTGTACCCGAATGATGGCCCGTTCGATCACAAGCTCAAGCGGGGCATCCTCGCCCTCACGCAGAATGCCAAGCTCGATGGTTGTCCCGGGCTCACCCCGCATGCGCTCAACCGCTTCCTGCAGATCGAGGCCTTTTACCGACTGCCCGTCAATGCGGATGATCAGATCCCCGGGCTGGATACCAGCGGCATCGGCGGGCGTGTCATCAATCGGTGCGATGACTTTGACAAAGCCATCCTCCATTCCCACCTCAATGCCCAGGCCGCCAAACTGCCCCTGCGTGCCCTCCCGCAGCTGCTGGAATTCGCTGGTATCCAGATAGGTGGAATGCGGGTCCAGGCCGCTGAGCATGCCGCGAATGGCGTTACGGATCAGCGTCTCGTCATCCACAGACTCGACGTAATCCTGCTGAATACGCTCATAGACTTCGGTGAAGCTGCGCAGCGCATCCAGCGGCAGCGGCTTTTCCTCGGCCTCGCTCGACTGAGCCGGCAGGGCCGTGGGCAGCAGCATTCCCAGGCCAAGAATCACCGCCATCAGCCATTGTCGTGATACCCCGGGACTTTGCATCATGCGCTCCTAACCCTGGTTACCGCCGGCACGCAGCCAGGCCAGCGGGTCAATCGGCTCACCATTGGCTCGCAACTCAAAATACAGCGCTGTCTCAGCCCGTCCACCGCTGCGGCCCACCGTGGCAATTACATCATCCGGGCTCACCCAGTCTCCGACATCAAAATAAAGGGCCTGGTTGCGTCCATAAAGACTGAGGTAACCCTCTCCATGATCAATAATGAGCAGCAGGCCGAGACCACGCAACCAATCGGCAAATACAACCTGACCCGCGGCCACCGGATAGATGGGATCGCCCTCGCTGCCACCGATCAAAAGCCCGGTCCAGTTGAGCCCGGCGGCACGCTCCGCGCCGTAACGCGCCAGCAACGGCCCCTCCACCGGCCAGGCGAGCCTCCCCGGTGCGAGCTCGGGCATGGCGCGCATCGCCGGCCCCGATGCCTCAAGCCGCGACTGCAGCTCGGCAATCAGCGCCTGCAGGGATTCAGCCTCCTGCTCTTTCGACGCCAGTGCCTCGCTGCCGGTATTGATGCGCTGGCGCAGCTTTGAGAGCACCGCCTCACGCTCACCAAGGCTTGCCTGCAGACGTGCAAGCCCGTCCTCACGCTCTGCCCGTATCCGGCGCTGATCGGCGAGGGCCTGCTGCAATTCTGTCTGGCGCTCGCGATAGGACTGCATGGCCGCTTCGGCCGCGCGCACCCGCTCGGCCCGGGCAGCGCCAAGCCGCCGCTGATACTCAAGCAATCGCTGCATGAGCGCAGAATCGGTCTCACCCAGTAACAAACGCAGCGGCTCCTCCGGCCCGCGCCGATAAGCCGCACGCAGGGTTGCCGCCAGGAATGCGCGATGACCCGCACTCCGCTCGGCTTCTTCCGCCACGGCCTGCTGCAGTGCCTCGACCGCCTCGCCCTGCTCGACAATCTGCCTGTCCAGGCGCTGCAGCGCGCGCCGCTCCGCACCGATGCGGCGCTCCAGGTCCGCCAGTTCCGCCTCCAGTCCACCGGCGCGGTCGCGATCGGCCGCAAGCTGATCACTCAGATCACCAATCTCGGCCTGCAGCCGCTGCAACCGGGCCTCGCGTTCTGCCACGCTCGCTTCATCCTGCGCCATCGTCAGCACCGGCAGGCCCAGGCAAAGCAGAAAAAACAAAGCTTTCATCGGTTATTCAATCTCGACTGCTATACTCTCGCGCGTCATTCAGCAATGCTAACAGCCTCGGGTCATGGAAAGAGTCATTGAATTCAGCCTCAATCATCCGCTGCTCATCGGCGCGCTATTCGCCGTGCTCGCGGCGATTATCGCCAATGAAATCATCAATTTCCGGCGTGGCCGCTTTGCCATTAATACCACCGAGGCGACTCAGCTCTACAACCGCGACGCGGCGGTATTTGTTGATATCCGCAACGAAAATGCGTTTCAAAAGAGCCACCTCCCAGGCGCCATCAACATCCCGCTTGAGCATATCGACAAGCATCAGGACCGCCTCAAGCGCTTTACCGACCGCAGTATCATTGTCTACTGCGACACCGGCCAGCGCACATTAAAAGCCGTGCAGGCGCTGCAGGCCCAGGGCTGGTCCGATGTCCAGCAGTTGCGCGGCGGGTTGAACGGCTGGCGTGATGCCAGCCTGCCGACCGAAGGACGCAGCTGAAGCTGCAACACCGATCAACCCAGACTTTCAGAATCCAAGGAGCCGACATGGCCGATAAGCCCAAAGACAACGGCAACGAAGCAGCCGCTGCCGCTGGTCAGGAAGCCGCTGGCCGCCAGCAGTTCGCTATCCAGAAAATCTACCTCAAAGACACCTCCCTGGAGACCCCGGGCACACCGGATGTCTTCACCCGCGAGTGGAAGCCGGAGGCCAAGGTTGAGCTCAACACCCGGCACACAAGCGTCGGCGAAAACCTTTATGAAGTGGTCGTGACCGTAACGGTGACGGCAACGGTGGAGGAGAAAACCGCCTATCTCTGCGAAGTCCATCAGGCAGGCGTGTTTACCGTCGCCGGATTCGAGGACAACGCCACCGATCAGCTGCTCGGGGCTTACTGCCCGGGCGTGCTCTTCCCCTATGCTCGCGAAGCGATGACCGATCTCACCGGCAAGGCCGGCTTCCCGGCAATGACACTGGCCCCGGTCAACTTCGATGCCCTCTACGCCCGCCGTCGTCAGCAGGAGGCGGCCGGTGAAGAGAAAACCTCGCAGGACGCCGAGGAATAAATCGATGCAGCGACTGGCCGTCCTTGGTGCCGGCTCCTGGGGAACCGCTCTGGCCCTGGTGCTGGCACGAAACGGCCACCGCGTCACACTCTGGGGTCATGACCCTGAAGTCATGGCCACCATGGCAGAGACACGGCGCAACCCGCGTTATTTAAGCGACGTTGAACTGCCGCCCGGCATCACACCGGAGGCGGCCCTGGATAAAACCGTCGCTGATGCCGACGCCGTTCTTATGGTGGTCCCGAGCAGCGCCTTCGCCGACTGTGCCCGGCAACTGAGCGCCGTGATTCCCGCCTCCATCCCGCTTATCTGGGCGACGAAAGGGCTCGATGCCCGTCACGGCGGGCTACTGCACGAAACCGCGCAGGCCCTGCTGCCCGATCATCCACTGGCCGTGCTCTCCGGGCCGAGCTTTGCCGCCGAAGTCGCCCACGGCCTGCCGACTGCCGTGGCATTGGCGAGCACGGACCACAAGGCCTGCGAACAACTGGCCGCGATGTTTCACGAGGAACGTTTTCGGGTTTACACCAGCAGCGATGTCATCGGCGTTGAGCTTGGCGGAGCAGTGAAGAATGTTCTCGCCATTGCCACAGGGCTCTCCGACGGACTCGGCTTTGGCGCCAATGCCCGCGCCGGGCTCATTACACGCGGGCTTGCCGAGATCCGGCGACTGGGTGCAGAGCTGGGGGCCGAAGATGCCACCCTGACCGGGCTTGCCGGCATGGGCGATCTGATTCTCACCTGTACCGATGATCAGTCACGCAATCGCCGCATGGGCCTCGCCCTCGGCCGCGGGGAATCGGTGGCCGACGCGGCTGCCGCCATTGGCCAGGTGGTCGAAGGCGTGCGCACCGCAAGCGAATTGATGCTGCTGGCAGACCGTCTCGAGGTGGAGATGCCAATCAGCAGGGCCGTGGAGAAAGTCGTCACCGGTGCCTGTTCGCCGCGGGCTGCAGCCGAAGGCTTAATGGCACGCGCCCAGAAAGCGGAATTCGACTAAACACCACCGCTGTAACCCAGCTGCCTCCAGGCTTCGTAAACGCTGACGGCGACACTGTTGGAGAGATTAAGGCTGCGATTGCCCGGGCGCATCGGCAGCCGCAAACGCTGCTCGGCGGGAATGCGATCAAGCACTGCATCCGGCAAGCCCGCCGTCTCGCTGCCAAAAAGCAGCGCATCATCCACCCGATAATCCGGCGTATCGAAGCGCGTATGGCCCCGTGTCGTCATCGCCCAGACACGCGCCGGGTCAACGGCGGCAAGAAAAGCCTCGTAATCGGCATGAACCTGCATCGAGGCGAATTCATGATAATCGAGCCCCGCCCGACGCATGCGACGGTCATCGAGGACAAAACCCAACGGCTCGATTAAATGCAGGCGCGCACCGCTATTGGCACAAAGCCGAATGACGTTGCCGGTGTTGGGCGGGATTTCCGGTTGATGCAGAACAACATGCAAGGGCATGCCGCTATCATACCTGCATCTGCAGATCCCGAATCTTGCGTGTCAGCGTATTCCGCCCCCAGCCGAGCAGGCGTGCTGCATCCTGACGTCTGCCACCGGTGCGCTTCAGCGCGGCTTCAATCAAGACCCGCTCCAGCCGCGCCTGAGCCTCGGCGAGTGCGCCGTCACCGCGATCGGCTGCCTGGCGATCCGCCCAGCGGGCAAGCGCTGCCTCCCAGTCAACGCCAGGCTCTGCTGCGCTGGCCTGCTCGGTGCTGAGCTCGGGAGGCAGATCTTCAAGCTGAACCTCCCGACCACTGGCCATCACGGTCAGCCAACGGCAGGTGTTCTCCAGCTCACGCACGTTGCCGGGCCAGGGCAGTGACTGAAAATGCCTCGCCACCTCGGCATTGAGCTGTTTCGGCTCCACATTGAGCTCGGCGGCGGCACGGTGCAGAAAATGCTCGGCAAGCGCCGGGATATCCGCCTGACGCTCCCGCAATGCAGGACAATGAATGCGGATGACGTTCAGGCGATGGAAAAGATCCTCGCGGAAACGGCCCTCGGCCACCAGCTGCTCAAGATTCTGATGGGTCGCGGCAATGATGCGCACATCCACCCGCATCGGCGTATGCGCTCCCACTCGATAAAACTCGCCATCGGCCAGCACACGCAGCAATCGGGTCTGCAGCTCTGCCGGCATGTCACCGATTTCATCCAGAAACAGCGTCCCGCCATCGGCCTGCTCAAAGCGCCCGCGGCGGACCTGATGAGCGCCCGTGAAGGCCCCTTTCTCATGACCGAAGAGCTCGGATTCCATTAAATCGCGCGGAATTGCCGCCATGTTGAGCGCAATGAACGGCTTGCTGGCGCGCGGACTGTGCCGATGCAGTGAGCCCGCCACCAGCTCCTTGCCGGTGCCCGACTCACCGTTGATCAACACGGTGATATTGGAGCGCGACAGCCTCCCGATCGCCCGGAAGACCTCCTGCATGGCAGGGGCCTCGCCAATAATCTCGGGCACGTTCTCGCGCTTGGCATCCGGCGGCGCGTTGCTGTGCGTGGCCGCCGCTGCCCGCTGGACCAGCTCCACGGCCTCATCCATATCAAACGGCTTCGGCAGGTATTCAAAAGCACCCCCTTCATAAGCCGAAACCGCGGCGTCCAGATCGGAATGCGCCGTCATCACGATCACCGGCAACTCGGCATTCTGCTCATGGAAACGCTGCATGAGCGTCAGGCCATCAAGCCTTGGCATGCGGATATCGGTCATGAGCACATCCGGGGTGGCGCGGGCGAGCGCGGCCAGGGCCTCCTCCCCGGTCTCGAAGTCGGTTGCCTCCAATCCCTGTCGCTCCAGCGCCTTTTTCAACACCCAGCGTATGGAGCGGTCATCATCGACAATCCACACACTCGTTCTATCAGTCATTGGAATCCTCCAGCGGCAGCCAGACGGTGAAGACGGTGCGACCCGGCTCGCTGCTGCACTCAATCAACCCACCATGCTGATTGACCAGATTCTGAGCGATGGGCAGGCCAATACCCGTCCCCTCCGCCCGACCGGTCACCATGGGATAGAAAATCTGATCCTGAAGCGCGGGCGGGATGCCCGGGCCGTTATCAATAATGTCGATCCGCGCCACCAGCCGATGCTGCTTATCACCAATGGTGAAGCGCCGCTGACTGCGCGTCTGCAGGGTAATCGTGCCCTCGTCGCCAAGCGCCTGCAGGGCGTTGCGCACCAGATTCAGCAGCGCCTGGATCAGCTGATCACCGGCCGCCGGCAGATCGGGAATACTCGGGTCATAGTCGCGCTTAATATCAACGCCAACGGGCGCCTCGGCGACGGCAAGATGGCGGACCCGCTCGAGCACCTCATGCAGGTTGGTCGGTTGCTTTTCAATGCGCGACTCCGGCCCCAGCAACCCATTCACCAGCGTGCGCAGTCGATCGGCTTCGCTGATGATAATGCCGGTGTATTCCTTGAGCTCGGGGCTCGAGAGCTCGGCTTCCAGCAACTGCGCGGCCCCCCGCAGACCCCCCAGTGGATTCTTGATTTCATGGGCAAGCCCGCGAATCAGCTCACGGATCGCCTGGTTCTGGGCGATCAGTCGGTTTTCACGCGAGATGCGCAGATGCCGGTCGATCTGTTCAAACTCAAGCAGCAGATAATTGCCCGGGATGGGGGTAATGGCGCAGTCGAGGGTGACGGTCCGCTCGGCATTGAGCAGCACCCGCATCTCGCGTTCGGTGTAGCTTGCCCCATCCAGCAGCGCATGGGCGATGGCTTCTTCCAGCACCCCAAGCCCCGGAAAGAGCTTGAACAAGGCCTCACCCAGGGCCTGGCGGCTTGAGACCTGCAGCAGCGACTCGGCCGAGGCATTCATGCGCTCGACACGACAATCCCCGTCCACCAGCACCACCGCGCGGGTGAGGTGATCAAGAATGTCGGTAACGCTTACCGTTTCGTTGAGGGCTTCGGTCATCATCGCACCTGAATTAAGCAAGAACCGCGCCAGCTCGCCGCTTTATCGAAAACACGGCGAATTCCGTGGCTGAGTAAAATTCCAGTGTAGGCTTTTCATCACCATTCTGCACCATTTTGGTGCGACCCTCTCATCCCCTCCGAAAAACCGGGTTGGTGCCGTGCCGCTTCCGGTTACTTAACCGGGCAGATGCCGTGCCAAGGCGACTCCTGCTACCTTTCTCGGGCTCATGAGATTTGCCGGCAACTTCACGAGCGTCTAGCGACCCAGGGGCAAATCAAAATCGCCCGATAAAGGCAGCAGGATCCGCCCGGAGAACGCCGGTGGCCATTCAGCGGAGAGCACGGCGGTGGCATTGCCGATTTCGGTTGCTTACACCGGGCGATTTTGATCCGCC
>CAJXNJ010000026.1 GCA_913057145.1 uncultured Ectothiorhodospiraceae bacterium
TCGCGCTGGACCCGCTTGGCGTGACGTTTCACGGCCGCGGCCTGCTTGCGCTTGCGCTCCTGGGTGGGCTTTTCGTAATGCTCGCGGCGGCGCACCTCGGAGAGGACACCGGCCTTCTCGCAGGACCGTTTGAAGCGGCGCAGCGCCACTTCGAAGGGCTCGTTCTCGCGAACCTTGACACTCGGCATAGAAATTCGACCTTACCGTGTTGAAACAAATACCTTAGAATCGGCCAGTGCCGATCGAGCCGCGTAGTGTAAGCCGGCTTCCTAGCAATTGCAAAAGTCTGTGGCGTTGTCACCCAACATGATTGTCCTTGGTATCGAAAGCTCCTGCGACGAGACAGGTATTGCGCTCTACAGTGCCGACCAGGGGCTGCTGGCTCATCAGCTCCACAGTCAGGCTGACATGCATGCCGTCTACGGCGGTGTCGTGCCTGAGCTCGCTTCGCGTGATCACGTCCGGCGAGTGCTGCCCTTGATTGATGCCACGCTTGCCGAGGCGGGAATAACCCGGGCGGACGTTGATGGTATTGCCTACACCCGTGGCCCCGGGCTTGCCGGTGCCCTGCTGGTTGGGGCTTCCGTGGCATCGAGCCTGGGCTGGGCACTGGAGCGCCCGGTTCTGGGTGTCCATCACATGGAGGCGCATCTGCTCGCACCGATGCTCGAACCCGAGCCGCCGGCCTTTCCATTTCTGGCGCTACTGGTCTCCGGTGGGCACACGTTACTGGTGCTGGTCGCCGGGATCGGCCGCTACCGCATCCTCGGCGAATCACTGGATGACGCCGCCGGTGAGGCCTTTGATAAAACAGCGAAGCTTTTGGGCTTGCCCTATCCGGGTGGCCCTCAGCTCGAGCGGCTGGCGGCCGAAGGTGACCCTGATCGATTCCGCTTTCCTCGGCCGATGACCGATCGCCCTGGCTTTGACTTTAGTTTCAGCGGGCTTAAAACCGCTGTTGTGAATACCGTGCGGAATGCCGATGAGGATGATGAAACGCGGGCTGCCATTGCGCGTGGCTTCCAGGATGCCGTCGTCGATACCTTCGCGATCAAGATGCGCCGGGCACTCGAGCATACGGGTGCCGGTCATGTGGTGGTGGCCGGTGGCGTCGGTGCCAATCAGGCGCTTCGTGATCGGCTCCGCGAGATTGCCGAGGACAATGGGGCGAGGGTCGCTTATCCGCGACTTGCCTTCTGCACGGACAACGGCGCGATGATTGCCTACACCGGGTACTGCCGGCTCAGCGCCGGTGAGCAGGATAGCGGGCGGGTTGATGTGCGGCCGCGCTGGCCGATGGATGAAATGAAACCACCGGGTGAGTAATCACGCGGCCCTAGCGCTTGCCGATCTTTGGTTCTTCGCCGCGCAGGATTCTTTGGATGTTCTCCCGATGTCGCCATGCGGTAATGACGGCCATAAGCGCCATGGCCGCAGTGAGTGCGACATCGCCGGTGAGCAGCAGGAGATAGACGGGTGCCAGCGCAAAGCTCAAGAGCGCAGAGAGTGAGGACATTCGGAATACGGCGGCAACGAGCACCCAGGTGAGAAGACCGGCAGCACCCAACAGCCAGTGCCAGCCCAGCATGACGCCAAAACCAGTGGCGATGCCCTTGCCACCGCGAAAACCGAAGAACACCGGGTAGAGGTGGCCGAGAAAAGCGGCCAGGCCCACCAACGCGAGCCAGAGGCTTTCCAGTTGCAGAGCCTGGGCAGCGAGAACCGGGATCAGGCCCTTGGCGGCATCCACCAGCAGCGTGATGATGGCCGCTTTGCGGCCGCCAAGGCGCAGCAGATTGGTCGCCCCCGGGTTGCCGCTACCGGCATCGCGGGGGTCCCCAAGGCCCATGAGGCGCGCGACCAGTATGCCGGCAGAAATGGAGCCTGAAAGATAGCCCAGGATGATCATGGCCAATGCAGTCATCCCGGCATTCCACCCCGTGCCGCAGATCCGGTCAAGCGGCGCTTGTACTGCTCGTCCGGAAATGAAATGCTCACCGCCCCATGGATGAAGTCATT
This sequence comes from uncultured Ectothiorhodospiraceae bacterium, assembly GCA_913057145.1. GTDB lineage: Bacteria > Pseudomonadota > Gammaproteobacteria > Nitrococcales > Nitrococcaceae > Spiribacter. The sequence goes on from CAJXNJ010000026.1 coordinate 2,020, forward strand.
ATTGAAGGCCTCTCGCTGAAGGCCGTAATCGGGGTGCACGACTGGGAGCGGGCGTTCGCTCAACGCCTTGCCGCGGATGTTGTGATGGCTGTCGATACCTCGGCGCCGGCCGCTTCGGATGCCCTTGGCGATGCGGTCGACTATGCGGCGATCGCCGATCGGTTGCGCACGGTCGCTGAGGCCTCAGAATGCCTGCTTATCGAGCGGCTCGCCGAGCAGCTGGCAGAGGCCGTACTCGAGGTGGCAGCCGTTGATCAGGTCACACTCACTCTCTGGAAGCCCGGGGCGGTGCCGGCAGCCCGCAATGTGGGCGTTCGCATCACCCGTCGGCGAGGTGCAGCATGAAGCGTGCTTACTTGAGTCTCGGCAGCAATATCGAGCCTAGTTATCACGTTCACGGCGCGGTGGCGGCCCTTCATGCCCGCTATGGTGATCTGTCGATCTCGCCGGTTTACCAGAACCCGCCTGTCGGGTTCGAGGGTGATGATTTCCTCAACCTGGTGGTCGGTATAGACACCGATGAAACGGCCGAGGCGCTTTTGACAAGCTGTCGCGATATTGAGGCGCAGCTTGGGCGTCGCCGCAGTGATCAGCGCTTCAGTGCCCGGACCATGGATATTGATGTGCTCACGCTCGGCGATTGTGTGCGCAGCGAAGCCCCGGCCCTGCCGCGGGATGAAATTCTCAAATACGCCTTTGTCCTCAAGCCGCTTGCCGATATTGCCCCTGACGAGCGGCATCCAGTTGATGGCCGCCCGTATGCGCGGATCTGGGAGGAGCTCGCGGCAAGCGCGGATGCAGCGCAATCCCTGCAGTCGGTGTCGATGGACTTCTCGGCCGATCTGAACGGTTGATGATGGCCGGCCCCGCGGATGAACTGCCACAGCCCGATGAGGCGGCACTGGCGCACAGCCGTGCCCTGCGTGAGCGCATTGATGCCGCCATTGCCATGGCCGGCGGAGCACTTGATTTTGCCGAGTATATGGCGCTTGCCCTTTATGCCCCGGGGCTTGGTTATTACAGCGCCGGCCAACAGCGTTTTGGCCCCGGGGGGGATTTCACGACAGCCCCTCTGATGACCGATCTTTTTGCGCGGACGCTGGCGCTTGAGACTGCGCGCGTTCTCGAAGATGTCGGCGGCGATACCGTGCTTGAGTTCGGCGCCGGAACCGGTCGGATGGCGGCGGATATCCTGCTGGGTCTTAAGGCAGCCGATGCATTGCCGAGGCGTTATCTCATCGTGGAGGTGAGCGCCGATCTGCGTGCTGAGCAGGCGAGAACGCTTGAGGCGCTGCCCTCGGAGCTTGCGGAGCGTGTGACCTGGCTGGAGCGATTGCCAAAGCAGCCGATTCGCGGCGTGGTGCTTGCCAATGAGGTGCTTGATGCCCTGCCGGTGCGACGCTTCCGACGCAGCGCATCCGGGGTTGAGGCGCTTGCGGTAGGGCATGATGCCAGGGGCAATCTCGCCTGGCAGCCACGACCGGCTGATGAGGAGCTTCTCGCGGCCGTTGCGGAGATTGAGCAAACGCTCGATCAGACCCTGCCCGAGGGATATTGCTCGGAGTGGTGCCCGGGGCTCAGGCCATGGGTGCATTCCCTTGGTGATTGCATTGAGGCCGGGGCTGCGCTGCTGATCGACTATGGCTACCCGCGGGCTGAGTATTATCACCGCCAGCGTGCAACCGGGACGCTGCTCTGTCACTACCGACATCGGGCGCATGATGACCCGTTTTTCCTCCCCGGGCTGCAGGATATTACCGCCTCGGTCGATTTCACGGCGGTTGCCGATGCCGCTGAGGCCGCGGAGCTTTCTTTGCTGGGTTTTGCCACCCAGGGGAATTACCTGGCCGGCGCCGGGTTGCCACAGCTGCTTGAGCAAATGGCGGCTGGTGATCCGAATCGTGCGGCCGAGCTCGCGCAACAGGCCAAACCACTGCTCTTCCCGGATGAAATGGGAGAGCGTTTCAAGGTGCTCGGGCTCGGTCGGGGATTGACCGCGCCGCTGGTCGGATTCGGCTTTGCAGACCACCGCGATCGCTTGCACTTAAAAAGCATTTAATTTAGTACTTATTATTGGATGCTGTGGTGCAACATTCGGGGCAAGGGAATGCAATCCGACAAACGCTACGCCTGGTTCAAGCCCTATCTCACACCGCCGGTGCGTGAACTCATGGACGCCGGGCCGTCCGTCGCCCGCAACCGTTTGGGCTCACCGCGCCGTGCGCATGTCTGTATTCTCTTCTCTGATATTCGCGGCTATACCGCTTTGTCCCGTAATATCGACCCGGACGCGCTGCGGCGTACCGCCAATCGTTATATCGCCCGACATGCCTGGGCGGTGGAGCGTCATGGGGGCTATGTCGATAATTTCACCGGAGATGGGGTGATGGCGGTGTTCGAAGGTGAAGGGATGACGGAGGCCGCCTGTCACTGTGCGCTGGAGATAGTCGGGATGGCGCGACAATGGCAGCGCGCTGGCCGCCATGGCGCGGCGGCCGTTGGTGTGGGACTGCAAGTGGGGGATGTCGTGATGGGGACATTGGGCTGTCAGAGTCGCATGACGTACACCGCGATTGGTGAGACGGTGAATACAGCGGCGCGGCTCTGTCAGCATGCCCGCGGACCGGATGTCATTACCACTCAGGCGGTGCGTGACGAGATCCCGGAGGACTCCCGTCTTCGCTTTGATCGATTGCTGAGCCCCGGCCCTGAGGATCTTGATCCGGCGCTCACGCTCTACTGGCTGGGGCGCAACTGAATGGATGCCATGCAGGCGTTCTGGCTGGGGCTTGTGCAGGGGCTGACCGAGTTTCTGCCGATCTCAAGCTCAGCGCATCTTATTCTGCTTCCTCGATTGCTGGATTGGCCGGATCAGGGGCTTGCCTTTGATGTGGCCGTGCATGTCGGCACCCTGCTTGCCGTGATGCTGCATTTTCGCCAGCAGCTCTATCCGCTGGCGCGCGATACATTGACCTCGGTGGTTCGGCGCGAGGCTGTCGGCGAGAGTCAGCTGGGCTGGGCTCTGATCATCGGTACGGTGCCGCTGGTCCTTGGTGCGCTGGTCCTCGCGGATGCCGCCGAGACGGTGTTCCGCGGGCCTCTTGTGATTGCCTGGGCAACGATTGGTTTTGGCATTCTGCTGTGGCTGGCTGCAAGACGCGGCGGCCGGGGCCGGGATGAACGCTCGATTGGTCCGGGCGCTGCACTTTTTATCGGGGCTGCGCAGATTCTCGCGATCATTCCGGGGACATCACGATCCGGCATTACCATGACCGCGGCTCTCTGGCTGGGCCTGGATGCGACCGCGGCTGCCCGATTCTCCTTTCTGCTCTCCATTCCGGCCATTGCGCTGGCCGGCGGCTGGAAGAGCCTGCAGCTCGCCGGCAGTCAGCAAGCCGTTGATTGGGGTCTGTTTGGCATCGGGCTCGTGGTTGCCGCTGTCGCAGCCTATGCCTGTATCCGCGTTTTCCTGGCGCTGGTCGCCCGTGTCGGGATGACGCCTTTTGTCATCTACCGCCTGGCCCTTGGCGGGTTACTCCTGCTGCTCTTCGCGTAACGCCTCGAGCTGGCTGAGACGGGCCTTGTCAATGGCCTCGCCAATGGCGCTGCCCGTCAGGCCCTGATCCACGAATGGTCTTGCGGTAATCGCCTGACAGCGTGCCAGCGCCTCGCGCAGGTAATCAGCCTGGGGATACGGCCGGGCTTCGAGTCCCAGCCGACCGCGATAATCCGCTTCACAGGCAAGCAGGAATTCATCCACGCGTTCGGGGCGGCGAAAGGCATCGAGGCCCTCAAGCAGGCGCAGCAGTGTTTTTGCACGCAGTGAGAATACGCGATGACATTCCAGGTGATAGCGGGTGACCACGGCAGCCAGCGAACGACACTCACCGGGTACCCGCAATCGCTCGCAGAGGGCCTCAACCAGTGGCACGCCGGCTGCTTCATGGCCTCGATGGCTGGGCCATTCCCGCTTTGGGGTAAGCCCCTTGCCGAGATCATGAACCAGGGTGGCAAACCGCACGGCAAGCGATCCGTTGAGTACCACTGATTGCTGCAGCGCCATGAGGACATGGACGCCGGTATCAACCTCCGGGTGATGACTGGCTGGTTGCGGGATGCCGAATAGACAGTCGATTTCCGGGAAGAGCACGGCAAGGGCGCCGCATTCACGGAGAACCTCAATGAAGGCCTCGGGTGCGGGCGCCATCAAGGCCTTGGCGAGTTCCTGCCAGACCCGCTCCGGGACCAATGCCGCCACTTCGCCAGCCTCGACCATTTCACGACAAAGCGTGAGCGTGTCCTCGGCCACCGTAAAACCCAGAGGGGCAAGACGGGCAGCGAAGCGGGCGAGCCGCAGAATGCGCACCGGGTCCTCGCGAAAGGCATCCGAGACATGCCGCAGGCGACGGGCCTTGAGGTCTTCCTGGCCGTCATAGGGGTCGATCAGTTGACCATCGGGTGATTCGGCCATCGCGTTAATGGTGAGATCACGCCGGGCCAGATCTTCTTCGAGAGTGACGCTGGGGCTCGCGTGAAAGGTAAAGCCATGATAGCCCGGTGCGACTTTTCGCTCGGTGCGCGCGAGGGCGTACTCCTCACCGGTCTGTGGATGCAGGAAAACCGGGAACTCCCGGCCTACCGGTCGGAAGCCGCGTTCCTGCATCGCCTCGGGTGTTGCGCCAACTACAACATAGTCACGTTCATGGACGGGCAGGCCGAGTAGCCGATCCCTGACCGCACCGCCGACTTCGTAGACCTCGAGACCCTCGGTCGACACTCAGTAATTACCGGCCGGCGTTACGGCGCCATTCATCATAGCGATCGCGACTGCGCTGGCCGCCGAGATAGCCCGGGGCAATGGCCTCAAGCGCTGTCGGCTCGATCCCAAGATCGAGCAGTCCGTTGTGCTCACAGACATTGTCGATCTGGGCGGAGAGGTAGTTGTCGTAGGTGTAGGGCTTGCCGGGGAAATGCTGGAGGATCCGTCCCTGCAGCTTTGATAGCCCGTCCGGCAGCCCGGCGATGAATCGTTTTACGCCCAGCAGCTCGGCGACATAGCGCACCAGCGTCTCCAGCGTGTAGGTGTTCGGCCCGCCCAGGTCATAAGCTCTGCCGAATGTCTCGCGATCTTCCAGGGCCTTTTCAAAGGCCGCTGCCACATCATCGACATAGACCGGCTGGAATTGCGCCTGTGGTGTTGGCAGGGGCATGACCGGGGCGATCTTCAACATGCCGGCGAAGACATTGAGAAAGCTGTCGGCCGGCCCGAAAACCACCGAGGGTCGGAAAACCGTGACAGCCAGATCATCGCCGTTGGCTGCCAGCGCCAGGCGCTCGCCTTCCCCTTTGGTCTGCTGGTAGCGGCTCGGTCCCTCGGTATCCGCGCCGAGCGAGCTCATATGCAGCAGTCGTTTCACCCCGCTATCCCGACAGGCCGCGATAATCTGCTCGACCAAATGCACATGGACATCTTCAAAGCGTCGGCCGGGTTTTTTCTCTTCATTGAGAATGGCCACCAGGTTGATCACCGCATCGACCCCGTCGAAGTGCTCACGCAGCGTCTGCGGGTCGTGAATATTCGCCTCGATCAGTTCAAGGTTGGGGATGGGCAGGAGGTGCCGGTTGCGCTCGCGGTGTCGCGTTAACACCTTGATCTTAATTTTTGTGTTGGCAAGGCGGTTGGCAATCTGCCGGCCGATAAAGCCGGTGCCGCCGAGTATGCAGACACTTTGGATACGCATGGTGCCGGCGTCCTCTGTCGTTGGCTGGTCAATGCCTCACAGTGTAAAGCAAACCGCGGGCCTGCCGTAGCGCTGCCATGATTGTCATTCACTTCTGCCATACTGTGCTGTCTGCAAGAGCTTGAGGGAGAACCAGGCGCGTGGTTGATTTTCTGCTCTACATGCTGGCCGGCGTTTTCGTCGGACTGGCCTCGGGGCTGTTTGGTATTGGCGGTGGCACGATCGCCGTGCCTGCCATGCTGCCCCTGTTTGCCGCGCAAGGGCTGGATCGTGATGTGGCCATGCATTTGGCGGTGGCGAGCTCAATGGCAACCATTGTAGTGACCGGGCTTTCTTCGGCGCGGGCGCACTGGCGGCTGGGGAATATTCTCTGGGATGCACTGCCCTGGTTGGTGGGTGGCCTTGTGCTTGGGGCACTGCTTGGCACCCAGGTGGTTGCCATGCTGGGTGGGGATACTCTGCGTCTGATCTTCTCCGTCTTTGTACTGCTCCTTGCCGCGCGCATGCTGCTGGGTGGTCAGCCCCGCCCGGCACGAATCATGTTGCCGCGGGCCGTGATGACCCTGACCGGCACGGTCATTGGCGCGATTTCTGCACTGGTGGGAATTGGCGGTGGTGCCATGGTGGTGCCGTTTCTGGCCTGGACCGGAGTGCAGATGCGCGAGGCGGTGGGCACCTCTGCGGCTTCCGGAGTCTTTCTGGCGCTGGCCGGTACCATTGGCTTTATCTTTGCCGGCAGCGGTGAGGAGCAATTGCCGGCGTTGAGCACCGGCTATATTTACTGGCCTGCCGTTGTGGGGATTACAGCAGCGAGCATTTTCATGGCGCCGGTCGGCGCCAGGCTGGCCAATCGCCTGCCGCAGGTCTGGCTGCGGCGGGCGTTTGCGGTCTTTTTGATTGGCGTTGGTCTGCGGCTGATGTTCAGCTGAGCCCCAGCTTTTTCTCCAGGTAGTGGATGTTGGTGCCGCCGGCCTGGAAGCCGCTGTCGAGCATCAGTTCTTCATGCAGCAGGGTGTTGGTCTTGATGCCCTCGACCACCAGCTCGCTCAGCGCCGTTCGCATGCGCGCGATCGCGCTATCGCGGTCTTCGCCCCAGGCGATCACCTTGCCGATCATGGAGTCATAATGCGGTGGGACGGTGTAGCCGGTGTAGACATGGGAGTCGACCCGAATGCCGGGGCCACCCGGGGGGTGGTAGAGCGTGATCTGGCCGGGTGAGGGCAGAAAACGCTCCGGGTCTTCGGCATTGATACGGCATTCAATGGCATGTCCCCGGAACTGAATATCCGACTGGCTGAAGGAGAGCGGGTCGCCGTTGGCCACCCGGATCTGCTCGGCGACCAGATCACGGCCTGTCACCATTTCGGTGACCGGGTGTTCCACCTGAATGCGGGTGTTCATTTCGATGAAGTAGAACTCGCCATCCTCATACAGGAACTCAAATGTCCCGGCGCCGCGATAACCGAGCTTGATGCAGGCTTCGGCACAGCGCTTGCCAATGGCTGCACGTTCCTCATCGCTAATACCCGGGGCCGGGCTCTCCTCGATGACCTTTTGATGGCGACGCTGCATCGAGCAGTCCCGCTCACCCAGATGCACGGCATTGCCATGCTCATCGGCCATGACCTGGATCTCTACATGGCGCGGGTTGCCGAGGTATTTCTCCATGTAGACGACATCGCTGCCAAAGGCGTTGGCTGCCTCGGTGCGCGTCAGGGAAATCGAATGCAGCAGGCTGCCCTCGGCGTGGACGACCCGCATGCCGCGGCCACCGCCGCCCGCTGCGGCTTTGACGATCACCGGATAGCCGATTTCGCGGGCAAGGCGCAGGTTCTCGCTGTCGTCATCACCGAGCGGGCCGCCGGAGCCCGGGACGCAGGGGACACCGGCGGCTTTCATGGCATCAATCGCGGAGACCTTGTCACCCATCAGTCGGATGGTCTCGGCGCGCGGGCCAATGAACCGAAATCCCGACTGCTCAACCCGCTCGGCAAAATCGGCGTTCTCGGAGAGAAAACCGAACCCCGGGTGAATGGCAACGGCATCGGTGAGCTCGGCCGCGCTGATAATGGCCGGGATATTGAGATAGGACTCAGCGGAACTGGCCCCACCAATACAGACCGATTCATCGGCCATGCGGACATGTTTTAAGTCGCGGTCAACCGTGGAGTGGACAGCCACCGTGCCGATTCCAAGTGCACGGCAGGCGCGCAGAATGCGCAGCGCGATTTCGCCACGATTGGCGATGAGGACTTTATCGATCATCGCGGCCCCCTACTCGATGACGAAAAGGGGTTGATCGAACTCCACCGGGGCGCCGTTCTCAAGCAGGATGCTGCGCACCACACCGCTGCGATCGGCCTCGATCTGGTTGAGCATTTTCATCGCTTCAATAATGCAGAGCGTGTCGCCGGCATTGACCGTCTGCCCCTCTGCAACAAAGGGATCGGCCTCCGGTGATGGTGCCCGGTAGAACGTGCCGACCATGGGGGAGCGGATGGTATGACCGCTCGGCTCGGGCGCCGGGCTGGGGCTTGCCTCCGCGGCCGCAGCCGGAGCAGGTGCTGTCGGGGCGGCGGCCGGTGCCGGCGCGGGTGCTGCCGGCGCTGCGGCAGCCGCAGCAGGTGCCCCGCGTGAGATGCGGACACTCTCCTCGCCTTCCCAGATTTCGATCTCATTGACACCTGACTCGTCGAGCAGCTCGATCAGGCGCTTGATCTTGCGAATATCCATGTCTGACTCAGTCCCCTTGGATGTTTGAGAGCAGCGCTTTTAGCGCGAGTTCGTAGCCGATGGGGCCGAGTCCGGCGATAACGCCGCTGGCCGCATCGGAGAAATAGGAATGCCGGCGAAAAGGCTCGCGGGCATGAATATTGGATAGATGCACTTCGATGAACGGAATCCCCACGCCCGTCAGGGCGTCCCGCATGGCGACACTGGTGTGGGTAAAGGCGGCCGGATTGAGGATGATGGCATCAACGCCCTCACGGCCGGCCTGCTGGATACGGTCAACGAGCTCATGCTCGGCATTGCTCTGGAAACACTCCAGTGCAACACCGGCTGCCTCGGCCTGCTGCTGCAGGCCCTGGTTGATGGTCTCAAGATCCGTGTTGCCATAAATGCCCGGCTCACGCTGGCCCAGCAGATTGAGATTCGGGCCGTGGACGACGAGCACCCGGGTCATTGCCAACACTCCCATAACACTAATGGCGGAATTGTCGCTTAATCGGTTTGTTTTTGTCCATGCTCGCCGACGTTATCGGCGTAATCGACGCAGATCGGCGCTATCCCTCGGCAAGATCTTCCAGTAATGGACGCAGATCCGGTTCATGCAGCTGTCCCATGAAGCGCTCGATGATACGGCCTTCGCGGTCGATGATGACCGTATAGGGCAGGGTGCCACGGTCATTGCCATAGGCGGCGGCGACATCAAGCGCCTGTTCCATGCCGTAGAGGGTGGGGTAACTCATCTCGACCTGGTCAAGGAATCCGCGCATCGGCTCCGGGTCATCAATGGCAACCCCCAGGAAATGAATGCCCTCGCTGACAAATTCCTCGTGCAGCGACGAGAACAAAGGGATTTCCTCACGGCAGGGCGAGCACCAGGTTGCCCAGAAATTAAGCACAACCACATCGCCATCCCATTCATTGATGCTGCGCTCGGGGCCGTCGAGTTGGGGCAGGGTGAAATCGGCCCGATAGGGATTGGCCTCCTGCGGTGTCTCCTGCAGCCACAGGGCAGCGAGGATGCCACCGCCGGCGCCAATCACCGCGGCCAGCAGAACCGTCAGGGCCGTACGAACGCCACTACTCATGGATTGGGTGCTCCGAGGCCCGCGCTGGCGCGGGCGATAAATGGCTCAGGGCCAAGAAAACCAACGACACGCGCCTCGCGGTTTTCTTCGCCGCGAGCGTTGAAGAAGATGATGGCCGGTGGCAGGTAAACCTCAAGCCTTTGCATGAGGGCCCGGTGGTCTTCGTTCATGTCAGTGACATCGGCGCGCAGCAGCATTGCATGGGCAACTGCCTCGTGGACGCGCGGGTCGGTGAAAGTGCGTCGTTCGAGCTGCACGCAGTAGACACACCAGTCGGCATAGACATCGACCATGACCGGCCGGCCGGCGGCCTCGGCATCAGCCATGGCAGCGTTGAGGTCGGCGATGCTCTCGATATCGCGAAAGGCGAGTTTCTGTGTCTGCTGGCTGCTGCCATCGAGGCTGATGTTGGCAAGCGGCCGCAGGACATCCTGACCGCCCGCGGCGGCCCCGAGCAGACAGGCCGCGCCCCAGACGCCAAAGACAATGCCCGCCGTGCGCCCCAGTCGCTTGCGGTGACTGACCGGGGCTTCGGCCTTTTCGAAGGCACCCAGCCAAACGGCGCTGCCGATCAGCAGGACACCCCAAAGCGCGAGGGTCACTGGCCCGGCGATAAAACGCTCCAGCATCCAAAGGGCAACGGCCAGGAAACCAACCCCGAAGATAGCCCTCACCGTATTCATCCAGGGCCCGCTTCGCGGCAGCCAACGGCCGGCGGCCGTGCCAATGATCAGTAAAGGCAGTCCCATGCCGTTGGCGAGTGTGAAAAGCGCCAGCCCACCGAGCCAGGCATCACCCGTGCTGCCGATAAAGACCAGGGCGGCAATCAGGGCCGGGCCGGAGCAGGCGCCAACGATCAGTGTCGAGAGCACACCCATGAGCGCCACACCCATGACGGTGCCGCCACGCTGGCGGTTGGCCAGCATGGTCAGGCGAGTCTGCAGTGCCGCGGGCATACGCAGCTCGAATACACCGAACATGCCAAGTGCGAGCAGGACAAAGACCGCCGCAAAGCTGCCGAGTACCCAGGGGGATTGCAGATCGGCCTGAATGGCCGCGCCCGTCATCCCGGCCAGAACACCGGCGATGGCATAGGTAATGGCGGTTGATTCGACGTAGACCAGAGAAAGGCCAAACGCGCGCAGGCTGCCACTTCGGTGCGGGTCGCCGGCGATCAACCCCGAGAGAATCGGGATCATCGGGTAGAGGCAGGCGGTAAAGGCAAGCAGCAGGCCTGCGGCAAAAAAGCCGGCAAGGATGGCCGGTATGCTGGCTTCGGTTAAGAGGCGCTCAAGTCGCCCGGCCTCGCCGCCACCCGCACCCGCAGGCGCATCGGCAAAGCCTGCTGTGCCCGCTGCCTGCGGCGTCTGCGATGGCGTCAGCAGGGTGGCGCCGGGGTTGATGGTGTATTGCCCGGCGTCGCCAGTCGCGCTGAAGCGGACGGTATACGGCGGATAACAGACACCGGCTTCTGCGCAACCCTGAAAGTCGATACGGACGCTCGTGTCTGCATCGAGCGTCGATGCGGTGTCGATGAGTAGGGTCACCGGGCGGGTATAGACCGGCTGACGGCCGAAGAATTCGTCTTCTTTGATTTCCGTGCCCGGAAAGCCGATCGCCTCTTCGCTGATGGGCTGAGCATCGATGTGGATCTCGAGGCTGTCCCGGTAGAGGTAATAGCCACGTTGGATATTGATATCGACGGCAAGTTGATTGCCGCCCTCTTTGTTCAGGGCGAATTCAAAAGCGGCATCAACCGGCAGAATTTCATCATTACCGCCAAAAAGCCCGCCGAGCCCGCCTTGTGCGAAGGTGGGCGGGGTGACGAGTAACGCCAGAAGGGTGAAAACGCGCATGGCATGGGCGCAGCAGGATCGCAGGGACAGCTTTTTCATTTAGGACGATCCTGTCTCCTCGCCGACCCATTTCAGATAACCGGGCAGTCCGCCGGTAATATCGAGCGCGATGATCTCCGGCAGCTCATCCGGGTGCAGATCCAATACGCAAGCCTCCAGCCCCGGGTAGGCCTTGCGGGTGGTTTTGGCCAGCAGCAACCATTCTTCATCCCGCTGGACCTCGCCTTCCCAGCGATAAACTGACTGCAGCCCCGGGATGATGTTCACACAGGCGGCATGGTGTCTTTCCACCAGCGCTTCGGCGATGGCCTCGGCGACTGCCCGTTCAGGACAGGTCGTTAATGTCACGATTGCTTGCATAACGCTTGAATTCTACCACTGCTGCCCCCAATCCACGGACAAGGTATTGACGTGAAAGGTTTCGTCACTATCATTAGCACTCACCTATGGCGAGTGCTAACAGATCGTCCAAGGTTTAACACTCAACTTATGGATTCAGGGAGATTAGACAGATGAATCTTCGCCCGCTACACGATCGCGTTGTCGTCAAGCGCATGGAAGAAGAGCGCACCACCCCCGGTGGCATCGTCATTCCTGATACCGCAACTGAGAAGCCCATTCGTGGCGAGGTTGTGGCTGTCGGTAATGGCAAGCGTCTGGACAACGGTGAAGTCCGTGCCCTCGACGTGAAGGTGGGTGACAAGGTCCTCTTCGGCAAATTCTCCGGCACCGAAGTCAAGGTTGCTGAAGAAGAGGTCCTGGTCATGCGCGAGGACGACATCATGGCAGTGATCGAGGGCTAAGCCCGAACCACTGCAGCCAAAGAACTCCACAGGAAACGGAATCGAGAGGAATAGCAACAATGGCAGCCAAAGACGTACGTTTTGGTGATGACGCCCGCCATCGCATGGTCGCCGGTGTGAACACCCTGGCCAATGCGGTGAAGGTGACCCTCGGCCCGCGCGGCCGCAACGTGGTGCTGGACAAGTCCTTCGGCGCCCCGACGGTGACCAAAGACGGTGTCTCCGTCGCCAAGGAAATTGAGCTTCAGGAGAAGTTCGAGAACATGGGTGCCCAGATGGTCAAGGAAGTTGCTTCGCAGACTTCCGACGCCGCCGGTGACGGCACCACCACCGCCACCGTGCTGGCCCAGGGCATTGTCCGTGAGGGCATGAAGGCCGTGGCCGCGGGCATGAACCCGATGGATCTCAAGCGCGGTATCGACAAGGCTGTGACCGCCGCGGTCAACGAGCTCCACGAGCTCTCCAAGCCCTGCGAGACCGACACCGCCATCGCCCAGGTCGGCTCCATCTCCGCCAACTCCGACAAGGCCATCGGTGAAATCATCGCCGAAGCCATGAAGAAAGTCGGCAAAGAAGGCGTCATTACGGTTGAAGAGGGCAGCGGCCTTGAGAACGAGCTGGATGTCGTTGAAGGCATGCAGTTCGACCGGGGTTATCTGAGCCCTTACTTCATCAACAACCAGCAGAGCATGGCCGCCGAGCTGGAAGACCCCTACATCCTGCTTTGCGACAAGAAGATCTCGAACATTCGTGATCTGCTGCCGCTGCTCGAGAACGTGGCCAAGTCAAGCCGCCCGCTGCTGATCGTCGCCGAAGACATCGAAGGCGAGGCGCTGGCAACGCTGGTGGTCAACAGCATGCGTGGCATCGTCAAGGTCGCTGCGGTCAAGGCGCCGGGCTTTGGTGATCGCCGCAAGGCCATGCTTGAGGACATCGCCGTTCTCACCGGTGGCACTGTCATCTCCGAGGAAGTCGGCCTGACCCTCGAGAAGGCCACCCTGGATGACCTCGGCTCTGCCAAGAAGGTCAACGTGACCAAGGAAGAGACCACCGTGGTCAATGGCGGCGGTAGCGCCGATGCCATCAAGGCCCGGGTCGATCAGATCCGCACGCAGATTGAAGAGTCCACCAGCGACTACGATCGCGAGAAGCTGCAGGAGCGGGTCGCCAAGCTCGCCGGCGGTGTTGCCGTGATCAAGGTCGGTGCCGGCTCCGAGATCGAGATGAAGGAGAAGAAGGCCCGCGTGGAAGACGCCCTGCACGCAACCCGTGCGGCGGTCGAGGAAGGCATCGTGCCTGGCGGTGGTGTGGCTCTGCTGCGCTCGCTCAAGGGCCTCGATGGCGTGAGCGGCGACAACCACGACCAGGATGTTGGCATCAACATCGTGCGCAGTGCGCTGCAGGATCCGCTGCGGCAGATCGTGCACAACTGCGGTGAGGATGCCTCGGTGGTCGTCAGCAAGGTCCTCGACGGCAAGGGCAACTACGGCTACAACGCCCAGTCCGAGGAGTACGGTGACATGGTCGACATGGGTATTCTCGACCCGACCAAGGTCACGCGTACCGCGCTGCAGAACGCCGCTTCCGTTGCCGGCCTGATGATCACCACCGAGTGCATGGTGGCCGAGCATCCGGAAGAAAAGGCCGATGCCGGCGCCGGCATGGGTGGCATGGACGGCATGGGTGGCATGGGCGGCATGATGTAATCAGCCCCCGGCAACCTCCGGCCTGGTCTACAGGCCGGTATGCCAGTAAAAGCCCCGCTCCGGCGGGGTTTTTTTATGCCCGGCAGAAATTGTCGCCGGGTTCCACAGTGGCTAAGCTTGCGGCATGGACATCGATACCTTGCCCGCCGAGCTGCAGCCCACTGTCAAAAACGCCCTGGAACGCCTGCCTGACATCGCCGAGTTGCCGGGTGATGGCACGGTTGCCGCTGAATTGCCCAAGCTTTTTGCGATGAGCGAATTCATCGCCCGCGTCGGCACGCGTGACTCGGGTGTCCTCGCGGAGCTGATCGAAAGCGGGGATCTTGAGGCGATTTACGGTGCGGAGGATCTTCGAGTACGCCTGACAGCGAAGCTCGAGGGTGTTGATGATGAAGCCACGTTGCATCGGGTGCTCAGGCAGTTTCGCAGCCGCGAGATGCTGCGCATTGCCTGGCGCGATTTAAGCGGCCGGGCGGCGCTCAATGAGACCCTGACCGATCTCTCCGTATTGGCCGATGTCATTATTGATGAGGCGCTGGATTGGCTCTACACAAGGCTCTGCGCGCAATGGGGCACACCGCGAGATAGCCAGGGCCGGGCCGAGCGCATGATCGTGCTGGGTATGGGCAAGCTCGGCGGCGGAGAGCTTAATTTCTCCTCGGATATTGATCTGATTTTTGCCTTCCCTGAGCCGGGTTTCACCGATGCCGAGAAGCCACGAACCAACGAAGAGTTTTTTATCCGCCTGGGCCGCTCGCTGATTGCCGCGCTGGATCAGCAGACGCCGGATGGTCAGTGCTTCCGGGTGGATATGCGGCTGCGGCCTTATGGTGACAGTGGCCCGCTTGCGATGAGCGTGCCGGCGATGGAGCTTTATTTCCTGGAGCAGGGCCGGGAGTGGGAGCGTTACGCGCTGATCAAGGCCCGGGTGGTGGCCGGTGATAAGGCCGAGGGCAATGCCCTGCTCGAGACACTCTCGCCGTTTATCTACCGCAAATATCTCGACTACGGCGCGCTTGAATCCCTGCGCGAGATGAAGGCGATGATCGCGCGCGAGGTGAAGCGCCGGCGGCTTGCCGATAACGTCAAACTCGGCCGCGGTGGTATTCGTGAGATTGAGTTTATTGCCCAGGCCTTTCAGCTGATTCGTGGTGGACAGGAGCCGGGGCTGCGGCAGCAGAGCCTGCAGCCGGTGTTGCGTTATCTCGCCGAGCACGGGCTTCTGCCCGAGCATGCCAGTGTGGAGCTGACCGAGGCCTATCAGTATTTACGACGTATTGAGAATCGGATTCAGGCCATGCATGACCGCCAGGCCCATGACCTGCCCACCGACCCGGTCGATCAGGCCCGGTTGACGCTTGCCATGGGCGCGGAGAGCTGGGAGGCGCTGTGTGAGGAGCTCAATGGCTGGCGGCGTCGGGTGCAGGGGCATTTTGATCAGGTGTTTGTCGCGCCCCAACAAGAGGATGAAGCCGAGACCAGTGATGAGCCTGATTTCTCGGATCTCTGGCATGACCTCCTGGATGAGGAAGTTGCCGATCAAGTACTAACGCAGGCGGGGTTTGCTGAGGCTGAGCCCGCGAGAACGCTCATCGGGCGGTTTCGTGATGGCGCTAAGGTTCGGGCGCTCTCGGAGCAGGGGCGCGGGCGGCTTGATCGCTTAATGCCCATGCTGCTCTCGGCGGTAGCGGCATCGGATGCTCCGGATACCGGGCTTGAGCGCTTGATCACGTTGCTTGACGGTATTGTCCGGCGTACCGCCTATCTGGCGCTGCTTAACGAACATCCCATGGCGGTCTCGCAGCTGGTGCGCCTGGTCGAAGGCAGCCCCTGGATCGCGCGCTATCTCTCGCAGCATCCGATGCTGCTCGATGAGCTGCTGGATCCGCGCACGCTGTATGCACCGCTCAGCCGGGCGGCACTGGTGGACGACATCAATGCGCGGATGCAGGCCGCTGAGTTTGATGATCTCGAACAGCAGATGGAGATACTGCGTCAGTTCAAGCAGACCCAGGTGCTGCGGGTGGCCGCGGCGGATCTGGCCGGTGCCATTCCGGTGATGCTGGTCAGTGACTATCTGACGGATATTGCCGAGGTCATTCTCGAGCGTGTGCTCCAGCTCGCCTGGCATCAGGTGAGCAGCCGCTACGGTGAACCGTTACGTGCCGATGGCGAAGTCGCCGATTTTGGCATTGTGGCCTATGGCAAGCTGGGCTCATTGGAGCTTGGCTATGGCTCGGATCTGGACGT
>CAJXNJ010000027.1 GCA_913057145.1 uncultured Ectothiorhodospiraceae bacterium
GTAATCACAAAAAGCCGCCCGCCCTCGGTGAGACTCTGGTGAAAACCCTGGTGCAGCTCCGGCAATGATCCGGTCACCGTAATGACATCGTAGTGGTTGCCATCGTTCCAGCCTCTGGCGGCATCGCCGGTCTCCAGCCGCACATTTTTAATGGCTTCGCGTTCCAGATGCTTTTTGGCCGTTTCGATGAATTCCGGATAGAGCTCGATACTGGTGACATGCCCTCCCAGACGCGCAAGACAGGCGGTGAGATACCCGGTGCCGGTGCCAATCTCCAGTATCCGGTCATCGGCCTGTGGGTCGAGCGCCTGGAGCATTCGGCCTTCGACCTTCGGCTCAAGCATCACCTCGCCGTGGCCGATCGGAATCTGCATGTCGGCATACGCCAGGTTGCGGTAGGTCTGCGGCGTGAATGCTTCCCGGGGGATGGACTCCAGTGTCTCGAGAATCTGGTCGTTGAGAACCTCCCAGGTTCGCAACTGTTGTTCCACCATGTTTTCTCGGGCGGTTTTGAGGTCCAGTTCGGTCATGATTGTGGCTCTGTGCAACAGGATCGAGGAATACCGCAAAGATTACGGGGTTTGCTGTAGAGCGACAAGGATGTTGCACCGCACCCCCACCATATGGGGGATGGTTTGGGGGATTGTGCTCGGCGATAATGCGAAGCAGGTCAGTCGTCGGCCCTAGCGGTGATGGCGGCAAGGACGCTACCTTTTACCCAGGGCCGATGGCTGGCCCACCTTTCCGATTCGCCTTGCTGTTCTTGCAGCGTGCAACCGAGGCTGGTATAAAGCACGGTTTCCTGAGCGCGGCAGCGCGCGTCGATCGGACACAGTATTCGGGAGGCCCTCATGGCCAAGGTCTGTCAGGTCACCGGCAAGCGGCCGATGACCGGTAACAATGTCTCGCACGCCAACAACAAGACACGGCGTCGTTTTCTGCCCAACCTGCGCTATCATCGTTTCTGGTTGGATAGCGAAAGCCGTTGGGTGCGTCTTCGTGTCTCAAGCAAAGGCATGCGCATCATCGATAAGCTCGGCATTGAGCAGGTGGTCTCTGACCTGCGCGGCCGCGGTGAGAAGGTCTGAGGTAAATCATGCGCGATAAGATCAAGCTCGTCTCGTCAGCTGGTACCGGTCATTACTACACCACTGACAAGAACCGGAAGAACACGCCGCACAAGCTCGAGTTCCGGAAGTACGACCCGGTGGTGCGCAAGCACGTGGTCTACAAGGAAGCCAAGATCAAGTAATGGATCCTGCCGGAACTGTGCCGAAAGCCCGCCGTCGAGCGGGCTTTTTTATGGGCTGACCAATGCCGGAACTACCCGAAGTTGAAACCACCCGCCGCGGCCTTGCCCCGCACTGCTGTGGTGCGACCTTATTGCGGCTTAAGGTTCGCGAGCGCAGGCTTCGCTGGCCGGTTGCCGAGGACATGCCCGAAGCCGTGCAGGGACGCAGCATTCTGCAGCTCGACCGCCGTGGGAAATACCTGATTTTCCGACTCAGTGGTGGTGCCTCGATGTTGTTGCACCTGGGTATGTCGGGCAGTGTTCGGGTGGTGAACGCCGACCGGCCACCGATGCGTCATGACCACGTCGATTTTGTCCTGGATAACGGGAAAATCCTTCGCTTCCATGATCCCCGGCGCTTTGGCAGCCTTCACTACAGCACCAGTGATATCGCGCAGCATTCGCTGTTGCGCGCGTTGGGGCCCGAGCCACTCTCCGAGACATTCACCGGCGATTATCTCTACCGCTTAAGCCGTGGCCGACGCTCGGCGGTCAAGCCGTTCATTATGGATGCCAACGTGGTGGTCGGTGTTGGCAATATTTATGCCGCTGAATCGCTCTATCGTGCCGGTATCCATCCGATGCGCGCCGCCGGGCGGGTGTCCCGTCAGCGTTATGCAGCGCTTGCCGGGCATATTCGCGATGTACTCAGTGAAGCCATTGAAATTGGCGGGACAACCCTGAGGGATTTCACCAATAGTCAGGGTGAGCCGGGATATTTCCAGCAAACACTGAATGTCTATGGCCGCGATGGGCTGCCGTGCAAAGGCTGTGGACGCGCATTAAAGCTCATCAGACTCGGTCAGCGGGCAACGGTCTACTGTCCGGGCTGTCAGCGCTGAGGCAATGACCTAGACGGCTGCGACATGGCCGTCGCTGCGTGGATCCGAAGCGCCTTCCTGCAGTCCGTCCGGATGGCTGATGATCGCGCCGGCATGCCCCAGGGTGCTGTCATAGTCACCGAGTATTTCGATGTCATGCCCCGCGGTCTTCAATGCCTCGATCAGGGCGTCATCAAAGCGCGATTCCAGCTTGAGCGTGGTGCTTGATTCTCCCCAGGTCCGACCGAGCAGCCAGCGAGGTGCGGTGATGGCCCGCTGTATCGGCATGCCGAACATTGCGTAGCGGCTGAACACAGCGGCTTGCGTCTGTGGTTGGCCTTCACCGCCCATGGTGCCGTAGACCATCTGCCGGCCATCGTTAAAGCGCGCCATGGCCGGGTTTAAGGTGTGAAACGGTCGACGCCCGGGCTCCAGCGCCTGCGTGTGATCAGGGGATAGGCCAAAGCTCATCCCCCGGTTCTGCATTAGAACGCCGGTTTCCGGCAATACGACACCGCTGCCGTATTCCCAGTAAATCGACTGAATGAAGCTCACCGAACGGCCTTCGGCATCCATTGCTCCCATCCAGACCGTATCGCCCGGCATGGCGGGATGCGGCCAGGGTGCTGCGTGATCTCGATCGATTCTGCCTGCCGCTTCATCAAGCCGCTCACCGGTCAGTAAGGCCTGGGCCTCGGTCCGCATCCAGCGCGGATCAGTCACTTCGGCATCCCGGAGAAGAAAGGCCTGCTTGGTGGATTCCACCAACCCGTGAATATGCTCAAAGCCCTCACTCTCGCTGATGCCCAGTCGATCAAAAACGCCCAGGATAAACAGTGAGGCGAGCCCTTGGGTGGGCGGTGGCATGTTGAAGATTTCCGCATCGGCTGCCTGGATACGAAGGGATAGCGGGGTCACGGACTTTGCCGTGAATGCCTGAAAGTCGATCAGATCGAGCGGACTATCCAGCGCATTGAGCTCGCGCGCCATGCTGTTCGCGACATCTCCCCGATAGAAATCATCCAGTCCTGCGCGGCCGAGTTGCTCAAGCGTATCGGCCAGTCGTGACTGTCTGAGTCGCGCACCCGTTGTCAGGGCTGAGCCGCTGTCATCGAGGAAAGTCTCTGCAAATCCCGGGATGTCCTGCAGGCCATCGAGTTTGCTAGCGGTCAGAGCCGCCTGTCCCGCGGTGACAGCCACGCCCTCTCGGGCCAGCGCAACGGCAGGAGCCAGCAGTCTTGACAGTGGCAGTCGCCCAGCGCCGGCCGCCGGCTGCGCAAGCGCCTTGGCCCAGCCATCGATGGTGCCGGGTACGGTCAGTGCAGCAGCCGGCCCACGGGCGGGAATCTGCGTGAAACCCCTTTCCGTATACCAACCTCGATCCGCCGAGCGTGCCGCCGGGCCGCAGGCATCAATGCCAATCGGCCTGCTGCCCGGTTCGGCAACCAGCCAGAAACCATCGCCGCCAATGGCATTCATATGCGGGTAGACAACGGCAATGACGGCGGCAGCAGTCACCATGGCCTCCACCGCACTGCCGCCCTCTCTCAGGACATCGCGGCCGGCGTCAGCTGCCAGATGATGGGGCGCGGTCACCATGCCGCGATGGCCGAGTGTGTTGTTGATCATATTTTTAACTCAGTAGATCGAAGAACATTCGTGTTGCGGTTAATGCAAGGAATATCGCAAAAGCCAGTCGTAGTCTCCCCGGATTAATGCGATGCGCGATATTGGCGCCAACAGGTGCCATTCGCATGGTAAGCGGTACGATCAACGCAAAGCCTACGAGGTTGACATAACCGATGCTCGCCGGTGGTCGACCGGTGGCATCAAGGCCTGCGAATGCGAAGCCGATGGCACCGGGAATGCCAATGATGATCCCAAGGGCAGATGCGGTCCCCACTGCACGCCGGATGGGGAAGTTGAACGCCGACAGCACAGGAACACCGAGTGTCCCACCACCGATCCCCATGACGGCTGAGAGGCTGCCGATACATAGACCGATTAATCCGCGTCCCGGGCCTGTTGGCAGCTCATTACGCAGTGAGCTGCCTTCGGAGCGGAAAGCCATATTAGCGGCAACAATAAGCGCGACGGTGGCAAAGATGGCACTCAGGATGGCCCCTTTAAAAAGGCTTCCCGCAAAGCCGCCTGCAACCGCCCCCAGCAGTACAAAAGGCCCCAGAGATCGCAGTAGATCGAGATCCATGCTGTTTTTCGCATAATGTGACCGGGCCGAGATGATTGCCGTTGGGATGATGGTGGCCAGTGAGGTGCCAACAGCCAGGTGCATACGCACCGCCGGGTCAATCTCAAGGAGCGAGAACAGGTGGTAGAGGACCGGGACGATAACGATGCCACCGCCAACACCGAGTAGGCCTGCCAGCAGCCCGGCCACCACGCCGGTGAGCATCAATGCCGCGGCCAAGCCTATAAGCCAGAGGGAATCGTATTGACTGAGTACTTCCATTGATCACCAGCCTATCGCTTCGGGCAGCCAGGTCGCCATTTGCGGGAATATGAACAACAGGCCAAGTGCGATGAGTTGGAGCCCGATGAACGGTAGTACGCCGACATAGATATCCCTGGTGCTGATCCCTTCAGGCGCCACGCCCTTGAGAAAAAACAGTGCCCAGCCAAACGGTGGTGTGAGGAAGGAGGCCTGCAGGTTCATGGCGACGAGGATGCCCAGCCAGACCATATCCACATCGGCACTGATGAAAAGGGGCAGGAACATCGGCAGAGCGATGTAGGAGATTTCAATCCACTCGAGAAAAAAACCGAGAATAAACAGCAGGAGCATCATGAAAAGGAGCTCTGCGGTGATACCGCCGGGCACCATCGCGAATAGCGCCTCGACGAGATGCTCGCCGCCGAGGCCACGAAAGGCGAGCGCAAAAGGCTGGGCGCACATCAGGATGAAGAAAACCATCGCTGAAATGCTCACTGTCCCTTTCAGCGTCTCGGAGAGCACTTTCCGGTCAAGTCGCCTGCTGATGAGTGCGATTAAAAGACTCCCCGCGGCTCCCATCGACGCGGCCTCGGTGGGAGCCGCGACCCCGCCGATGATTGATCCGAGCACCGCAAAAACCAGTAGCAGAGTCGGCGCGACGGATTTGGCGATGCGCAATAACAATTCTGTTGCGTTGATTTCTGCGCGCTCTGCCGCCGGAATCGCCGGTGCCATTGTTGGATGTAACCAGCCAAGGATAATTAAGTAGATGACATATACCCCAGCCAGGAGGAGGCCGGGGATCAGGGCAGCGGCGAATAGACTGCCGACCGATTCCCCAAGAATATCGGAGAGCAGGATCAATACCAGGCTCGGCGGCAGAATTTGCCCTAAGGTGCCTGATGCACAGATCGTCCCGCAGGCAAGCGAGTTGCTGTATCCACGTCGCATGAGCACCGGAAGGGTGAGCAGTCCGACGGTAACCACGGTTGCCCCGACAATGCCGGTTGCCGCGCCCATGAGCACCCCTACCAGAACAATGGCGATGCCCATGCCTCCACGTAATCCCCCCATGGCATGCCCCATTGTCTCGAGCAGGGTGTCCGCTATTCGCGATTTCTCGAGCATCACTCCCATGAAGACAAACAGTGGGATCGCAAGGAGCGTGTAATTGGTGACAACGCCGTATATACGGGATGGCAGGAGACTGAAGAGGCTGTCACCAAAGCCTAGAAAGCCAAAGAAGAGTCCCGAGACGGCCAGCGATATTCCAACCGGTATGCCGAGGAAAATCATGCCCATGAAACCGGCCAGCATGAGCAGTGCGAGAATCTCCTGCGGGCTCATGCCCGTTCTCCCGGGGCACGCAGTTGTTGCAGGCTCTTTAAGAGCGCGCCGAGTGCCTGTAGCGCGAGAAGGCCAAAGCCAATCGGGATGAATGCTTTGAGTAAAAATCGATGTGGCAGGCCACCGGGATCGGGCGAGCCCTGACCCATGGCCATGGATGCACCAACGTAAGGAATTGCCAGCCACGCCAGATAGAGCCCGACTGCCATAGTGAGCAGTGCGGTTGTGATATCAACCATTGTCCTGACTTGAGGCCGCATCCGCTCATAGAAAACATCCACGCGCACATGCTCGCCGTGATGGAGAGCGTAAGACATTCCGAGCAGGGCGATGGGTGAGACAAGATGCCATTCGAGTTCTTGCAGGCCGACATGACCTGCGCTGAAGAAATAGCGGGCAAAGACGTTGGCCGTCACCAATGCCACCAGAATCAAAGCACAGGCTTTGGCCAGTGAGCCGCTCGCCTCAAGGGTTTTCCCGATTATTCCGGATGCTGCCGTCATGGCTGTATGTCGCTTTGTTGATTTTGGATGAAATATCCCGGCGACCCGAGCGGGCCGCCGGGGTGGATCATTAGGGTTTGTGCTTTCAACCCATGCTTAAGAACTGCTGGACGGGGCCTTCACTGAGGCCTGCCCACGAGGCGTGTTTGCTCAGGAAGGCAAAGTAGGCGTCATGCACTTTGCGTGTCTCAGGATCGGCATTGGCGCCCTGTTCGAGAACATCCATCGTGACCTCGCGAAGTCGTGCAACCACTGACTCAGGGAGGGTGTCTGCAATAACGCCCTCGTTCTCGACCAGATCGGTGAGCGCATCCGAGTTGTTCGCTTCCGACCAAGTGTGGCTTTCGAGGTTGCAGGCCATGGCTGCCGTTTGCACGATGGCCTTGAGATCATCGGGCAGCTCAGCCCAGGCATCAGCGTTGATGAGCAGTTCAGTGGCATTGCTCGGCTCGTGCCAGCCCGTGGTGTAGTAGTACTTGGCAGCCTGATGCAGGCCCAAACGACGATCCTGATAGGGACCTACGAACTCCGCAGCATCCAGCACGCCGCGCTCGAGGGCCGGGAATATTTCGCCGCCAGGCAGTAGCCGAACATTGACGCCGAGCTCTGCGTAGACTTTGCCGGCAAGGCCGGGGATACGCATATTCAATCCATTGAAATCCTCGACTGAGGTAATTGGTTCACGGAACCAGCCAGTCATCTGCACACCAGTATTACCCATTGGGAAGGCAACCAGACCGCGTGAGGCATAGAGTTCATGCCAGAGCTCAAGCCCGCCGCCGTGATAGAGCCATGCGTTCATGCCCTGGAAGTTCATGCCAAACGGGACGGTGGTGAAATACTGTGCGGCAGGTATCTGGCCCGCCCAGAAGTAGGCATTGGCGGCGTTAGTCTCAACAGTCCCTGCAGAGACTGCCTCGTAGCCTTCCAATGCCGGGATGAGTTCGCCGGCTGCGAAATGCTGGATACGAAGGCGTCCGCCAGACATGGCCTCCACCTTGGCGCAGAAGTCCTCCGGACTACCGGGACCAGCAACATAGAAAGGAGCCTCTGGCGGATATGCGTTGGTCATCCGCCACGTAAATGATTGTGAGGACTGTGATTTGGCGATCATCGGAGCGCTAAGAGCCCCGGCGCCGGCAACAGCGCCAGCACCTGCTTTCAGAAATTCACGACGTTTCATGCTCATTTGATTTACCTCGATGCTTTGTTGCGAAGCGTTTTTGCTCCAGTGGCAACCAATGCATCGCAATACTCGTGCCAAGTGCGGCCTATTGACGCTGAAACCCCTTTATTACCGGTTCTCAGCTCGTTGATACCGGTGATTTTGAGCTCGCGTTGGTGTTGGTGCAGTCGCACCAGAGTGGTGCCAATAGAAAAACCGGATAAATGACAAATGTCTGAAAAAACGCCGTTTTCTGATCGTTTGTCAGTCCGTGGTCGTGCTTTGGTTAGCTTTTTGCATGGGAAAACACCAGCAGCGATGTCACCCGTCAGTTGGGCACCGCATCGGCACTGATGCGCTCTATCGGCGCATGGCTCCGGAGGTAAATATGGATGCTATGGATCGCAGGATTCTGGATTTGCTCATCGAAGACAGTCGGATGAGTTTTGCTGAGATTGGCCGTCAGGTCGGCCTATCCCGCGCGTATACCCGGGAACGTATTCAACACCTGGTCGATCAGGGGGTGATTGAAAAATTCACAGCGGTTGTGAATCCGGTCAAGATGGGGCGCAAAATTTCAGCATTCATTGATGCCAAGATTCGCCCGAATGCCATTGAGGCTTTCGCAGAGCGCCTCGGGGAAGCTCCAGAGGTGGTCAGCCTGTATTTGATGAGTGATATGCAGAGCCTGCATATTCACACCCTCACCGACTCTGAGGCCGACCTGGATGCGTTCGTGGCCGCGCATTTTTTCAATCGTGAGGGCGTCATCAGTCTGGACTGTAAGCAGCTACTGCGTCGAATCAAGCACCGGCGTGGCGGCCCCCGTGTCTAGATTAGAGGCGTTTGTTGCGCCCTCAGCCCAGATGATCGCGCAGCGTATCCATGAGCGCCGACTTGTCCTCAAAGCCGATGCCGGGGGCATCCGGCAGGGTCACTCGGCCGTTCTGGATGGGGGTTGAGTCGGCAAAGCCGCCGAATGGGGCGAAGACCTCCGGATAGCTCTCATTGCCGCCGAGCTTCAGGCCGGCTGCGATGTTGAGGGCGAATTGATGACCGCCATGCGGGATGCAGTTGCGTGGACTGAAGCCGTGAATGCGCAGCTCATCGAGCATGCGGAGATACTCCACCAGTCCGTAGGAGAGGACCGGGTCCATCTGCAGGATATCGCGGTCGGCGCGCATGCCGCCGTAGCGCAATAGATTGCGGACATCCTGATGCGAGAACAGATTCTCGCCGGTTGCTGTCGGCCCGGAATACACCTCGCAGAGTCGTTGTTGGATGGCGTAATCCAACGGATCGCCGGCTTCTTCGAACCATCGCAGACCATAGGGCGCCAGACCTTCGGCGTATTGCACGGTCAGGTCATGATCGAAGCGGCCATTGGCATCCACGGCGAGACAGCTCGGGGCACCGACGACGTCCAGTGCCGCTTCAATACGCCGCTGATCTTCGCTCAGTTCAGCGCCACCGATTTTCATCTTGGTCTCGGTGTAGCCGAGGTCCAGATAACTCTGCATTTCGGCTTTCAGCCGCGCCAGGTCATCGTTGGGGTAGTAGTAACCGCCGGCGGCATAAACCGATACATCGGGATCTGTCGTGCCATCACCGAATCGATCGGCCAGTACTTGAGCAAGCGGGCGCTCCTCGACTTTGGCAACGATATCCCAGATGGCCATATCAAGGACGCCGACGGCTACCGAGCGCTCCCCATGGCCGCCGGGTTTTTCATTGGCCATGAGCACATTCCAGATGTGAAACGGATCGAGGTTCTCGCCGGTCTCGTCCGTGAGGCTCTCGCTGGCGGCTGCCTTGAGTCGCGGGATGAAGCGCTCGCGCAGAAGCCCGCTCTGCGCGTAACGGCCATTGGAATTGAACCCGTAGCCGATGACAGGTTCGCCCTGTCGAATCACATCGGTGTGAATGGCAACCACCGAGACATCCATCTTGGAGAAATTGATGTAAGCATTCGCAATCTCCGAGGCGATGGATACACGGGCTTCTTTAATCTCAGTGATCTTCATGGCTCATCAGCCTTTAAGCTCGGCGAGCAGGCGTTCCGTGAAATCGGTCGTACTGGCGTTGCCACCCAGATCGCGAGTGAGCACCTTGCCTTCTCCGGTCACTGTCTCAAGGGCACCCATCAGATCATCGGCAGCCGCCTGCTCGCCGAGGTCTTCGAGCATCATGACCACAGTCCAGATCATGGCAATGGGGTTGGCGATGTTCTGGCCGGCAATATCCGGTGCTGAACCATGTACCGGTTCGAACATCGAGGGGATATTGGGATCGGGGTTGATGTTGGCCGAGGGTGCGACACCAATACCGCCTGCGGTTGCCGGGCCAAGGTCGGAGAGGATATCGCCGAAGAGGTTGGTGCCGACAACCACATCAAACCAGTCCGGATGAGTGACAAAATTCGCGGCCAGAATATCGACGTGATACTGCTCGACATCGATATCCGGGAAGCGCTTGGCCATGGCGGCAACCTGCTCATCCCAGAACGGCATGCTGTGTTTGATGCCGTTGGATTTGGTGGCATAGGCCAGTTTTTTACGCGCCCGGGACTGAGCCGTCTTAAAGGCGAAGTCCAGAATGCGTTCGCTGCCCTTGGCCGTAATCACATTGGCCTGAATCGCCATCGCCTCAGGGAGGCCGTCATAAAGACGCCCGCCGATGTCGGAATACTCGCCTTCGTTATTCTCGCGCACGACCAGGTAGTTGATGTCCTCCGGTCCGCGATCGCGTAGCGCAGAGGTGAGGCCTTTCAACAAGCGCACGGGACGGAGATTGACGTACTGCTGGAACTCCCGACGGATGGGCAGCAGCAGCCCCCAGAGCGAGACATGATCCGGGACGCCGGGGAAGCCCACCGCGCCAAGCAGGATTGCGTCATGGGAGCGGAGCTTTTCAATACCATCCTCGGGCATCATCTCGCCGTGCTGCGCGTAGTACTCGCAGGAGTAGGGGAATTCGGTGAATTCAAAATCAAGGCCCGGGCGTCTGGCCAGTGCCTCCAGGCAACGGACACCAGCGGGTGTGACTTCAAGGCCGATGCCGTCTCCAGGGATGAGGGCGATGCGATGCGTGGTCATGAGCTTCCTCTAAACGTCGGTGACTACCGGAAAGCCCTCTAGTCTAGCCTAAGCTGGCCATTTCGCAGAACAAGCCAGCGGTCGGCTGCGGGGAGTGCCTCGCGATCGTGGCCGAGCAGCAACATGGTTCGGCCCTTGCTCCAGGCTTGAAGATGGCAGGCGATGTGTTCGGCAGTTTCTGAGTCCAGCCCGGAGAAAGGCTCATCCAGAATAACGATGCTTGGGTCTCGTAGCAGCAGGCGTGCCAATGCCAGACGGCGTCTTTGCCCGGCGGAGAGCTCGGTGCCGGACTCGCCAACCCAGGTATCAAGGCCCGCGGGGCAGCTGCGCACGAATTCATCCAGCGCGACAGCCTCAAGCGCTTCCCGGATTGCCTGTTCACTGGCGTTGGGTTGAGCAATGCGCAGATTGCCGGCAATGCTGGTGCTGAAAAGATCAGTCTGCTGAGTGAGATAAGCGATGTGCTGGCGCATCGACGTGGGGTCAATAGCATCAACAGGGCAGCTATTGATGGTTATCATGCCGCTATCTGCGCCGATCTGCCCGGAAATGAGTGCTGCCAGGCTCGATTTGCCAGCGCCTGATGCGCCCAGGATGCCAAGCCGTTCACCCGGTTGAACCTTCAAGCAGAGCTCACGGAGTACGCGTGCGCCGGCGCCCCGTGTCAGGCTGACTGCATCCATCTCGATTTCAGCGCCTCGTCCGTTGCTCCCGGTCTGCGGCCATTCGCGGGTTGGATGTTGGGCCGCGGAGGGCTTTGTCGGCAGATCCTGCTGCAGCCGGACAGCCGAGGCCCGGGCTCGAGCCATATGCCAGCCGGCCCCTGGTAGCACGCCCAAAGGCTCAAGCAGGGCCATGACGGCAAGCGGCATCATCACGGCAATGGCCCCGGCAATGGCGCCATTGGTATGCAGGGTAAGCGCTGCGAAGAGGATCAGCGTTGCCATTAAATGAATGCCGCCGGTCATGATCGCCTCCCCAGCCGCGATGCGGGCGTTCATCGCTGAATCAATGCGCTGGGCTTCATCGGCCTTGCAGAGCAGACGCTGACGATGTTGTTGCAGGCTGCCAAATGCTTTGAGCTCAGCGAGACCGCTGAGATGATCAACAACGCCGGCTCGTAACTCGGCACTGGATTGTGCCAGCGCCAGGGTGGTCGTGTTGCCCTCGTGCCACGCCCGCCACAGCATGATCATGCCCAATGCCATTAAGACTGCCCCGGCTGCCAGTCCGACCCGCAGGTCGCCGAGCATTAAAAGCAGCATGACCAGAATGACACTGATCCCTGCGATCAGCGTCGGGGCCAGGCCGCGCAGAAAGAGCCCATCCAGCCGGTCAATATCGGTGGTGAGCCGATTGAGTAGCTCGCCGCTGCGAAGTCTTGGCATCTCTGCGGCGGGCAGGGTGGCAAGGTCCCGAAAGACACGGCCGCGCAGATCACGCAGCAGCTTTAGGACCGTGTCGTGGTTGACCAGACGTTCAAAATACCGTGCGGCGGTCCGTGTGACGGCAAAGGTCCGGATGCCACCGCCGGGGATGTAGATATTCAGCGTGGCCGCAATGCCGGCGGCGAGCAGCGCCCCCGTGACAGCCGTTGCGGTAATAAACCAGCCGGATAGAGCCAGCAACCCGATGCCGCTGGCAGCCGTCACCAGCATGAGCAAAGCACCGAGACCAAGCTGGCCGCGATAGTCGCGCAGAAGCTTCAGATAGGGCTTTAAATCATGCATCCCTCGTCCGCTCCAATCGGCCGTTACGAATGACATGCACTTGATCGGCATGGTCACGAAGAACGGTGTCGTGGCTTGCGATGATGACCAGCGCCCCGGCAGAGGCCAGCGCGTCGATGGCGCTCAGCACATGGGCTTCGGTCTCGGCATCCAGTGCCGTTGTCGGCTCATCAAGAATGACCAGGGGTGCTTTGGCAATGAGTACGCGTGCGAGCGCCACCCGCTGGGCCTGGCCACCGGATAGTGACAGACCCCGCTCTCCAACCCGGGTATCCAGTCCATCCGGTAGGCGATCCAGGAATTCGCTGACCCCCGCGGCCTGAGCGGCGGCGGTAATCTCTGAGTCGTCAGCGTCCGGCGCCCCGAGGCGAATGTTCTCGCGGATACTGGCATTGGCTAGAAAGGTCGGGGATCCGAGCCAGCCAATGCGCCCGCCGGCAAAATCATTGGCCATGGCGTTATTGGTATCGGGAAGCAGGTCTGCGATGGCAAGGAGGAGCGATGTCTTGCCGCTGCCGGATGGCCCTTCGATTAAAACGCGCTCGCCGGCCCTTGCCGTGAGCTCCGGGACCTGCAGCACAATCCCGCGGCCGGGACGTTGGACGGCCAGATGCTTGATCGACAGGGTCGATGCTGATCGCTCGGCCTCTTCGCGCTGCCGACGCGCGGGCTCAGGCGCAGGCGCAATCTCCCCGTCATCAAGCGTCATTAAAAGCTCTGCGGCCCCGAGTGCGGTCGCCCGATCATGATAGTGCTGCGCGAGGGTGCGTAGTGGTTGGAAGAATTCGGGGGCGAGCAGCAGAACAAAAAGTCCGCTGAAAAGCGTCAAAGCCGGCGCGGGGCCGAAGTCGATATAACCGAGCAGGCCGAAGCCGACATAAATGGCAATCACGGCAATCGCGACGGAGGCAAAGAACTCCAGCACTGCTGAGGAGAGAAAGGCAACCCGCAGCACCCGCATACTTCGGGTGCGGTATTCATCCGAGCCTTCGATGATGCCGTTGGCCGCGTCATCCAAGCGGCCGAAGAGGCGCAATGTGGTCATGCCGCGGACGCGATCCAGAAACTGCCCGGAGAGTCTCGCCAGAGCGGTGAATTGGTCACGGTTGAGCCGCTCGGCACCCATGCCAACCAGCGCCATGAAAAGCGGGATAAGCGGTGCCGCCAGCACCAGGAAAATGGCGGCCAGCCAGTCCTGGCTGAAAGCGGCTGCGGCGATGGCAATCGGAACGGCAACGGCGATGACCATCTGCGGTAGATAGCGGGCGAAATACCCATCGAGTGCGTCGATCTGATCGGTCAGCTGACTGGCGAGCTCACCGCGGTTTTTCTCCGGCAATCCGCCCGGGCCCAGAGTTTCGATGCGTTGCAGAAGTCGTGAGCGAATGCCGCTGCGAACCTGATCCGAGGCAGTGAGCCCGGCACGGACCTTCAACCACTGGAAAACCGGCCGGGCAATGACGGCTGCTACAAGCAGTATGGCAGCAGGTAGGAGATCGCTGAGCAGGGCGGACTGCATGACGACCTGATGAACCAACCAGGCGATCAAACCGGCCTGAGTGATGATAAGCAGCCCTTCAATAATGCCGAACAGGGCAGCCAGTCGCAGCGGGCGTGCGACAGCTGCCCGTTCGCGGGCAAGCCACTGGGTGGCGGTCATTCGCTAGTGATAGCCTTCACCCGCTCGAACTTTGCCGCGGAACACCCAATAGGTCCAGGCGGTATAACCGAGCACAACCGGGATGACAAAAAGCACGCCCAGCAGCAGGAACATCTGTGATTCCCGTGCCGAGGCCGCGTCATAGAGCGTGTAGGCCGGTGGTACGACATAGGGCCATTTGCTCGCGAGCAACCCGAGATAGGTAAAGATGAAAAGCCCCATGGTGGCCACGAATGGCAGGCCTTCGCTGCGCTTATTCACCGAGCGGAAGATGAGGTAGGCACATCCCAATGCACCGGCCGGCAGCAGCCAGATTGAGAAGAGATTGTTGAACCAGCGATCCCGCACGAAGCTGTCAACCAGCGGCGTCCAGAAGCTGATGACCAGGAAAATTCCGAGAACGCCGGCAAGCAGCTTGGGCGTGACACGATAGGCCCAATCCTGAATCTCGCCTTCGGTCTTCATGATGAGCCAGGTGCTGCCGAGCAGCGCATAGCCAAGCACCAGACCGATTCCGGTGACAAGCGTGAATGGCGTCAACCAGTCAAAAGCACCGCCGACGTAGGTGAAATTCTCCGTTTCAAAACCCTGGATATAGGCGCCTACGACAATGCCCTGGGCCAATGCGGCGACTGTCGAGCCGCCGGCAAACGCCGCACTCCAATAGCCTTTGCTGGCAGGACTGGCCTTGAACCGAAATTCAAAGGCGACCCCGCGGAAAATCAGCCCGGCAAGGAGCAGGAAGACACCCAGATAGAGCGCAGGCAGAAGGACTGAGTAAACCAGGGGAAAGGCTCCCAGCAGGCCTGCGCCACCGAGGACCAGCCAGGTCTCATTGCCATCCCAGACCGGTGCCACAGAGTTCATCATGACATCGCGTGAGCCTTCATCCGGTGCGAAGGGGTAAAGAATCCCTACGCCCAGATCAAACCCGTCCATGAGCACATACATGATCACGCCAAAGGCAATGATCACCGCCCAGATCATGGTGAAATCAATCATGTCCAATCTCCCTTGATCGGGGCAGCGGGTGCGGCATCACCAATTGGCCCACCGGCTGAGAGCGGGCGCTTGGGGTGTGCGCCCGATGTGTCCACGGGCTGCTCCGGGGCACTCATGCCACCCTGGACAATGCGCCAGAGGTAATAACCGCCGGAGGCATATACCACCGCATAGACACTCATGTAGCCAATCAGGCTGAGCATCGCCATCCAACCGGTGAGCGATGGCGTGACACCCTGGGCAAAATCGATCATCCCGTAGACAAGCCACGGGGCACGTCCGGCCTCGGTGGTGAACCAGCCGGCAACCACCGCGACAAAGGGTGCTGCGATCATCACCGGCAGGAAACGATGCAGCATGCCGGGCTCATAGAGCTTACCGCGCAGGCGCAGCACCAGGCCCCAGAGGCCAACGGCAATCATGACAAGGCCAATGCCCACCATGATCCGGAAAGACCAGAAGACAATGGCAACAGGCGGCTGCTCTGCCAGCGGTACCTCGTTGATGCCCGGGATTTCGCCATCAGCACTGTGGGTGAGAATGATGCTGGCAAGGTTGGGAATACCAATCTCGAAGTGGTTTTCCTGAGCAGCCTGGTCAGGCAGCGCAAAGAGCAGCAACGGCGCGCCGGCCTGACGCTCCCAGTTACCTTCCATCGCAGCGACCTTGGTCGGCTGATATTCCAGCGTGTTGAGGCCGTGGAAGTCACCGATAACGGCCTGCGCCGGTGCCAGGAAAAGAATCATCCAAAGGCACATGGAAAGCGCTTTTTTGTTGGCCTCAACCATGTGTCCTTTCAGCAGATACCAGGCGCTCACACCCGCCACCACAAAGCTGCCGGTCAGGAAGCTGGCAACAGCCATGTGCGTGAAGCGATAGGGGAACGACGGGTTGAAGATGGCCTCAGCCCAGCTGCGCACATGCAGCATGCCATCCTGGAATTCCACGCCAGCCGGCGTATGCATCCAGCTGTTGGCCACCAGAATCCAGAATGAGGAGATAAAGGTACCCAGTGCCACCATGATGGCGGCAAAGAGATGTGTCCCTCTCGGCACTTTATCCCGGCCAAACAACAGCACGCCAAGAAAGGCCGCCTCAAGGAAGAATGCGGTTACCACCTCGTAACTGAGTATCGGCCCGAGGAAGTTGGCCGACATCTGCGCGAAGTTACTCCAGTTGGTCCCGAACTGGAATGACATCACGATGCCCGAGACCACGCCCATGCCGAAGGTTACCGCGAATACTTTGGTCCAGAATTTGGACAACTGGGCCCACTGTGGATTGCCAGTCTTGAAGTGGAGCCCCTCGAGCAGCGCGATATAAGACGCCAGCCCGATGGTGAAGACCGGGAAAATTGCGTGGAATGACACCACGAACGCAAACTGAATGCGTGAGAGTAGGACGGGATCAAATTCCATCACTGATGCCTCGTTGGCTCAGGCCGATTCGGCCAATGGTTCATCTTGACAGGCAAGCTTCTGTAATTCCTTGATGTTGAGCAAGGTAATCAGTCCCCGCTCCAATGTCACAAGCCCCCTGCGCTCGAATTCTTTCAGCAACCGGCTGACAACTTCGCGTGCGGTGCCAAGTTCAACTGCCAGATCCTGGTGAGTGGCGTTGAGCTGGCCGTCGCGCTGGCGCTGAACCAGTCGCTCGGCCAGTCTTTGATCGAGCCGCCGGAACGCCACCTCCTCGATGACCAGCATCAAGGAGCGCAAGCGCTGGCCGTAGCTGTCCAGTACCGTCGAGCGAAAGACTTT
>CAJXNJ010000028.1 GCA_913057145.1 uncultured Ectothiorhodospiraceae bacterium
GCCCTTGGGCACTTGATGGCCGGGCGAACCAGTCTGGTGATCGCCCATCGCTTCTCGACGGTAAAAAACGCGGATCGTATCGCGGTGCTGGAATCCGGTGCTCTGCGTGCAGTCGGCACACACGCGCAGCTCATGGCCGAAGATGCGCTTTACGCCCATCTGGCCGCACTGCAGTTTGATCGTGAATCCGAAGATGGTGCCCAGGAGAGGACTTGAACCTCCACGGGGTTTCCCCCACTAGCACCTGAAGCTAGCGCGTCTACCAATTCCGCCACCTGGGCTTTGCAAACGGGCGGGAACCCGCTGAAAAGCAAGGCGCAAAGAGTACTTCTCCCCCCTGAGACTGTCAAACGCTTTTGCCGTGCTTGTAGGCAGCATCCTGTCATTGCCGTATCCTGATGGTATGGCAAAGAAAACCACGGATTCCGCCGATCCCGGCAAGGATCCCTATCTGGATCGCGAGCGTGAGAAATACGGCTCGCCGGTGCCCAGCAGGGAATACATTCTCGATCAACTCGAATCTCAGGCCAGACCGCTGTCGCGCAAGGATCTGGCGGAGCTCTTCGGCCTCACCGACGAGGACGCACTGGAAGGCCTGCGTCGGCGATTAAAGGCGATGGAGCGCGACGGGCAGCTCATTCGCAATCGTAAAAATGGCTATGTGATTGTCGATAACGAGGAGCTGGTGCGGGGGCGGGTGCGCTCGGCGCGTGATGGCTCAGGTGTTGTTGTCCCGGATCGCCCCGGCCCGGATGTCTACCTCACACCCAATGAAATGCGCCGTTTACTCAACGGCGACCGGGTGGTGGTGCGGCTGACGGGGGAGGATGAAAAAGGACACCCCGGTGGTGAGCTTGTCGAGATCATTGAGCATGCCAACCGTGAAATCGCCGGGCGCTATTTCGAAGAGTCGGGCATTGGCTTTGTGGTGCCGAATAACAAACGCCTGCATCAGGATCTGATTATTCCGGCTGCCGATCGCAACGGTGCCAAGCATGGTGAGTTGGTCACCGCTGAAGTGGTGAATCAGCCCTCGCAGCGCCGCCAGCCCATCGGGCGCATTATCGAGGTGTTTGGCACCGAGATTGCCCGGGGCGATGAAGTGGCGGTCGCCGCCCGCACCCACGGTATTCCCGTGGAGTGGCCCGATGAGGTGCTGCGCGAGGCCGAGAAGTTCGGTGATGCGGTGCCTGAGGCGAGCAAAAAAGGCCGCACCGATTTGCGGGAACTGCCGCTCATCACCATCGATGGTGCGGATGCCCGGGATTTTGATGATGCGGTTTATTGCGAGCCCACCGAGCAGGGGTGGCGATTATTAGTCGCCATTGCCGATGTTGCCGCGTACGTGCAATCGGGCTCGGCGCTCGACAGCGAAGCCGCTGAGCGCGGCAACTCGGTTTACTTTCCGCAGAACGTGGTGCCGATGCTGCCGGAGAATCTCTCCAACGGGCTTTGTTCGCTCAACCCGGCCGTGGATCGGCTCTGTATGGTCTGCGAGATGCATATCGATCATGCCGGCGAGCTCAAGCGCTCGCGCTTTTTTGAAGGCGTGATGAATTCCTCGGCGAGGCTGACCTATGAGGCCGTTGATGCCATTTACAACGACCGCGATCCCTCGCTTAAGCGTGAGTTCAAGCATGTGCTCAAACAGATCGAGCACCTGTATGGCGTCTTTCACGCGCTGCGCAAAGATCGGGTTAAACGCGGTGCGATTGATTTCAACACCACCGAGTCGGTCATCGAGTTTGATGATGAGGGCCAGGTCGCCGATGTGCATCCGGCCGAGCGCAATGATGCCCACAAGCTCATCGAAGAGTGCATGGTGCGCGCGAATGTGGCCACCGCACGATTCCTGCGGCGGCACAAAATCCCGGCGCTCTACCGCGTCCATGAGCCGCCGGCTGCCGAGCGGCTGCAGAACCTGCGCCAGTTCCTCGCGCAGGTGGGGCTCAAGCTTGAGGGTGGCGATGAGCCCTCGCCCAAGGACTATGCGCGGCTGATGGAGCAGGTGGCCAAGCGCCCCGATCGTCATCTCATCGAGACCATCATGCTGCGATCGATGATGGCAGCGGAATACCGTCCGGATAATGCCGGCCACTTCGGCCTGGCACTGGATGCCTATGCGCATTTCACCTCACCGATTCGCCGCTATCCCGATTTGGTGGTGCATCGGGCGATCAAGCATGTCATCAGCGAACGCCCGGTGGAGGAGTTTGAGTACACCGAGGATCAGCTGATTACCCTGGGCGAACACTGCTCAATGACCGATCGGCGCGCCGAGGAGGCGACCCGGGAGGCCACGATGACGCTTAAATGCCGGTTCATGGCGGAGCGCCTGGGTGAGGAGTTCACTGGTGTGATCAGTGGTGTGACTTCATTCGGCCTTTTCGTTGAGCTGGATGAGGTGTTCGTCGACGGGCTGATTCACATCACCAATCTTGAGCAGGATTTCTTCCATTTCGATGCGATCGGCCATCGCCTGGTCGGTGAGCGGACCGGCAAGGAATATCGGCTTACCGACCGCATACGCGTGCGTCTGGCGCAAGTGAACGTGGATGAGGGCAAGATTGATTTTGATCCGGTCGCCCATCCGCTTGGTGCGAATGGTGAGGTGCTGGAGTCCGCGCCGACAAAGGCCGGTCGCGGCCGTCAGGCCGGTGGTCAGGGCAACCGACGCAAGGGCCCGAAACCAGGGCGTCGTCGCCGTCGATGAGCGAGATCACATACCTTGGTGGCCTGCACGCCGTGCAGTCAGCTGTCCGCTATGACGCCACCCGGGTCGTTGAGGTCTGGGTGGATAAACGTCGACGGGATGCCAGGCTACAGCGTCTGCGATCACAGCTTGAGTCCCTCGATTGCGTGGTTCACGAGGCCGAATCAAAAACACTGAAAAAACTTCTGCCGGATGTCCCGCATCAGGGTGTGGTGATTGCTTATAAGGGGGATGCACCGCTCGGGGCGGATGATCTGGACAGTCACCTGGATGGGCTTGATCACGAGGCATTTCTCCTCATCCTTGATCAGGTCCAGGACCCACACAACCTGGGAGCCTGTCTGCGCACGGCCGATGCCGCTGGTGTGGATGCCGTCATTGCGCCAAAAGACCGGGCAGCCGGTCTGACCCCGGTGGTCCATCGCGTCTCAGCGGGTGCCGCGCAGACCGTGCCATTTTTCCAGGTCACCAATCTCGCCCGAACGTTGCGGGCGCTGCGCGATCGCGGGGTCTGGTTGATTGGGGCCGCCGATGAGGCGGAGCAGTCGCTTTATCAGTTTGACTTCAAGGGCCCGGTGGGGATCTGCATGGGTGCCGAGGGCAAGGGGCTGCGGCGTCTCACCCGCGAGCATTGTGACGCATTGATCTCCATTCCCATGACCGGGCAGGTCGAGAGTCTCAATGTCTCTGTTGCCACCGGTGTTGTGCTTTATGAAGCCCTGCGTCAGCGCCGCGCTTTAACCGCCGGCCAAGCTTGACTATACTATCCGGCTGACCGATGCGTCGGTCTCTCCTTGCTGCCCGCGATGAAGACGGGTGGCTTTTCCCGACATCTGTCGGATCAACCGTAAGGAGCCACAATGCGGCATTACGAAATTGTTTTTATGGTCCATCCGGACCAGAGTGATCAGGTCCCGGCCATGATCGAGCGCTATCGCGGCCTGATCGAGGGCAACGGTGGCAGCATCCATCGTCTTGAGGACTGGGGTCGCCGGCAGCTCGCCTATCCCATCAACAAGCTCATCAAGGCGCATTACGTGCTGATGAACGTCGAGTGCGAGCCTTCTGATATTGAAGAGCTTGAGTCGATGTTCCGGTTCAATGATGCAGTCATTCGCAACATGGTTCTCGCGCGCAAAGAGGCCGACACGCAGCCTTCACCCCTTGCCAAGAGCCAGGATGAAGAGCGGGAACGTGAACGCGAGCGCGCCAGCCGTCGTGATTACGAGGATCAGGGCGCCGACGCGGATGCGGATCAGGCGGACGATGATCTTGAGCCTGGTGACGAGGACGGTGCTGAGACCGTCGACTCGGCCGAGAGCGAATCACAGGCGTGAGCAATCATGTCGAGCTGACAGGACGGCTCGTGGATACTGCAGCACTGCGTCATTCACCGGCTGGTGTGCCGATTGCCCGAGCATTGCTTGAGCATGAATCACAGCAGACCGAGGCCGGTAACTCGCGCCTCATCCGTTTTCGGGTGGGGCTGAGTGCTGCGGGCAGCCCGCTCGCCGAGAATCTGCAGGCAACGCCCTTGGGTGTGCCGGTGCGGGTCACGGGGCTTCTGCGTCGCTCCCGTCAGCGCGACAGCGAATCGGATCCGATCATTATCAGTGTCAGCCGCCTCGAGCAGCTGGCCGAGAGTACAGCATAAGGAATCATAGACATGGCTCGTTTTTTTCGTCGCCGTAAGTTCTGCCGTTTCAGCGCCGAGGGTGTCAAAGAGATCGATTACAAGGATCTCAACACCCTGCGCCAGTACATCACTGAAACCGGCAAGATCGTGCCGTCCCGCATCACCGGGACCAGCGCCAAGTATCAGCGCCAGCTGGCTACCGCTATCAAGCGGGCCCGTTACCTGGCGCTGCTGCCGTATACCGACAGCCACTAAGTCACTCTGCGGTCAGCGGCGATGAGCGGCTTTCTCGGCTTTGTCATGCGCAGCCGCCTCAGTGCCATCGGCATTGTCGCGCTGGGTGCGGTAATGCCGCTGCTGTTCTGGCTGAGCGGGGCGGTCATCGCACTGGTGACCCTGCGTCGCGGGATTGCCGAGGGACTGCTGATCACCGGTGGCGCGGCTGCCGTATTGCTGCCGCTGTATGGACTGGCTGTCGGCTCACCGATGGCCATTCTCCAGCCGATCGCTTTGTTGTGGGTGCCGGTACTGGCACTGGCGCAAATCCTGCGCCAGACCGTTTCGCTGGCCGCGACGCTGCAATTGGCCGGCGTGCTGGCCGGACTCGGGGTGCTGGCTTTCTACGGGCTGCACGGTGACCCGGCTGAGTTCTGGCAGGGCACCTTGCAGGCGTTGGCTGACGTGTTCAGTGCCGGCTCACCGGGGCCGGAGTGGCAACTTGCCGCCGAGCAGCTTGCACCAAGGCTCACCGGGCTTTGGATTGCCAATATGCTGGGCATTGTTCTGCTCTGCCTGCTGCTTGGCCGTTGGTGGCAGGCTGTGCTCTACAACCCGGGTGGTTTTCGCGAGGAATTCCACAGCCTGCGTCTGACACGCTGGTTTGCGGGTCTGGTCCTGGCATTGGTTGTCGGCAGCATGGTGACACCACCGGGGATCGTGAGTGATCTCGCGTCGGTCATGGGGGCGGTATTTCTGCTCCAGACGCTCGCGGTCATGCACGCCATTGCCGCCATGCGGGGTTGGCATGTCGGGTGGTTGATAGGCGCGTATCTGATTCTGCCACTGATGTTGCGGCCAGCGGCGCTGCTGGGTCTGGCGGACAGTTTTGTTGATTTTCGGGCGCGGGCTGCGTCCAGAGCGTAGTATTTAAAAACAAACAGACATTGAGTCGGGGTTTGAGTAATGGAAGTCATTCTGCTTGAAAAAGTCGCCAACCTTGGCGGGCTTGGCGATACCGTTAAAGTCCGTTCGGGCTATGGTCGTAACTATCTGATTCCGCAGGGTAAGGCCAAGCCGGCCACCGCGGAGAACATCGCCTATTTTGAAGCACAGCGTGCCGAGCTCGAGCGCAAGGCCGCCGAA
Organism: uncultured Ectothiorhodospiraceae bacterium; assembly: GCA_913057145.1. Taxonomy (GTDB): domain Bacteria; phylum Pseudomonadota; class Gammaproteobacteria; order Nitrococcales; family Nitrococcaceae; genus Spiribacter. Next base: position 5,712 of record CAJXNJ010000028.1, read on the forward strand.
GAGCTCGCTGCCGCCGAAGCGCGCGCCGAGAAGCTCAATGCGCTCGGTGTGACCATCACGGCCAATGCCGGTGATGAAGGTAAGCTTTTCGGCTCGGTCGGCCCGCAGGATGTGGCTGATGCGGTTACTGCCGCGGGTGTGGAAGTCGGTCGTCACGAAGTGCGTATGCCGGAGGGGCCGATTCGTGCCACCGGTGAGTACAGCATTGAGGTGCATCTGCATGCCGATGTGAATGCCAATGTCGCCGTTACCGTCGTGGGCGAGGCGCAGGCTTAATCGCTTATGGCTGAAGCCCGTTCGTCATCGATGACGGATTCTCTGAGGGTGCCGCCGCATTCCATCGAAGCGGAACAGGCGGTCCTCGGCGGGCTGATGTTGGACAACGGGGCCTGGGATCAGGTGGCCGACCGCGTTAGTGAAGATGATTTCTACCGACGCGATCACCGCCTGATTTTCCGTGCCATTGAATCGCTGGCTGAATCCGGCCAGCCCATGGATGCGGTCACGCTCTCGGAATGGCTGAAGACCAATGACGAGCTGGATAACGCCGGTGGACTGGCTTATCTGGGGCTGCTGGCGCGCGACACGCCAAGTGCCGCGAATATCCGTGCCTATGCGGATATCGTGCGCGAGCAGTCGGTATTACGGCAGCTGATCGAGGCCGGTACGGAAGTCGCCGGCAGCGGCTTTAATCCCGAAGGACAGAGCTCGGCCGATCTGCTCGACCATGCCGAGCGACGCATATTTGAGATTGCCGAGCAGTCCGGGCGCAATCGTCGGGGCTTTGTTGGTGTGCGTGATGTGCTGCCAGCAGTCGTTGATCGTATCGACACGCTTTATCACCAGGACAGTGACGTCACCGGCCTTGCCACCGGTTTTACCGATCTTGACCGCATGACCTCGGGTCTGCAGAACGGGGATCTGGTGATCGTCGCCGGGCGTCCGTCCATGGGTAAGACAACCCTTGCGATGAACATTGCCGAAGCTGCTGCCCTGCAGGATGGCCCGCCAACAGCCGTATTCAGTATGGAGATGCCGGCCGATGCGCTGGCGATGCGCATGCTCGCCTCCCTTGGGCGGGTGGAGCTGCAGAAAATCCGTTCCGGAAAACTCGGCGATGATGACTGGCCGCGGCTGACGAGCACCATGAACCTGCTCTCTCAGGCCAAGCTTTTCATTGATGACACACCGGGTCTCACGCCAACCGAGATGCGTGCCCGCTGCCGCAGGCTCAAGCGCGAGCATGGCCTGGGGCTGGTGTTGGTTGATTACCTGCAGCTCATGCAGCTGCCGGGCTTCAAGGAAAATCGGGCGGCGGAAATCTCGGAGATTTCTCGCTCGCTCAAAGGCATGGCCAAAGAGCTTGGCGTGCCGGTGATGGTGCTCTCCCAGCTCAACCGCAGCCTTGAACAGCGCCCCAACAAACGCCCCGTCATGTCGGATTTACGTGAGTGTGTCACAGGTGATACGAGAGTCTTGCTCGCCGACGGCAGGCGCGTACCGATTCGGGAATTGGTTGGAACTACCCCAGAGGTGTTCACGGTAACCGATGAGGGCGAGATAGCCACGGCCCACTCCGATATGGTCTGGGAAGTCGGCCAGCGACCGGTTATGAGAATCAATTTGGCCAGCGGACGATCCATTCGCTGCACAAATGACCATCGCCTGAGAACCCTTTTTGGCTGGCGCCGAGTTGAGGAAATACGATTCGGCGATCGGCTGGGGCTGGCGCAATGTCTGCCGGAGCCCGCCGAGCCTGTGCAGTGGTCGGAATCCGAGTTAATCCTGCTCGGGCATCTTGTTGGTGATGGCAGTTATGTAAAGGGTCAACCGCTTCGGTACACGACAGCCAGTGAGGCAAACAGTGCCGCGGTGCGAGAGGCAGCGGAGTCGATGGGGTCTATCGTTAGACGTAGCGAGGGCCGCGGTAACTGGCATCAGCTCATTATTTCCGGAAACGGGAACCGTTGGCACCCTGCAGGCGTTGGTAAATGGTTGAAAGAGCTTGGTATTTTTGGTCAGCGTTCTCGAGAAAAAACGCTACCCGCGGAAATTTTTCGACTGACAAATCAGCAGACAGCGCTGTTTCTGCATCATCTTTGGGCAACCGATGGCAGTGTCACCATCTCCTCTAATGGCCGAATCCGCATTTATTTTTCAACGGCCAGTCGTTTGCTAGCCGATGATGTGGCTCATCTGCTGTTGAGGCTCGGCATAATGGCGCGGATTCGAAAGGTGAATCATCCGGGCAGCAAGGGGTGGTTCACCGTGGATGTCTCCGGTGCACAGGCACAGCTCGAGTTTCTGCGTAACGTCGGATCATTCGGTATTCAGCCAGCGCGACTGGAAGAGTTTGAGAGAAGCTTGTCAGTCAAAGTCGCCAATACCAATGTCGATACGTTACCTAAAGAGATTTTCACGTATATCCGAGAGCAAATGCGTGAGCAGGGCATCAGCCACAGAGCCATGGCAGCCATGCGCGGAACATCCTATGGCGGCAATGCCCATTTCTCATTTGCCCCTTCTCGCGAGACGGTCAAGGGCTATGCTGAACTCCTGGATGACGAATTTCTCCGGGATATTGTTGAGAGCGAAATTTTCTGGGACCGAGTGGTCTCTATTGAAGAGGCCGGTGTTGAATCAGTTTATGATCTGACGGTTCCTGCGACAGCCTGTTGGTTGGCTGACGGGATTGTCAGTCATAACTCCGGTGCCATCGAGCAGGATGCAGACGTGATCGTGTTCATCTATCGGGACGAGGTCTACAACGAAGACAGCCCCGATGCCGGGACGGCGGAGATTATTATTGGTAAGCAGCGTAACGGCCCCATCGGCACTGTGCGACTGACTTTCCTTGGTCAATACACCCGCTTCGAGAACTTCATCGCTGATGCCGGTTACGGGGGCGGAGGCTGGCAGCAATGAGCCGGCATGCCCGGGCGACGATCCATCTCGACGCCCTTCGGCATAACCTGGCCGTTGCCAGAGGCTGTGCCCCGCAATCCAATCTGATGGCCGTTCTCAAGGCCAATGCCTACGGACATGGTCTGCTGCCCGTCGCCCATACCCTGGCCGATGACGTGGAAGCATTTGCCGTCAGTTGCCTGGAAGAGGCCCTGCCGCTGCGTGAAGCCGGGCTCAATCACCGTGTCGTGCTGTTGGAAGGGTTTTTCGAAGCTGACGAAATTCCGGTTTTTGCCGCGAGACGGCTGGATGCCGTGATTCACCAACCCTGGCAGATTCAGGCTTTGGCCGAGGCTGATATCAAGGATCCCATCGACTGTTGGCTGAAAGTGGATACCGGCATGGGTCGGTTGGGGTTTCTGCCGGATGAGGCTTCTGCGGCCGCTGAGCAGCTTGCTGCATTGAAGTGCGTTGGCCAGATCCGCTGGATGACTCATCTGGCCGAGGCGGATGAGCCGGAGAGCCCGTCCACCGCGCAACAAATGGCTAAATTCGGTGAGCTGATTGCCGCGCCCGCTCAATCCACCGCCGCCAACTCCGCCGGCACGCTCCACTGGCGTGAGACCCATGCCGACTGGGTCCGTCCCGGCATCATGCTATTCGGTGCCTCGCCGTTTGCGGTGCCTGAGCCGCATGCCCCGTTGCAGCCGGTGATGAGGCTGGAGGCGCGGTTGATTTCGGTAAAACAGCTGCCCAAAGGCCATGGCGTAGGCTATGGCGGACGATTCGTCTGCCCTGAAGAGATGCCCGTTGGGATTGTTTCCATCGGTTATGGCGATGGCTATCCGCGCCATGCCCCGGATGGCACTCCGGTACAGATTAACGGTCACACCGCCTCACTGATCGGCAAAGTCTCAATGGACATGATTGCCATTGATTTGCGGGGTATCCCGCAGCCCGCCGTCGGGGATCTTGTCATTCTCTGGGGGGATCAGCCGAGTGCCAATGTGATTGCCGATCATTGCGGCACCATCAGTTACGAACTGTTCTGCCGCCTTACCCCCAGAGTGCAGCGGGTTTATCGCAACGGAGCCATGCATGGCCAAAGCTAATGTCAAAACGCGTTATGTCTGCCGTAACTGTGGCGCGGTGGCCGCACAGTGGGCCGGGCAGTGCAGCGAGTGTGGCGAATGGAATACGCTGGAAGAGCAGATTCAGGCACCGAGCTCCTCATCCCTGCGCGGTTCACAGCGCGTTGGCGCGCAATATGCGGGCGACAGCGGTATAAAGCGTCTCTCCGAAGTCCCGCGCGATGAGGAAACCCGTTTTGCCACCGGTATTGGCGAATTTGATCGCGTGCTTGGCGGCGGGCTTGTCGCCGGTGGGGTGATCCTGCTTGGCGGCGATCCCGGGATTGGTAAATCCACTTTGCTGCTTGAGGCCGTGGCCCGGGTGGCTGGGCGTCATGGGGCGCTGTATGTCACCGGCGAGGAGTCGCTGCGCCAGGTGGGGATGCGCGCGGAACGCCTTGGCGTGCAGGATGAAGGCCTGAAGCTGCTGGCAGAAACCCGGGTGGAGGCCATTATTGAGCTGGCCGGTCGTGAGCGGCCGGAAGTCCTGGTAGTGGATTCGATTCAAACCATTCACAGCGATGCCCTGGGCTCAGCCCCGGGGGGTGTCGCTCAGGTGCGCGAGTCGGCTGCACAGCTTGTGCAATTTGCCAAGCGAACGGGCACCGTGCTCTTTCTGGTCGGGCATGTGACCAAAGAAGGCCAACTCGCCGGCCCGCGCGTGCTCGAGCATATGGTCGATACGGTCCTTTATTTCGAGAGCGACTCGGGTAGTCGGTATCGACTGCTGCGCGCGGTGAAAAACCGTTTTGGCGCGGCGAATGAGCTGGGTGTTTTTGCCATGCTCGATACCGGGCTCAAAGAAGTGAAGAACCCGTCGGCGATTTTCCTCTCGCGGCACGAGAAACCCGTGGCCGGCAGCGCCATTCTGGTCACCCGCGAGGGTACCCGACCGTTGCTGCTTGAATTGCAGGCGCTGGTGGCCGAAAGCCCGCTGTCCAATCCGCGACGCCTGGCGTTGGGGCTGGATGGCAATCGCTTAGGGATGCTGCTTGCCGTGCTGCAGCGGCACGCCGGGCTCAGCACCTATGGCGAAGATGTCTTTGTGAACGTGGTGGGTGGCGTTCGCATTAATGAAACCGCCTGCGATCTGCCGGCACTGCTTGCGGTCAGCTCCAGTCTGCGTGACCGAGCGATTCCTCAGGATTGGGTGATCTTTGGTGAAGTGGGGCTTGCCGGTGAGATTCGGCCGGTGCCCAATGGCGAAGATCGCTTGAGCGAAGCCGCCCGTCATGGCTTCACCCATGCCCTCGTGCCAAAGAAAAACGTCCCGGCCAAGGGTCACATGCCCAAAGGACTGAAAGTCATCGGCGTTGAACGCCTTGACCAGGCGCTCGATGTGATGCGCGAGGCGGAAGGCTAGCCGTCCAGTGCCTCGGCGGCCTCAAGCGTGTTCTCAAGCAGCGTGGCCCGCGTCAGCGGCCCGACACCACCAGGGACCGGCGTAATCCAGGCCGCCCGTTCAGCCGCCGCCGCGTAATCGACATCACCCACCAGTCGGCCGTCATCCAGTCGGTTAATGCCGACATCGATCACCGTGGCACCCGGCTTAATCCAGTCACCCGGCACAAACTCCGGCCGCCCGACGGCTGCCACCACAATATCAGCGCGTTCCACTTCGGCCTGTAGATCACGGGTGCGACTGTGGCAGATGGTGACGGTGCAGCGGGCATTCAACAGCTCCAGCGCCATCGGCCGGCCAACGATATTCGACTGCCCCAGCACAACGGCGCGGGCACCTTCCAGTGTGGTGTCAGTATGCTCCAACAGTGTCATCACGCCATGCGGGGTGCAGGAGCGAAGCCCGGGCAAGCGCAGCACCAGACGTCCGACGTTCTGCGGGTGAAAACCATCGACATCCTTGGCCGGGTCAATACGCTCGATCACCGCCTGCTCATCGATGTGATCGGGCAGGGGGAGCTGAACGAGAATGCCGTGGGTATCGGGATTGGCGTTCAGCTCATCGACCAGTGCCAGCAGATCAGCCTGGCTGGTCTCGGCGGGCAGGTCATAGTCCTGTGAGACAAAGCCGACTTCGGCGCAGTCGCGGCGTTTCATGCGCACATAGACAGAAGAGGCCGCGTTATCGCCTACCAGCACGACCGCGAGGCCTGGTGCGCGCTTGCCGCCGGCTGTCCGCTCAGCGACCCTGTCACGAATGGTCTCGCGGATGGATGCCGCAATGGCATTACCGTCGATAATGCGTGCGCTCATGGCCGGCTCCTGTGCTATCGATGCGCCAATGGAATGCGCGGCACTCTACCGCGGGCGATATTCTCAATCCAGTCGCGCGGCGGCAGGATTGCGTTACAATCCTGCCCCAGGCGCCCGTAGCTCAACCGGATAGAGCATCGGCCTTCTAAGCCGAGGGTTGCAGGTTCGAGTCCTGCCGGGCGCGCCAGTTATCGTGGCCTAGGCCGCAGTCTCCGCCCGGTCAAGCGGGCGTTTTAAAAGCCGCTCAATGCCTTTGAGCAGTTTCGCCTCATCCGGTGCCACCAGAGAGATCGCTTCGCCCTCGTTGCCGGCGCGACCGGTCCGGCCGATGCGGTGGACATAGTCCTCTGCAACATGGGGCAGATCATAGTTCACAACATGCGGTAGCTGGTCGATATCCAGGCCCCGTGCCGCAATATCGGTGGCTACCAGGACGCGTACTTTTCCGCGTTTGAAGCCATCGAGTGCCTTGACGCGCGCTGTCTGGCTTTTATTGCCGTGAATGGCGGCGGCCGATAGGCCATCCTTGTCCAACTGTCGGGTGAGATTGTTGGCGCCATGTTTGGTACGGGTGAAAACGAGTACCTGCTGCCAGTCGCCTTCGCGAATCAATCGACTGAGCACCCGGCGCTTTTCTGATTTCTCCAGCCGGTAGACCTTCTGTGCCACGGTTTCCGCCGCACTGTTGCGCGGGGCCACGTCAATTTCCACCGGATTCTGCAGCATGCCCGAGGCAAGTCGGCGGATATCGCTTGAGAAAGTCGCCGAGAAAAGCAGCGTCTGGCGCTGTTTTGGCAGCTGTTTCATGAGCTTGCGGATATCGTGGATAAAGCCCATGTCGAGCATGCGATCGGCTTCATCCAGCACCACGCTCTCAAGCCGGTCCAGCCGCGTGTTACCGCGCTGGAGATGATCCAGCAGCCGACCCGGTGTGGCGATCAGAATATCGACGCCGCGACGCAACCGGTCGATCTGCGGCTGCATGCCAACGCCACCAAAGATCACCGCCGAGCGCAATGGCAGGTTTTTGCCATAAGCCTTGACGCTTTCATGAATCTGGGCGGCAAGTTCACGGGTGGGTGCCACCACCAGCAGCCGCACAGGGCGTTTGCCATCGGCGGGCCTGCTCGCGGCAAGACGCTCGAGCATGGGCAGGGTGAAGGCCGCTGTCTTGCCGGTGCCGGTCTGGGCCGCGGCAAGCAGATCATCGCCGTTGAGGATGGCGGGAATGGCCTGTTGCTGAATCGGTGTCGGGGTGGTGTAGCCTGACGCCTGGATGGCATCAAGCAGTTCGGCGCGCAGGCCGAAATCAACGAAAGTCATGTAGTGTTTACTCCTGAGGCTGTCGCGGAGTATACGCACATTGACCAGAAAAGGGGGGCTGCGTATTATTCTCGCTCTTTCGCGCAGCTTGTGCGAAAGCGCCTGCGGATCGAGGCGGGGTGTAGCGCAGCCTGGTAGCGCGCCTGCTTTGGGAGCAGGATGTCGGGGGTTCAAATCCCTCCACCCCGACCAGTTAATGGCAGGGGCAGGTTTGACGATGGTGGGCGTAGCTCAGTTGGTAGAGCTCCGGATTGTGGCTCCGGTGGTCGTGGGTTCAAATCCCATCGCTCACCCCATTTCTTGTCGGGCCGTTAGCTCAATTGGTAGAGCAGCTGACTCTTAATCAGTAGGTTCGGGGTTCGAGTCCCTGACGGCCCACCAGTCTCCGTTCAGTCATACCGGCTTTTTCGACACAAACCGACAAGCCTTTAAATTTACTGACATTTTGCCCATAGCAGAGTTTTGATTTGGCACCCTGCGCTGAGGTCCCCAATCAGCCAATGGAGCCCTGCAATGAGCGCATCCGGTAACCGCCGCCGCACCACCCGCAATACGGCCGGCCATCTCTCGCTAGCCCAGCGTCTTGCCATTCTCAACACCCAGGGCCTGTGCAGCCTGCGCAAAAGCGCCCTGCTGTTCGGCACCGCGCTTAGTGTGGCCGCAGGGTTGGGTTATGGGCCGGGGAGTTATGCGCAGACCGGGAGCGTGGATCCCTCCAACGCTCTGGGCTCCAGCAACTCTTCAACGGTAACCATCACCGGCCCCGGCACTTTCGAGACGGAAAATGGATTCTCGGTGGATACATCTGGGTCCAGCGGGGACGGGATCACGATCACGACGCCGAGTGGCGAAACGACTGATACCGTTTTCAATGATCAAAACGGCAGCGTCATTACTGGTGCGAACGATGGCATCAACGCTGACAACAACGGCAACGGCGCGCTGAGCATCACAACGAACGGCGTCATCACTGCGGAAGACGGAGCAGCCATCAGGGCTTTCCACGAAGGAACCGGCGACCTTTCGGTGACATCTTTCGGCGCACTCACGGCGCGGGAGGTGGATGCAGACGGCGATTTTACCAACGGCATGTTTGTCGAGCACACCGGCAGTGGCGCTCTGACCGTGACCAGCAACGGGACTATCGACGCCACCGAGGGCGATGACGGTATCGACACCGAACACGAAGGCACCGGCGATCAGGTGATCACGGTGAACGCCGACATCACCGCGGATGACCAAGCGGTCAACGCGGACCATGACGGATCGGGCAACCTGACGATCACGGTGAACGCCAACCTGACGGCTGATGATGAAGGCATAGACATCGAGCGTGCCGACGGTGCCAGCGGCGACACGTTCCTTGTGGTCACTGGCGATGTAACCGCAGGGGAGGAAGGAATTGAGATCGACCATGAAGGGAATGGACTTATTGATATTGATATTTCTGGAAAGGTATCGACTGCGGATGAGGGATTTGACCTCGAGCATAAAGGTGACGGAGATATCTTGATCGTCACCCGTGGTGTGATCCAGTCGACCGATAAAGAGGGAATTGAGGGCGATCACGACGGTGACGGCGATGTCTCTATTACTACGTATGGTGACATCTCTGCCACCTATGAAGGGATTGAGTTCGATCATAGTGGAACCGGCAATATCACCATCACGGCCAACAACGTCTTCGGCAATGGCGACGGAATAGACGTTGACCACGAAGGCACCGGCACGATCACCATCACCGCCAACGGGGCTGTGAAGGGTGGTGACGCTGGCGACGGCATCTACGCTAAAAACACCAGCTCTGAAGACACGACCATCACCATCAACGAGACCGGCAGCGTTTCCACCTCCAGCACGGACCCGGGTGACTGGGCCATCGAGGCCCTCGCCACCGATCCCAACGGCGCAGTCATCGTCAACAACTTCGGCACGGTAACGGGCCGGGTGAACCTGTCGAACTCGAACACCTTCACGAACAGTGGCACGTGGGATCTGGCCGGCACGACCAGCGACTTCAACGCCACGGGCAGCAGCCGCGTGGTGAACGAGGGGCTGATCATCGCGGCGGATGATCCTGCAGTGAATGAGATTTCGGCCATCGACAACCTCGACACGTTCCGCAACGCGGGTGGGACGATCCGGCTGGCTGACGGCGCGGTGGGGGATGTGTTCGTGGTCAACGGCACTTTTGCTAGCGATAGTGTTACCCCCGGTGATGGGAACGGCACCTTCGTCGCCAGTGGCGGCAGCGTTGCGCTGGACGTCGAGATGGGGCCGTCCGCCACGAGCGACCGCCTGATCGTCGAGAACGACGTCACGCTCGACGGCGCGCCCACGACGCTGGTGGTCAACCCGGTCGGGGGTGTCGCGGCCGGCACCGCAGTCGAGGTGGTCACGGTCGAGAGCGGCACCTCCGATCCGGGCGCCTTCACCCTCGCCGGAGAGATCGACGTCGGCGCGTTCACGCATGTGCTGTCGCGCGGCGATTGCGACGGCAGCGCAGGAGAGAGCTGGTCGCTCTGCTACGTCGAGGAAATCGGCAGCACGGGGGCTGTCTTCGAGACGATGCCCGGCGTGCTCCTGAACACCTTCGCCCGCACTGAGACCCTGCAGAAGCGCCTCGGCTCGCGGATCACCGGGACGAGCGGCACCGTCAGCACGCAAAGCGCGGCGGAACTGCCGATGGCTCAATCCGTCGGCCCGTGGCTGCGCACGTGGGGGGACTTCGCCGACATCTCGCCGGACAGCTCCTCGGCCGGCACGTCTTGGGAGTCCAACCGCTGGGGCATCGAGGCCGGTATCGGCGCGACCGTGGGCGCGCATGCCGCAGGCGACCTCGTCGCCGGCGTGAGCCTCAGCTACGGCGGAACCAGCACGGACCTGACCAACGCCGTCGGCTCCGGCTCGATCGACTCCGAAGGCTACGGCATCGCCGCGTCGCTGACGTGGTTCGGCACCGACGGGCTTTATGTCGACGCCAACGGCGGCGTGGACTTCATCTCCACCGACGCCTCGTCAGAAGCTGGCGGTGAGCTGCTCGACGGCCACGACGACACGGTCTACTCCGCGAGCGCCGAGGTCGGTAAGCGCTTCGAGCTGCAAGGCGGCACGGCGCTCGTCCCGCAGGCGCAGCTCTCGTGGGGCAAAATGAGTGAC
>CAJXNJ010000029.1 GCA_913057145.1 uncultured Ectothiorhodospiraceae bacterium
CAGCTTGAGGCGCTGCGCCATAACGACGTCCCCAGGCGGGATGCCGGAATCGAGCAGGTCTGGGCCTTTGCCCATCCGCGCAATCGCATGATCACCGGCCCGCTTGCGCGCTTTACCCGTATGCTGCGCGGGCCGGGCTACAACGTGCTGGTGAACCACCGTGTGCATGAGGTCAAAGCGATTCGGGTGGGCGACAGTCAGGCGGCCTTCGCCGTGCGCGTACTGGCGCTGGAAGGCGGGTTTTTCCGCTTTTTATGGCGACTGGAGAAAGTCGAGCTGCCCGCCGGGCGGGTATGGATGACCACTGCGGTCACCCCGGCTGAGCGCACCGGCGAGCAGCTGACCTGGCGGGGTTCAGACCAGGGTGGTGTTGACCGTGATATTGCCCTTGGTGGCATAGGAGTAAGGGCAGACCACATGGGCTTTTTCCAGTAGCTGCTCGGCATCCTCGCGGGGCAGGCCCGGCAGGTCGACCACCAGATCAACCGCAATCGTAAAGCCCTCGCCATCATCGCGCTTGCCCAGTGAGACGGTGGCCGTCACCTTGGTCTCCGCCGGTACATTGACGCCGGTCTGTCCGCCGACAAACTGCATGGCACCAAGAAAGCAGGCCGAGTAGCCGCAGGCAAAGAGCTGTTCGGGGTTGGTGCCATCGCCACCCGGGCCACCGAGCTCTTTCGGCGGGGTGAGTTTGACATCAAGCGAGCCATCGGCGATGCGGGCATGGCCGTCGCGGCCGCCGGTGGAAGTGCCGGTGGTTTTGTACATAACTTCCATGGGTCAACTCCTTGCTTGTCAGTAAAAGAACACCGTCTAACCATACACGGGAGCGCGCAGCGGTTACCATGCTCGGGTAGGCAGTGAACAACACAGCACTGCGACGGGATATGTCGGAGAAAAAGCTTAAGCTGCTTGCCGGCAGGATGCGATGAAGGGAGCGCAAGTGATGACAGCAGCGGGGTTCCACCCGGGGTTTCTGGTCATCCACGGCAATCGGGCCGAGGATCTGCGTGACCTGCTGCTGCGCTGGATGGCCCATTATCCCCCGGCCCCGCTCGAGCGTGATCTGGTCATCACGCAGAGCAATGGCATCGCGCAGTGGCTGAATTTCTCCCTCGCCGCCCAGGACGAACCGGGCCTGGGGATTGCCGCGGGCATTGATATGGCGCTGCCGGCACGTTTTCTCTGGCGCTGTTATCGCTCGGTCCTGGGTACGGAATCTGTCCCCGAAGTCTCACCGCTCGATAAGGACCGCCTGGTCTGGCGGCTGATGCGTCTGCTCCCGGCGCTCATGCAGCAGCCGGGGTTTGAACCGCTGGCGCGCTTCCTCGGTGATGATCCCGATCGTCGCCGCCACCTGCAGCTCGCACAGCGCCTCGCCGATCTGTTTGATCAGTATCAGGTCTATCGGGCCGACTGGTTGGCGGCCTGGGCCGCCGGGCAGGCGGTGTTGCCGGATGCAGCCGGCCGCGAACGCCCGCTTGATGAGAATCGCTGGCAGGCGCTGCTCTGGCAGGCCATTCTTGATGATATTGAGCGCGACCCGGCGGTTGGCCCGGGGTTGGCGGGTGCCGGGCGGGCTGCCGTGCATGCCGCCTTTCTGCAGGCCGCCCAGGCGGTTGGCGCGGAGCGGCCGAGTGGCCTGCCGCGACGGGTTTTCGTATTTGGCCTCTCCAACCTGCCCGCGCAGTCGCTGGAGGTGCTCGGTGCCATTGCCCGCTGGTCTCAGGTGATTCTCTGCGTGCAGAACCCCTGTCAGTATCACTGGGCTGACATTATTGAAGGCCGTGAGCTTGCCCGCATGGCCTCGCCGCGACATGCCCGACGCCCCGGCAGCCCGAGCGCACCGGACCCGGCCGCGCTGCATCAGCATGCGCAGCCGTTGCTGGCGGCCTGGGGCCGACAGGGGCGGGATTTTATGGCCCTGCTCTCAAGCTATGACGACCCGGCAGTCCGGGAAGCGCAGCTGCCTGCCCTGCAGGCGATCGGTGAGGCCGTGGATGTGTTCACGCCGCCGGGTGAGACGGCGCTTTTGCATCAACTCCAGGATGACATTCTCAACCTGCGCAGCCTCGAGGAGACGCGGCAGCGCTGGCCGGCGGTGGACCCCGGGCAGGATCAGTCGCTGCGTTTTCACATCGCCCACAGCCCGCAGCGGGAAGTCGAAATCCTGCACGATCGGCTGTTGGCAGCGCTCGAGGCCGATGCCAGTCTCGAGCCGCGCCATTGTCTGGTCATGGTGCCTGATATCAGCACTTATGCACCGCATATCGAGGCGGTCTTCGGGCTGCATGGCGTTGAGGACAAACGCGCCATTCCCTTTAGCATTGCCGATCAGGGTCAGCGCAGCCGCGAGCCGATCATCAAGGCCGTCGAGCAGCTGCTGCGGCTCGGTCAATCACGACTGGCGGTCAGTGAGCTGCTCGATCTGCTCGAGGTCCCGGCATTGCGGCGGCGCTTCGGCATTGCCGAGGCGGATATCCCGCGGCTGCATCGCTGGCTGGCGCGGGCCAATGTGCGCTGGGGGCTGCATGAGGATCACGCCCGCTCGCTCGGGCTGCCGGCGCAGGAGCCCCTGCGACATACCTGGCAGCACGGGCTGCAGCGCTTGCTGCTCGGCTATGCCACCGGCCCGGAGGCCGAGGCCTGGCAGGACATCGAGCCGCAGGGAGAAGTCGGGGGGCTGGAGGCAGCCCTGCTTGGCCCGCTTGAGGCCCTGGTCAACCGTCTCGAAGGTCTATGGGCGGCGCAACAGACAGCGCGCCCGGTTTCCGAGTGGGTGGCGCTGTGGCGGCAGTGGCTTTCTGATTGCTTTGCCGCGGAGTCGCGGCAGGAAGAAGCCGCGCTGCTGGCGCTGGAGTCGGCCCTGCGCGATTGGCTGGAGGCTGCCGAGGCGGCGGGCTTTGATGAGGCGTTGCCGGCCGCGGTGGTTGCTGAGGCCTGGGTGGCAAAGCTTGATGAACACAGCCTCTCACAGCGGTTTTTTGGCGGGGCGGTGACCTTTGCCACGCTCATGCCGATGCGCGCGATTCCGTTTCGTTATGTCGCCCTGCTCGGCATGAATGATGGCGACTATCCGCGAGCGCGTGCGGTCCCGGATTTCGATTTAATGCGATCGGATTATCGCCCCGGAGACCGTTCCCGGCGCGAGGACGATCGTTATCTCTTCCTCGAGGCGCTGCTCTCGGCGCGGGAGCATCTGCACTGCTCCTGGGTCGGGCGCAGTGTCACGGACAACACGCCTCGCCCGCCTTCGGTACTGGTCGGCCAGCTGCGCGATCATCTTGCCGCCGGTTGGCAGCTTGCCCCCGAGGCGGAGGGTGACGGCACGGGCAGTCTGCTCGATGCCCTGACCACCGAGCATCCGCTGCAGCCCTTCAGCGAACAGTATTTCAGGGAGGCGAGCGCTACCGGGCTTGATGGGCTTTATACCTATGCCCGTGAGTGGCGTCGCGCCGAGACCGCACCGGCTCCGGGCAATCACTCGATGGCCGAGGAGGAGACGCTGCCGGCGTTATCCCTTCACCAGCCGATCGATCTTGCCGGCCTGCAGCGGTTTCTGCGTGATCCCGCTCGCGTCTTTTTTGAAGACCGTCTGGGCGTGGTTTTCAACCAGCGCCTGGAGACCATCGAGAATGAAGAGATCTTTGCCCTCAATGCACTGGATCGCTGGCGCATGGCCGATGACCTGCTGGCCGCACCGGACGATCTGGATGAAGCGATGGCACGCGGCATCCGCCGCGGCGATATTCCCGCCGGCGGGGTCGGGCGGATACAGGCTGAGCAGATGCGTGAGGATGTTGGCCTGGTGCTCAGTCGCCGTGATGCGGTGTTGCTTGACTGGCCGCAGCGCGAGCCTGCCTGCTGGGCGCGTTACCCCGAGGATAACCCCTGGCTGCAGGACCGCCTGGATCAGCGTTGCGGTAATGAAGACGCTGAGCTCACCCTGCAATGGCAGCTTCAGCCCGGCAAGCTTCATGATGGTAAGGCGCGTTATGAGCGGTTGTTGGGTGCCTGGCTTTCGCATCTGCTGGCGAATGCCACCGCCGGCCCGACCCGCACCCGGGTGTTCTCGATTGCGGGCGAGGCGGATTTTGCCGAGCTCTCAGCCGACTGGGCCGGTGCCCAACTGGATGCGCTCCATGCACTCTGGCGCGAGGGCCTGACCCGCCCGCTGCCTTTTGCGCTGCGCACCGCACTGGCCTGGTTGATCAACGAAGACGATGCCCAGGCCGAGAAAGCCTATATCGGGGATGATCAGAATCGCGGCGATATCGAGCGCAGTCCTTATCTGGCCCGTGCCTACCCGAACTACAGCGCGCTCAGCCGCAGTGGCGAGTTCACAACGCTGGCCCGGCGCATTCTCTCGCCGCTCAAGGAGTCCGTGGATGTCAGCAAGGGGGCCGGGCAATGACCACCACCCTCGACCCGATGACTTTCCCGCTGACTGGCAGCCAGCTTATCGAGGCCAGTGCCGGGACCGGCAAGACCACGGCCATTACCAATCTCTATCTGCGGCTGGTCCTCGGTCATGGCTGTGAACCCCTGCTGCCGGATCGTATTCTGGTTGTCACCTTCACCGAAGCGGCGACCCAGGAGCTGCGGGATCGCATTCGTGCGCGCTTATCGCAGGCCGCTCAGGCCTTTCGCGACGGCACCGAGGCGGATGCCTTTCTCAGCGCTTTGCGCGCGGACTATCCGCCGGAGTCGCATGCCGAGCAGGCCCGTGCCCTGGAAGTCGCGGCGGAGTGGATGGATGAGGCGGCGGTTTTCACCATTCACAGCTGGGCCTGGCGGATGCTGCGTGAGCATGCTTTTGCGAGCGATACGCTCTTTGACCAGCAGCTCGTCACCGACACCGGCCCACGCCTTGCTGAGGCCACCCGCGACTACTGGCGTGCCTTTATCGCCGGGCTTGAGCCAATGGCGGCGCAATGGCTTGGCAGTTGGTGCGCTCACCCCGACGCCCTGCAGCGACAGATCCGACCATTGCTGGCGCGGCCGACAGCGCTTGCCACACCGCTGCCACCAAAAGAGGCGCTGACGGATGCGGCGCGTCATCATGCCGAGTGGCTGCAGGCGCTCAAGGCAGAACCCTGGGCAGAGCGCGTGGCGGACTTTCGTGAGATTTTTCAGCGGGCTGATGCGGTTGATGCCTTTGATCGCAGAAAGCTCGGCCCCAAGAACGTCGAGGGTTGGTTGAATTCACTCGAAGCCTGGTCGGCGGAGGCCGATGCCGTCGCGCTTGAGCTCAAGAAGGGCTGGGAGGCCCTCACGCCGGATCGTATCCATGCAGCCTGGAAGGGTGATCCGGCATTGCGTGACGAGCTCGCCGGTTGTGAATTGCTCACCGAATTGCCGGCGCTGAAAACCGCGCTGGACAACCCGCCGGACGACGGCCGCGGTGCCGTGCTGGCCCACGCCGCGCAGTGGATCGGCTCACGGTTTGAGGCAGCGCAAACGCAGCATGCCGAGCTTGGCTTTGATGACCTGCTCACCCGGCTCGACCGCGCCCTGCAGGGACCCGGTGCGAAGACGCTTGCGGGCATGATCCGCGCGCAGTACCCGGTGGTTCTCATCGATGAGTTCCAGGATACCGACCCGACGCAGTACCGCATTTTTGATGCCGTTTATGACATCGCCGGTGATCATGCGCAGACCGCGGTGGTCATGATTGGGGATCCGAAACAGGCCATCTACGCCTTTCGCGGTGCCGATATCCATACGTATCTCAAGGCGCGCTCCGCCTGTGCCGGGCGTTTGCATACGCTCGCCGTCAATTATCGGGCGGCGGGCGCCATGGTGGCCGGGGTCAATCGGCTTTTTGCGCCGGCCGAGGAGCGCTCGGGGGCCGGAGCCTTTCGCTTTCGCC
The DNA here is from genome assembly GCA_913057145.1 of uncultured Ectothiorhodospiraceae bacterium. Classification (GTDB taxonomy): domain Bacteria; phylum Pseudomonadota; class Gammaproteobacteria; order Nitrococcales; family Nitrococcaceae; genus Spiribacter. The sequence goes on from CAJXNJ010000029.1 coordinate 5,873, forward strand.
GGGGCGAAGACAATCCGCTGCCGTTCGCACCGGCCACCGCCGCGGGTCGCAATGAAGTCTTTGTTGTCGGGGGAGTGGCGCTGGATGATCGTGAGGCCCCGGCGCTTCAGCTCTGGCAGGATGCCACCCTCGATGACGGCAAGGGTCTGCCCGGTGTGGGTGAGGAGCGTTGGGCGATTGCGGAGGCTTTCGCGAGCCGCCTTGTCGAATGGCTGAACGCCGCCGACCGCGGTGAGGTCGGTTTTCGCAATGAGGCCGGTGTGCTGCGCCCCCTGACGCCGGGGGATATCGCGGTTCTTGTGAATCAGCGTGCCGAGGCTGAAATTATCCGTGCTGCCATGCGTCGGCGCGGGCTTCGCAGTGTTTATCTCTCCGACCGTGACTCGGTCTATGGCGCACCCCAGGCTGCTGAGATCGCGCTCTGGCTGCAGGCGGCGGCCGAACCCGATCAGGTCCGGGCCGTGCGCAGCGCGCTTGCCACCGCGAGTATCGGCCTGTCGGCCGCTGAGCTTGAGCAGCTGAGCCTGGATGAGTCGCTGCTCGAGCAGCGCATCGAGCAGTTTCGGGGTTATCGGTTGGACTGGCAGCGCCGTGGCGTGTTGCCGATGATTCGGCGGCTGCTGGATGACTTTGACATCCCGGCCCGACTGCTCGGTGATGAGACGCTTGGCGAGCGTGCGCTCACCGATATTCTGCATATTGCAGAGCTTCTGCAGGCGGCAAGCCGCGGGCTTGAGGGTGAGCACGCGCTGCTGCGCTATCTGCTTGAGCAGATTCAGGCCAACGAAGAAGGGACGGCGGTGGATGTCCCCTCGATTCGCCTTGAGAGTGATGCCCATCTGGTGCAGGTGGTCACCGTGCATAAGTCCAAGGGGCTGCAGTATCCGCTGGTGTTTCTGCCCTTTGCCGCCGATTACCGTTCAATCAAAAACAATGCCGGGGAGGTTCTGCGCTGGCATGACGAACAGGGTCAGCTGCAACTGAGCGCGAGCGGCGGCCTGCGCGCCATGGCCGGTGCTCGCGAGGCACGGCTGGCTGAGGATCTGCGCAAGCTGTATGTCGCGGTCACACGAGCGCAGTTCGCCACCTTTGTCGGCGTCGCGCCGCGCAAGCGCCTGGATAAAAGTGCGCTTGGCTATCTGCTGAGCGCTTTTGACCCCGAGGCGCCGCCGGTCATCGAGCCGGCCCCGGCCATCACCACAACCAGGCTCAACACCCGGGATGAACCGCTCGTGAACGCCGCGGCCCGTGACTATACCGGCGGCCGACGGCCCGCCTGGTGGATAGGCAGTTATTCCGGCCTGCGTGACCGGCGTGGGGGGCTTGGCAGCGAGGCGGTCTCACGCGAGGCGATGGTGCTTGAAGAGGAGGCGGCCATTGTCGATGCCGCCGCGGGCCGAGGCGCTGCCGATGAGCCCTCGGCGCATCCTTTCATCCACGAGTTCCCGCGCGGTGCTGCAACCGGCAGCTTTCTGCATGATTGCCTGGAGTGGGCGTGCAACCGGGGCTTTTCGGCGCTTCTCGCCGACCCGGCTGCGCTGCGTGATCTGGTGGCCCGGCGTTGTCAGGTCCGCGGTTGGGAGTCTTACATCGACCCGCTTACCGACTGGCTGCTGCGGGTGATGCAGACTCCGCTGCCCCTGCCCGGCAGCGGTGATGATAGCCGCATGCCGCTGCAGGCAGCCGAGCTGGCCAGCGCGGAGCTTGAGTTTACTGTGGGTGTGGCGCGGGCGGATATTCAGGTCATTGACCAGGCGATCACCGCGCATACCCTCGATGGCCTCCCCCGGCCCGCCATTGCTCCGGGGCGGCTTAATGGCATGTTGAAGGGCTTTATCGATCTGGTTTTCCTGTATGAAGGGCGCTATTACGTCGCCGATTACAAATCCAATGCGCTCGGAGAGAGTGATGCGGATTACACCGAGGCGGCGATGCGCGCGGCGATCCTCGGTGGGCGTTACGATCTGCAATACAGTCTTTACCTGCTTGCCCTGCACCGGTTGTTGTCGGTGCGCCTGCCCGATTACGACTATGACCGGCATGTCGGCGGAGCGCTTTCGATCTTTCTGCGCGGCATTGATGGGGAGCAGGCCGGCGTTCATGCCGAGCGCCCGCCCCGTGCCTTGATTGAAACCCTCGATCGGGAGTTTCAGCCATGAAGTCGGTGGCCGAGGCCCTGCAGATCATCGAGCAATGGCATGAGGCCGAGTGGCTGCGTGGTGTGGATGCCGCGTTCGCGCGCTTTCTTGCCGATCAATGCCCGCAGGCGTCTCCCGCGCTGCTTATTGCCGCCGCCCTTGCCAGTCACCAGCTCGGACGCGGTCATGTCTGCCTCGATATTGCCGCGACGCTTGATGACCCGACCGCGGCACTCTCCCTGCCACCGCCGGATCGTCGGCTCAATGATCCGCAGGACGAGGCTCCGCCGCCCGACCCGGACTCGGTACTCGCCGGGTTGGGTGTAGAGGACTGGTTGGCACAGCTTCGTGACCCGGCGCTGGTTGGTGATGGCGAGGGGACGACGCCGCTGGTGCTGGAGGACGGCCGGCTTTATCTGCGTCGCTACTGGCAGTTTGAGCGGGCAGTGGCCGCCGGCATGGCATCAAGGCTCGCGCCATTGCCACCGCCGCTCGCACCTGCCGAGCTCCAGGCGATGTTTGCCGCACTCTTCCCGACAGACAAGGGCGCTGCCTCGGTGAATTGGCAGAAGATCGCCTGTGGCATTGCCTTGAGACAGCGTTTTGCCGTTATGACGGGCGGCCCGGGCACCGGTAAAACCACCACGGTGCTCGCCCTGCTGGCGCTGCTGCAGGCATCGACACTGGCGGGTGGTAAGGCGGCGCTTCGCATTCATCTGGCAGCACCCACCGGCAAGGCCGCCGCTCGTTTGAATGAGTCCATTGCCTCGCGCATTGATGCCCTGCCGCTCTCGGCCCTGGGCGATGCCGAGACGATTCGCCAGGCCATTCCGGAGCGGGTGACAACGCTGCATCGGCTCCTCGGCCTGGGTGGTCAGCGCCGCCGCCGATACAACGCCCGCAATCCGCTGCCGCTGGATGTGCTGGTGATTGATGAGGCCTCCATGGTGGATCTGGAGATGATGGCCACGGTCATTGATGCCCTGCCCGCTGAGGCACGCCTCATTCTGCTGGGCGATCGCGACCAGCTGGCCTCAGTGGAGGCGGGGGCTGTCCTCGGCGAGCTCTGTGCCCGGGCCGAGGCCGGGCATTACTGGCCGCAGACCGCCGAGTGGCTGCAGCAGGCAACCGCTGAGGCATTACCCCAAGAGGTGGTGGATGCCGAGGGTGCCCTGCCGGATCAGGCCATTGCCATGCTGCGCGAGAGTCACCGGTTTGCCGCTGACAGCGCCATTGGCGAGCTGGCGGGTTCGATTAATGCCGGACGCCGGCCGGACTGGTTGACCGCCAGGGCCACACCGCCCTCAGGTGTCAGCTGGCTGCAGCCGGATTCACCCACCGCCGATGAATGGCGTGATTGTGTGCTCGCCGGTTGCAGCGATTATCTGCAAAAGGTACGGGACGGCGCGGGTGATAAAACCGACAAGTCCGAGCAGGATGCCTGGGCGCGATCCGTGCTCGCGGCACGACAGCAGTTTCAGGTGCTCGCGGCGCTGCGCCACGGGCCCTGGGGGGTGACGGGGCTCAATGCACAAATCGAGCAATGGCTGGCTGAGGCCGGCTGGATTGCCGCCGATGATCCCTGGTATCCGGGCCGTCCGGTGATGATGACGCGCAATGACTATGCCCTCGGGCTGATGAACGGGGATCTTGGCATCACCCTGCCGTTATTGGTGGATGGTGTACGGCGGATTCGAGTGGCCTTTGCCGACAGCGATGCTGACGGCGGCGTACGCTGGGTCAGCCCACTGCGGCTCGCCCATGCCGAGACGGTGCATGCCATGACGGTCCACAAGTCACAGGGCTCGGAGTTCAACGAAGTGGCCCTGGTTCTGCCGCCGGGCCGCAATCCGCTGGTCACGCGTGAGCTGCTCTACACCGGTGTCACCCGCGCCCGCGACCGGGTCCGGCTGATCCTGCCCGGCGGGCCGGGATCCTTTGCCGCGGCACTCGGTCAGCGGGTGCGGCGGGCAAGCGGTCTTAAGTCGCGGCTTTGGCCCGAATAACCCGGCCGAGCGTGGTGAGCGCGGCAAAGATCAGCGCCGCCACACAGACGATGCTCGGGCCGGTGGGTGTGTCGAGATGCCACGACCCCCAGAGCCCGCCGGCCACCGAGAGCATGCCAATGCCGGCTGCCCCCAGGGCCATCTGCTCCGGGGTGTGACTGAACGCCCGGGCCGCCGCGGCCGGGATGATCAGCAGGGCGGTAATCAGCAGCACCCCGACGACCTTGATGGCCACCGCGATGATAATGGCCAGTGCGATGGTGAGAATCAGACTGTCGCGCCTTGGGTCGTGGCCTTCGGCGTGAGCAAGCTCATCGCTGATGGTCTCCAGCAGCAGGGCCTGCCAGCGCCAGAGCGTGAGCCCGAGCACCAGCACGGCACCCCCCCAGATGACCGCCAGATCGCCACGCCCGACCGCAAGAATATCGCCGAAGAGATAGGCCATCAGATCGATGCGCACATCACTGAGAAATGAGACCGCCACCAGTCCAAAGGCGAGTGCTGCATGAGCCAGTACGCCAAGCAGGGTGTCCATGGCATAGCCCCGACCGCTGAGCGCGGTCACCAGCACCGCCATCAGCAGCGAGACCGCCAGTACCCCGGCGAAAATCGACACCGAGAGCGCCAGTGACAGCGCGACACCGAGCACCGCGGCATGTGCCGTGGCGGCGCCGAAAAAGGCCATCCGCCGCCAGACCACAAAGCAGCCGAGCGGGGCTGCGGCCAGCACCACACCCAGTCCGGCGAGACCGGCGCGGAGCATGAAATCATCCAGCATCATCGGCCTCCACTTCGGCCTCGGGGGCATGGGCATGGTCATGCGGATGGTGATGCGGGTCATGACGGAAGATCGCCAGGGCCTCTTCCTCATAGCGGCCGAAGAGCGCGCGGTATTCCGGGGCGTTGCTGACTGCCTCGGGATGGCCCTGACAGCAGATGTGATGATTCAGGCAGATCACCCGATCAGCGGCGCGCATCACCACATGCAGATCGTGGCTGACGAGCAGAATGCCGCAGTTGAGCTCATCGCGGATCTGTTCGAGCTGGCGGTAGAAATCTGCGGTGCCGGTCTGATCGAGGCCCTGTGAGGCCTCATCGAGTATCAACAGATCCGGTTGATCGAGCAGGGCCCGGGCCATGAGTGCGCGCTGGAACTGCCCGCCGGAGAGCGCGGTCATCGCGGCATCGGCCCGGTTGGGGATGCCGGCGCGCTCGAGCGCCTGTTCGATCTGGGCTTTATTGTGCTGGCGCGGCAGGTTGAGAAAACGCCGTACGGTGAGCGGCAGGGTGGGGTCGATGTGCAGGCGTTGCGGCACATAACCAATGCGAAGCCCCTCGGCATGCGTGACTTTGCCGCCATCGAGTCTGACGGCGCCGATGAGCGCACGCAGCAGGGTGGATTTGCCCGATCCATTGGGGCCGACGATGGTCAGAATCTCGCCGGCGCTGATCGAGAGATCAACGTGTTCAAGAACGCGCTGCCCGCCCATACGGACATCCAGGCCCTTCGCCTCAATGAGCGGTTCCTGTTTGGTGGCGGTCATCGGCATGTCGTCTTCCAGGACCCGTTGACAATAATGTTATAGTATAACATAACAATAAACACCGCTTCATGATGCCCCGGGAGGCCAAATCGTGTCCATGTTACGCGTCATTGTTCTGAGTCTGCTTTTCACCGCGGTTTCTGCGTCCGCAGCGGCCGCCCCCCGAGTGGTGGCGGATATTACACCGGTCCACTCGCTCGTGGCACAGGTCATGGGTGATATCGGCCAACCAGCACTGATCATCCAGCGCGGTGCCTCACCTCACAGCTACGCACTGCGGCCCTCGGAGGCCGCGGCGCTGGAGCAGGCCGATGTGGTGTTCTGGATCGGCGAGGAACTGACACCCTGGCTGGATCGGGCGCTCGACAATCTGGCCCCGGAGGCCACGCGGGTTGCGCTGCTGCATACCCCGGGCACGGTCGAATATGCCTTTCGTGAACGGGTATTGAATGAAGGCGATGAGCATCATGATGACCACGGTCATGACCACCACGACCACGACCACGACCACCACGACCACCACGACGATCACGATGACCACGGCCACGATGCGCATGCCGGGCATGACCATGCCCACGACGGCGTCGATCCGCATGCCTGGTTGGATCCGGCCAATGCCCGCCATTGGCTGGGCGTGATTGCCGAGACACTCTCACAGCAGGATCCGGCCAATGCGGATCAGTATCAGGCCAACGCCGCCGCGGCGCAGGCTGCAATCGATGCACTGATCAACGATACCCGGCAGGCGCTTGCACCGGTGCGTGATGTCCCCTTCATCGTTTTCCACGATGCCTATCAGTATCTGGAGCGCCGCTTTGACCTCAACACCGTTGGTGCCATCGCGCTTTCTGATGCCAGGGACCCGAGCCCTGCGCATATCGCCGAGATTCGTGCGCTGGTTGCCGAGCACGAGGCCCGCTGTGTCTTTGCCGAGCCTCAGTTCAACGCCGCGCTGGTGGAGACCGTGCTCGATGGGACCGATGCACGCATGGGTGTGATTGACCCGATGGGTAGTGATATCGCGACGGGTCCGGATTTCTACGCCGACTGGATGCTTGCCTTGCGAAAAAGCCTCTTGGATTGCCTGGGATCATCTTAAGGGCGGGTCTGTCATCCCATTGTTTCTACCGCCGCGCTAGACTGGTCTTATGACCCATATCAATTTCCGTGATCTGCGTTATTTGGTGGCGGTGGCCGATCATCAGCACTTCGGCCGGGCCGCGACCGCCTGTTTTGTCAGTCAGCCGACGCTCAGCACGCAGATTAAAAAGCTCGAGGAATACCTGGGTATTCAGCTTGTCGAGCGGACCAGCAAAAAGGTGATCATCACCCCGATCGGGCGGATGATCGCCGAGCGCGCCCGACAGGTGTTGAGCGAGGTCGATGACCTGGTGAATGTGGCCCGGGCCGCGGGTGATCCGATGAGCGGGGAATTGCGCCTTGGCATTATCCCAACGCTCGGGCCGTATCTGATTCCGCATCTCTTCCCGGTGCTACAGCAGCAGTATCCGAAGCTGCGTATTCTGCTGCATGAGGAGCGCACCCGCGGACTGACCGACCGCCTGCTCGAGGGCAGTCTTGATGCCGCGATTATGGGCGTGCCCATTGCCGAAGAAGGCCTTGTCGCCCAACCGCTTTTCGAAGAGCCGTTCGTGGTGGCGTTGCCGGCTGACCACCCGCTCGCCGGGCAGAGCCAAATCGACCGCGATGCCCTCGATGCCGCGCCCATGTTGTTGCTTGAAGAAGGCCATTGCATGCGGGATCAGGCCCTTGATTTCTGCTCCCGCGTGGGCGCTCAGCAACAACAGGATTTTCGCGCGACCAGTCTCGAGACCCTGCGGCAGATGGTGGCAACCGGTGCGGGCATTACCCTGTTGCCGAAGCTCGCGGTCGAGCCCAGCGGCTCCCAGACCGAGGGCCTGGTGGTCCGGCCTTTCGCCGGCGACCCGCCGGTCCGTGAGCTTGCCATCTACCGCCGTCGCGGCTGTGCCCGCGAACCGGTGGTCAGCGCAGTGGCCGCGCTCATTCAGACACTGCCAACGGTATCGGCGCTGACGGTCGGTCAGTAGCCGGGCCCGCTGCTATACTCCGCGGGCATGGATGTCTCCGATCTCATCGACCCGCTCAACCCCGCCCAACGTGAAGCGGTCGCCGCACCGCTCGGTCATGCCCTGGTGCTCGCCGGCGCCGGCAGCGGCAAGACCCGGGTACTCACGCATCGTGCCGCCTGGCTGGTGCGCGTTGAGAATGCCACGCCGTTTCATCTACTGGCGGTGACCTTCACCAACAAGGCCGCCGCCGAGATGCGTGGGCGCATCGAGCAGCTGCTCGGCATCTCCGGCTCCGGTATGTGGGTGGGTACCTTCCATGGCTTAAGCCATCGCCTGCTGCGCATGCACTACGAGGAAGCCGGTCTGCCGCAGGGTTTTCAGATTCTCGACAGCGAGGACCAGCGCCGACTGGTCAAGCGGGTAATGCGTGATCTGGAAGTCGATGAGAACCGCTGGCCGGTGCGACAGATGCAGGGCTTTATCAACGCCCGCAAGGATGCCGGCGAGCGCCCCGATGATCTCGACGGCAGTGACCCCTACACCGGGCCGATGGTGCAGATTTACTCAGCTTATGAGGCTGCCTGTCGCAGTGCCGGGGTGGTGGATTTTGCCGAGCTGATGCTGCGCACCGTGGAGATGCTGCAGAACCATCTGGAACTGCTCGGCCATTACCGCCGGCGTTTTCGCCATGTGTTGGTGGATGAGTTCCAGGACACCAACGGCATTCAGTATGAATGGCTGAAACTTCTCGCCGGCCCGGAAGCCGATGTCTTCATCGTCGGCGATGATGATCAGTCGATCTATGGCTGGCGCGGGGCGCGCGTCGAAAACCTCGAGCGCTTTCGCAAGGACTACAGCAACACCCAGGTGATACGCCTCGAGCAGAACTATCGCTCCACGGCCACCATCCTCGAGGCCGCCAACACACTGATTGCACAGAACAGTGACCGCCTGGGCAAAAACCTCTGGACCGAGGGTGAGCAGGGCGAGCCGATTGCCCTTTATGCCGCCTTCAATGAGCAGGATGAGGCGCGCTTTGTGGTTGAGCGGCTGCAGACACTGATTGAGGAGCAGGGCCTTGCGCGCAGTGAAGTGGCCATTCTGTATCGCTCCAATGCCCAATCCCGCACGTTTGAAGAAGCGCTGCTTGCCCGACGGATTCCCTATCGTGTCTATGGCGGGCTGCGATTCTTCGAGCGCGCCGAGATTAAAGACGCACTCGCCTATCTGCGCCTGATTGCCAACCGCGATGACAGCGCGGCTTTTGAACGGGTGATCAACACCCCCACCCGTGGCATTGGCAATCGCACCCTGGAAGCCATTCGCCTGGCTGCGCGTGAGCAGGATGTCAGCCTCTGGCGGGCCGCCCGCGGCCTGGTTGACCACAGTGGCGCTCTGCCGGCGCGGGCCACCAATGCGCTTGCGGCCTTTCTGGAGCTGATCGATCGCATGGCCGCCGAGACCGCGGAGTCGGATCTGCCCGATCGGCTCGAGACCGTGCTCGATAAAAGCGGGCTGCGCGCCCATGTGGCCAAGGACCGCTCCGAGCGCGCTCAGGACAGGCTTGAGAACCTGGATGAATTGATTAACGCCGCGCGCAGTTTTGAACTCGATGGCGAGATCGATGAGGGCATGGATCTGCTCACGGCTTTCCTTGCCCATGCGGCCCTTGAGGCCGGGGAGGGGCAGGCCGGGGCCTGGGAGGACTGCGTGCAGCTCATGACCCTGCACTCCGCCAAGGGCCTGGAATTTCCGGTGGTGTTTCTGGTGGGCCTGGAAGAAGGCCTTTTCCCGCATCGCATGTCGGTCGAGGAGCCCGGGCGGCTGGAGGAAGAACGGCGCCTGGCCTACGTGGGCGTCACCCGCGCGCGTCAGCGACTGATCATCACCTATGCCGAGCGTCGTCGGCTGCATGGCCGGGAAGAATTTGGCATTGCCTCGCGGTTTATTCGCGAGCTGCCGACACAGCTCATCGATGAGGTCCGCGCGCGGTTCTCGGTGACAGGCCCCGGTGCGGCCGCCCCGACACTGCCGGCGGAGACGGAGTACAGTCTCGGCGACCGCGTCCGCCATAGTCGTTTTGGCGAGGGCGTGGTACTCGATTGCGAGGGTGCCGGCCCGAATGCGCGCATTCAGGTCAACTTTGATGAGGCCGGTGCCAAGTGGCTGGTGGCGGCCTATGCCAATCTCGAGCG
>CAJXNJ010000030.1 GCA_913057145.1 uncultured Ectothiorhodospiraceae bacterium
GCCGCCGCGAAAACCTCGCTTGCCGAGCAGGCCGCCCTGGAAGCCGCCGATGCCCCGGCCTTCGAGGATTTTCTGGCCGAGTACTTTGCGCAAAAACCGATGAGTGGTAGTTGATCCATCGGGAGACTGGCGGTGAAGTGATGGGCCATGACGGCGACATCACCGAATATCCTGATTCTCAGTGGCCTGACCGGCATCTTCGGGTTCATAGCGGTCATTGATCTATTACGCGTTGTCATCGAGCGCTATCGCCAACACGTCAATCAGGAAATTCATACCGACCTGCGCGCGCAATTCATCGAATTGTCGCCACGTCAATTATTGACCTTCGCTTGCGGTCTTGCATTTACGCTGTTTTCGATAACACTCATTTTTCTTCCCTGGCCTGTCGCTGCGGGCTTTGCGCTCACCGGACTTCTCTCGCCGCGGTTTCTCTTGCGCCTGGTTGAAAAGCGCCGCCGCAAAGATGCCATCAGGCAACTACCTGAAGCTTTAAAGGCACTCGCCAGTGCGTTGCGCGCAGGCACCAGCCTGAACAAGGGACTCGAGCAGCTCGCGCGCCGGCAACCGCCACCCCTCGCACAGGAATTCGCACTTGTAATCAGCAAACAACAGCTCGGGGAGTCTCTGGAAACGGCGCTTGACGACATGGCAAAGCGAATAGGCGGTGAGGAAATCACACTATTTCAGAATGCCGTCGCGATCTCGCATCGCGTAGGCGGTGATTTGGCCGACACCCTCGATAGGCTCAGCATGACCTTGCGTGAGCGGGCACAAATGGAAAGCAGAATTCAGGCGCTGACTGCCATGGGGCGCATGCAGGGCCGTGTTATGTGCATCCTTCCAGTCGCCATTACAGGGGTTCTTTACATGCAGCAGCCACGAATGATGGAGCGTCTTTTCACAGAGCCAATAGGCTTGGGCGTCCTGGTCCTCGCCGGTGTCATGATGCTGCTTGCCATTATTTCAATCCGACGCATCGTAGCGATTGATGTCTAGCCATTCCGCAGTCCTCGCCAGCCTCCTTTTCGGCATCAGCGGAGCATTAGCCTTGCTCGGCAGCCTCGCTGGTATCACCGCACTTCGCGATGCAGGACGTAAAACCGAAACCTGGCGCGACCCTGCACCCGTTCTTTTTCGTCTGCTTCTCCCTGCTGCGCGCATACTCGCTGCATTCTCTCCAGGCATTCCCGAATGGCTTAGTAAAACCATGCGAAAAAAGCTGGATGCCGCCGGCATGGCCTATGCAATTCTTCCGGAAGAATTAGTCGCGCTTAGAGTGTTAACCGCGGTGCTTGCCCTGGCGCTGGGGATAGCTTTTGACCACATGCTTGATGCTTCATCGGGGGTGGCCCTGATGGTTATAACGGCACTGCTCGCGGTTGGTTTTAATTATCCGACCATTTGGCTGCGCGATTTAGGCAAAAAACGCGGTCAGCAAATTGAAAGGGCTTTCCCGGCCTTGCTTGAGCTACTCACGCTCTCGGTCAGAGCTGGGCTGAGCTTCAGCGTGGCCCTTGAGCAATGCACCGAGCAACTAAGGCCCGGACCGCTTGCCATTGAGTTACGCCGGGTGAATCGGGAAATCCGAACGGGTACGACTCGTCGTGAGGCCCTCGAGCATTTGGGTGAACGCGTTGAAACACAAGCGGTGCAGGCATTTGTATCGGCCGTCATCCAAGCCGAGGAAACTGGCGCTGCCATCAGTAACACCCTTCAGGATCAGGCAACACAACAGCGCCGCGAGCGGTTTAATCGCGCTGAGCACAAGGCGAACGAGGCACCCGTCAAACTGCTATTGCCCCTCGTTGGCCTTCTCTTTCCACTAACGTTTCTCATTATCGCTTTCCCGATACTGATGCAGTTCGCGGATGGAGGGCTTTTTTGAATCGGCAGTTACGCTGTATTGAGCACCCTGAAATTCGGTTTACGGTCGAACTCGCGGAATCGTTCGCGCAGAGGCTCATCGGACTCCTAACAAACAGAACGGCACCAGCACCCGGGCGAGGTTTGCTCATATGCCCCGGGGGCAGCGTACACAGTTTTGGCATGCGCGAAGCCATTGATGTGCTCCATCTCACTGAACATTGGCAGGTCATAGACCACAGAACACTCTGCCCCTGGCAGATTCACATCGCCCCTCAGGCAACCCGCTTGACCCTGGAAATCGCCTGTGGGCAGACGCCACATTCACTCATCGGCTGCTATTTCATGGAGGAAGAGTCATGCCAAAACGACACTCAACCATCCTAGGGCTTCTGGCAATCTGTGTGCTGCTCCAAGCCTGTGCGACGACATCCATGCCGGGGCAAGAGACGACGATCGACCGTCTCGATCAAGCTAATCATGCTTTTGAAAAGGCCAATTTTGGTGAGGCAGAACGACACTATGCTGAGATTACAAAGCAGGCGCCACAGCTCGCTCTGCCACATTTCCGACTCGGATTAATTGCCTATCGTCGAGACGATTTGCAACAAGCCAGCGATCATTTCCAAACTCTGCTTAAGCACGATTCCAATCATGCGCCCGGGATACATAACCTGGCCGTTATTCATCTGGAACAGGCAAGAAGGCTGTTCAATCGCTACGAGCAATTAGCGCCCGAGGCGGCATCAAGCCCAAGGATTATTAATGTCCGTCGTGCCATCGAAGCAATGAAAGACGAGCCCGGCACTCAGGAGTGAGCAGTCTTGCTGGCGCTTATCTCCGGCGTAATGGCGGTGCTTGCGCTCTCTCCACTGCATCTTGGCAATTGGCTGGGGCTGGTTTGGCTCACTCCATTTTTTCTCGCACTGTATCGCCCGCAGCCACTCAAGCGACGAGTACAACATGCCCTGCTCACTGCCGGCCTCCCTGCCCTGTATGTCCTTGGCGGCAGTCTGCCGCAGGCTACTTCACTCAGCCTGCTTGGCATCCTGCTGATTATTCTGCCTTTTATTTTCGCTGCGGCGCTGACACCACAGCGGGAAAAGGCCGGGCCTTTGGATCGGCTTGCGCCAACAGCCCTCATCATAGCGAGCACCATGGCACTACTACGCGAGTGCGGCATGCCAACTTCACTCTCGCTGCTCACCCCGCTCGAGCCCCGGAGCGCGTCCGTTGTCCGGCATGGCGGTATTCTTCTGCTCGATGGGCTGATTCTCGCCCTGCAACTCGCTCTAATCAGGGTTTTTTGCCAACTGCGGCAAAAAGCCAACCGACGTTCTCTGCTGCGCAGTTTTTCACCGATCGTCATTGCCGGCGCCCTGTTGATGCTCATTGCCCCACTGCCAGCAGACCATGTACTGCGCACAACAACCCTCGCTGTTGTGCAGACGGCAAAGCCGCCCGGCGAGTCCCTCGCCAACCCCCTAGGCACGGCTTCATCCGATTCAATGCGCCTGGAACAGACTCTGAGTCGTCTTCAAATCGACTGGGCGATATGGCCGGAGTCTTCGCATTCTTTTTTCATACCACCGCGTGAATGGGCACAGGCCAGCCAGCCCTTCGGCGAGCTGCGGCACGGTTACGCCTATATGGGCCCCGGTCGCCTGAAAAGCCTGGTGACGGGCGAGACACCAGATGACGGACTGATCCGTATTGAAAAGCAGCGCCCACTGCCATTCACCGAGTCTGCGCTTAGCCAGCCGGAAACACCGCAACCACCGCTACTCTTCGATGATGAGCGAGTCAGTATTCTCATCTGCTCCGATGCGTTGATCCCGAAACTATTAAGGCAGGAACGGCTCAATGGCACGCGATTGATTATTACACCCGCAAATAGTGATTATCTTGGTTCCGGAACACCCGGGCGCCTGCAAAGAAAAGCCGTTCACCTACAGGGCATCCGCCATGGCCTGCCCGTCATCTATGTCGCCAACGGAGGGCCCAGCACCATTCTCAAATCCAATGGCGATGCAGTCCGGCTGCTTCCGGAGAATCAGGCTGCCGTGGCTACCCTCCATCCGCCACTGGCAAGGCAAGAGACACTGAGAGCGCAACCGCTCGTTGTTTTAATCAGCATGGCTATCATTGGCATTCTGGCAGCTGCAGCGAGAGCTGAACCCACCGCCGGAGCGCCTGCGCCGGGGTCAAACACGCTGAATGCCTGGCACTGGTTCACCGCATCGGCACTCGCTCTCGGCTTAATCATGACCGGATCACCGCAAGCGGCATTGGAGAGCCACTCGCAGAGTCACTCCGTTAATGCGAAAACCGCATCGGTCGAGACAAAGTCCCATCAAGCGGCCATCGCAGGCATCGCACAGCGCTTCGGCGTGTCGGTGCTGCCTGCTGACATTCAAAAATCCGGCGAAATGGCGCTCAGGTGGCTATGTAATAAGACGGCACTCTTGCCACGCGCCTCCCTCAACCCACCACCACGGCCTCCAGCACTCGGACTGATGACAGTCGGTGAGGGCATCCAAATCGTTCATTGGGACAAGACAGCAACACCCTATCGCCTGAATCTGCGAGACGGCGGGGCACGTCCGATCAAGCCGGACAATCCCGCTATTCATTGGCTTTTTGCCGTCGATACCCCGGAAGATTGCCACTCAGCCGAAAGCGCCTGGCAGTCGATTAACGGTACTCGTCGGCCCTCAACCTCCCGGATACAGTGAATTCAAAACCACAGTCAACGGAGGTGTGCGATGCAATCGCTCAAACAAACAGTGAAACCGACGGTGACCAACCGGCAGATTGGGCAAGGCATGTCCGAATACATCATCATCACCGCCCTGATCGCCGTGGCAGGCATCGGCATTTTCTCGGCATTTGGTGACACGATCTCAAGCCAGGCTGCCGCCATGGCACGCGAATTAGCCGGCCAGGACGGCAGCGAACAGGTCCAGCAGGCCGACACCGATTCTCAGCGTGCAGCCGATCGGGCTGCCCAGGCTGACACCCTACAAAATTATAATGAACAGAATTAATCGGTCTCACGGACAAATTCTGCCCGTCGTGCTTGCAGTGATTGCGCTCGCAATCACTGCAATACTGCTCAGTCATCGCGTCAACCGTGCCGTCACACAAGAAACCCGCCTGGTGAATGCTGCTGATGCGGCGGCTTATAGCGCTGCAAGTTGGACTGCCAGACGGCTGAATCTCATCGCCTATACCAACCGAGCAATGATCGCCAACCATATCGCGGTCGGACATTTGGTCGCCTATATCAGCTGGCTGCGCTACGTCGATCAGGGTGCTGCAAGACTCGCCCGCTACACGAGCTATCTGCCTTATGTCGGAACCGCAACGCGTATCGCACAGAGGGTAGTGAGGACGGGCCTTATAACAAGCGAGCGTATGAGCTGGGGTTATATCAATGGCGTCGATGCACTCCATACCTTGATGCAACTCTCACAGCTTGATGCGCGCCGCCAGTTAACGCGCCCGACCATTAACGCCGTCATGCAGAGGGTCGCCAATCAATACGACCAGAATTATCGCGTCAACCAATTGGGTGATCTGAGTCGACTACCCACCCCTTATGCGAGCGGTATACGCGCTTTATTGGTGGCCGAGGGCCTTGCCAACTTCTCGCGGGTGCAAACCGCAGAGCCGGGAGAGGACCATCGTTATTTCACTGGTCTGCTCAACCGCAGCATTCACCATAACCACCATTTACGCCGATGGCTGGAAGGCGGGCAATCGACGGCTTGGCCGCGTTATGGGGCAGGCGGTCGCAATTGGGATTTCAGAATTCCACTGATCATCCGTTTCCGCAAACAGGGAGCAACCAATCGTGCACCACTAGCCGACGCAGGGGGTTGGCGTTCGCGCGATCGATTACAGGTCAGCACTTTTGAGTTTGGCAAGGATGGCTGGGGCTGGAGCGGCTGGGACACAATTGCTCGTGGCCGAGCCGATGCCGATCGAATCGCCAGCGGTTATAGCGGTGTGAATCGCTATACCCGACTTCGGCCACGTGACAATGGCGAATATCGCTTTCGCCTATCTGCGCTCGTCACCGCCCCTATTCCGGGTATCACCGAACATGATGCGCTTCAAAGCCACCTCAGCATGGCAGAGGTCATTTATCGGGTACCAGATAATTGCGGGGCGACATGTCCGAACCCTGATCAGCCACCAACGCTGTTCAATCCCTATTGGCAGGCTAATCTGACTGCAACAGACTTACCGGGTTTGAGGTGAATAACCAATTTGGCAGCGCTCTCAGCGAAACACTTGTAGCCCTGCTTGTCCTGCTTCCAGCCTGGTGGGCCATTGAATATTTAGGCGGGCTGCATGATGTCCAGCGCGCAGCCGTCGCCTCAGCCCGATATCTAGCCTGGGAGGCGACAGAAGATGGCACCGGAATATTGGAGAACCACCCGTCAATCATCCGGGAAGTGCAGTTATCCGAACCAACCGAGCCGCCCGTCATCACGAAACAAAAGCTTGGAGGCCGTTCCGCTCTACCGAGCCGGGGGTACGCTGTCGCGGCGATCGCTCATGGTGACTGGATTCCGGTGGCAGCGCGTCTTGGCGGGTTATCTTCCAACATGCTTGGACAGCCCCAGGAAGACCTCTGGCGACATCGCATACAGATAGACATCAAGGAGCAATCACCGAGAGAACCATCCCTTTCATTCATTGAGCAAGCCACAGTCTCCATGGGTGATTGGCAGAGTCAGACCGATGAAGAATATCAGCGGCGCACGGAAAGCATCGTCGCAAGTGAACCTGTGCATTGGGTCTCACAACCCGCCCAGCAATTGGGGCGATTCTTTGTGTTCAGGGAGGGACGCTATGCCTCGAGTACAGACTTCATTCCGCCTTCGAACATTACGCCTCGCTAGACTCACTTTATGTCTGGTGTTGATCTCGCCAGCGATAGCGGAAGCCAGAATCCATTGCGATTCAATACTGCAGGAGCATCTCCTCCCAGTCGATGCCGAAGTCTTTATGCCAAAAACCCGACTGCGGATGAATGGTCAGCCATTCTGCGTCGTCGGCTTTCACACCGGGCTGAAACCAGAGGCCCTGTCGGACCTCTACCTCGCGCACTGGGAGCGCCTCTCCGGAGAGATCATCACGAATACACTGCACCAAAGCAGCGCGCCTGAAGCCGGACAGCAAGCTCTATTCGTGGGCACTGAGCAGAGCCAACAACTGAAGATCGTGTCTCAGACAGCTATCTCAACCAGCGCCACACTCAGCGTAATGCCTACAAATACCGTCTCTCACGGGATGGAAAGCATGCCATCCATCCTCTCGGAGGAATTTGAAATCGTGTATGACCAAAAGGGCATGCATGGAAGAACGATTATGCTGAAAAGCCAATCTTCCACCGAAAACCTACTCGATCGACTCACGGATTTGCTTGAAGCATCGGGATGGCAGTCCCAGCCAAAAACCCCGAGCGGCACTGAAAGAGGATCCAGACTACTTACCCGTGGCGGTGAACTGATCAGTATTACCAGCGGTGTTGTCGGTGCGCCGGGCCTTGCTTTGATTCAGCGAATTGAAATGAAGGAGGCGCAATGACCAGTGCGGAGTACGTTGCGGTTTCGGCCGGGCTCATCACCATTTGGCAGGGCTTTCAATATGCTGCCGACTGGCTCTCGACTCGCGAGCAGAATCTGCTCTGGGCCTTCTCAATACCGTTTTAGAAAAGCGCATCGGAACGGCAACCATGAAACCAATGCGACGAGGCCTGCTTCTCTCATCCGCCGCCATCGCGACAGGTATTCTGGCGACCTATTTGGGCGACCAACACCTGCAGAAAAGAGCAACGGAAATCGAAGAGGAGTTGAAGGCAGATTACGCGACGCGTGAAGTTGTTGTTGCAAACCGAGATCTTGCCGCAGGTGAACGTCTTACCGCTGCGTCCGTCGCCTTGCGTGATGTACCGGAGACGTATCTCCCGAGTGCTGCGATTGATGCATCTTCCTGGCCGCAGATGGATGGCGGTGTGATTACCCACCCAATCGGGGCGGGCGAACCGATTATTACCAGTCAGATTCGACGAAGCGCCCGATCCAGGCTTGCTGAGCAGATCACTCCGGGTGACCGAGCCATCACAATACCGGTGAGTGGGACATCGGCAGTCTCCGGGCTGCTGGAGCCCGGAGACCGCGTGGATCTCATGCTCACCATCAATGAGCAGGAAGGCCGCCGAACCCTCCCGCTATTGGCAGATGTGCCAATCATTGCCACAGGGGCCCAAATGGAAGTAGGCGATCGTCATGATCGCACAGTGAACTACAACGACATCACACTCGCGGTCTCAAGTCTCGAGGCCGCCAAAATCACACATGCTCAGGTGGTTGGTGATATTCGACCCATTCTGCGTAATGACAAGGATGATGGAGCCCTGCCACACCATGTCATTGACCGCAGAACGCTCCTCGCTGGCATGACGGAGGACGAGACACGGCAACCCCCTCAACAAAAGGTAGAACTGATTATCGGAGGAAAGCATTGAAGCCCATGTTGGCCATCACAGCGACAAAGGCGCTCATACTGCTTTTTTGTCTATTCATTGTGGACAACAGCCTCGCAGAGCCGGCAGAGCTTGAATTGCAGGTGGGACACACCCGTTTGCTGCCTGCACCTGGAGTGACGAGGGTTGCGATTGGTGACGGAGACATCGCTGAAGTAAAGATCATTGAGGCCACATCGGAAATCCTGCTCATCGGCCGGAAAGCCGGCACAACAGACCTGAGGACCTGGCAGGATGATGGTTCACAGTATCGAAGAATCCGAGTCCTACCGCCGGAAAAAAAGCCCTCCGAGTCATCAACACCCCGAGCAACGGTGCTGCCAAAACCGACAATTCAGGTTCAGGCCAGATTTGTTGAACTTCGCCGGTCTGCTCTGCGACAGATCGGCATTAACTGGTCAACGCAGTCACCCGGCATCACCTTTGCGTATGCCTCGGATTTCTACACCAACGACATATTCAGGGGCGGCTTCGGGGAATTTCTGCCGGCCGACGCACTGCCACTCGATATTGGCGGTGGCAATCAATATCTCGGCCTTGGCGTCAATCTGACTTCAATGATTGATCTACTCGGTGAAAGCGGCGAAGCCCGCATTATCGCCGAACCGATGTTATCCACGTTAAGCGGCTCCACCGCAGAATTTCAGGCCGGCGGTGAGGTTCCAATCCCCATTCAGGGAGAGGACGGCAATGCCTCCGTTATGTTCAAAGACTACGGAATACTGCTGAACGTCGCCCCGGAAATGGGGGAGGACAACCTGATACGCACCAACATTGAAGTGGAAGTCAGTGATATCGATGAATCGGTCAGCGTCATGGGCGTGCCCGGGTTTTCCGTGCGCAATGCCACGACGGAGATGAACGCGAAAAGTGGTGAGACCCTGCTCATCGCAGGCCTCATCGACGAGCAGCAATCCAAGGCCGTCAGTCAGATCCCAGGCCTCGGTGACCTGCCAATCATCGGGGAACTCTTCAAATCCCGTCGATTCCAGCAGGATCAGACCGAACTTGTCGTTCTCATAACGCCAACCAGCCATCAAACCGCAACGCCCCCTCACGAAACGCCGACTCCGGAGACAATTGGCCAGCATCTGCCACCGGCCGCTGGGCTCAGCCACACCGCGCTTCCGCTCAAGGAGGGCTGGGAATGAGCGATCTCAGCATCGAATATGAGCGAAAAGATGGTGAATCCTGCCAACAAATCCTGGAACCCGGCCGACGTTATCTCCTGGGCACAGGCCGCCAATGCGATATTCAACTCGCCGGCGGGGGGCTGGCACGACGACATGCCGAGCTGCAATTTGATAAAGGATCGGCCTATATCCGCACCATTGGCCTCTGGTCGGCTGTGAAACTCAATGGCGAGCCGGTCCGGGAGGCTGGCCCACTTGAAAGTGGTGATGAGCTGACTCTGGGTGAGGCGAAACTGCGAATCTGCAATCGCCAGCAGGCCAACAGTGATGAATCCAATCCCCAGCAACAGAATCCTGGTTCAACGCAGCCAATCGATAATGACCCCATTGAGAACAAACGACCCGCTGAAAGCGATCTACCCCGATTATCGGCCGGCTTTGTTCGTCAGTTTCAAGAGGCCATCAGCCACCGCCTCGATCTCTACCGACGGGATGTTCTGGACACGCTAACGCCGGAGAAATTGCGCCAGGAAGCAACAAGTGTCGCCTGGCAGCTGATTGAGGAGGGTGAAATCAGCCTGCCGGCCACTGAAGACGCCGAAGGCGTTATAGAGACGGTTGTCACCGAAACGGTGGGCCTGGGGCCGATAGAAATTCTGATGAAAGATCCCGCGGTGAGCGAAATCATGGTCAATGGCCATGAACAAATATACATCGAACGCAACGGGCAGCTTTACCAATCGGCGTTACAGTTCAGCTCTGCCGAGTCACTGACCAGTGCGCTGGATCGAATCGTATCGCCGCTTGGACGGCGACTCGATGAGGGGTCTCCACTTGTGGATGCGCGTCTACCCGACGGCTCCCGCGTTAACGCCATCATTCCACCGTTGGCCCTAAATGGCGCGACCGTGACCATTCGGCGTTTCAGCCAAACCGGCATCGGTCTTAATGATCTCATTGAGCTCGGGGCGCTTAACCGTGCCATGGCCGACTTTCTTGTCGAATGCATTCGCCAGAGACGCAATATTTTAATCTCGGGTGGCACAGGGACCGGCAAGACCACGGTATTGAATGCGCTCTCTGAGCATATCGCTGAGGATGAGCGAATCATTACCATCGAGGATGCGGCGGAATTGCGCCTACACCAGGCCCATGTGGTTTCCTTAGAGGCGCGCCCCGCCAATATCGAGGGCCGCGGCGCTATCTCAATTCGGGATCTGGTGCGTAATGCACTGCGTATGCGGCCGGATAGAATTCTGGTTGGAGAATGCCGAGGCGGCGAAGCGCTGGATATGTTGCAGGCCATGAATACAGGCCACGATGGGTCATTAACGACGGCCCATGCCAACACCGCGCGCGATGCCCTCGCCAGACTGGAGGTAATGACCCTAATGGCCGGAATGGATCTGCCGGTTCGAGCTATCCGGGAACAAATCACCTCCGCGATCGACATCGTTATACAGCTGACACGCTTCTCGGATGGAAAGCGGCGGATAACTTCCATTACTGAAGTTACCGGCCTGGAGGGCGATCAGATACTGCTGGCAGAGATCTTTCGATTCCGTCGAGCCGCACGCTCATCCTCAGAGAAAAGCAACGGGCAGTTTGAAGCAACCGGTCAAATACCGGATTTTTACGGGGCAATTCGTGAAGCCGGCGAATCGCCGAATCTCCAGCCCTTCTCCCCGCCTACATAAACCCCAACTGCAGGCGGGCTTTCTCGGACATGCGCTCCTGGGTCCAGGGTGGCTCCCAGGTGAGTTCGACTTCCGCGCCCTGGACGCCGTCGACCTGCTCGACGGCGGCTTTGACCAGTATGGGCATTTGTCCGGCAACCGGGCAGGCCGGCGAGGTGAGCGTCATGACAACGTCAACAAAGCCATCGTCATCCACCTCAATCTCATAGATCAGGCCGAGTTCGTAGATATCCACGGGGATTTCGGGGTCGTAAACCGCTTGCAGGGCCTTGACCACCTCATCGCGAATGGCCTCGGGCGAGGCTTGATCGCTCATGGCCTCACTCCGTGCTGATCTCGCCCTTGTTCTCAAGTGCCGCCTGCAGCGTATGCCAGGCAAGCGTCGCGCATTTCACCCGCATCGGGTAGTCGCGCACGCCGGCGAGCACCCCGAGCTTGCCCAGGGAAGGATCGGGCTGGGCGGATTCATCCGTGACCAGATAATGGAAACGGTCGAACATACTGCGCGCCTCATCGACCGTCTTGCCCTTGACCACTTCGGTCATGATCGACGCCGAGGCCGTCGAGATGGCACAGCCATCGCCGTTGAAGCCGATATCCTCGATCCGGCCGCCATCATCGAGCCGCAACTCCAGATGGATTTTGTCGCCACAGAGCGGGTTGTAGCCGTCGGCTTCGTGATCATGCGGGTCAACCCCGTGGAAATTACGAGGCTGTTTGTTGTGATCGAGGATCACTTCCTGATAGAGCTCGCGCAGATCGGACATGATTAACCAAAGAACTCCTTGACCCGTCGCAGACCACCGACCAGCTGGTCGACATCATCACGATCGTTGTACATCCCGAAAGAGGCCCGAACGGTGGCCGGCACCCCATAACGGGTCATCAATGGCTGCGTGCAATGATGCCCTGCCCGCACGGCAATGCCTTCCATATCCAGAATGGTGCCCATGTCATGGGGATGGGCGCCTTCCAGCACAAACGAAATCACACCGGCTTTGTGCTCGGCGGTGCCGATAAAGCGCATTCCATCGATCTCGGCAAGGGCTTCCATGCCGTATTCAAGCAGCCCGTGCTCATGGGCAGAAATGGCTTCACGCCCCACGGATTCGATGTACTCAAGCGCCGTGCCCAGCGCAATGGTCCCGGCAATGTTCGGGGTACCGGCCTCAAAGCGCTGCGGCGGCGCGGCATAGGTGGTCTTCTCAAAGCTGACCGTGCGAATCATATCGCCACCGCCCTGATACGGCGGCATGGCCTCCAGATGCTCCAGTTTCCCCCAGAGCACGCCAACACCACTTGGCCCGTAGGTCTTGTGCGCCGAGAAGCAATAGAAATCCGCCCCCATCGCCTGGACATCGACCGGCATATGCGGCGCGGACTGGGCACCGTCCACCAGCACGGGAATATCCCGCTCATGCGCGAGCGTAATGATCTCTTCGACCGGGTTGATGGTGCCGAGCGTATTCGAGACATGCACCACACTGACAAATCGGGTCCGGGCCGTGAGGCGCTCCCGAAAGGCTGCCATATCAAGCTCGCCATTATCGAAGATGGGGGCAACCACCACCTTCGCACCCGTCTCCTCGGCGATCATCTGCCAGGGGACGATATTGGCGTGATGCTCCATCTCGGTGATGAGAATCTCATCGCCGGGGTTGAGCTTTGGCCGCACAAACGACTGCGCCACCAGATTAATCGCCTCGGTGGCACCCCGCACAAAGACGATCTCGCGTTCATCCGCTGCATGAATGAAACGCTGAACGATGGGCCTGACCCCTTCGTAGGCTTGCGTTGAGCGCTGCGAGAGCTGATAGACGCCGCGATGGATGTTGGCGTAGTAGCTCTCGTAGCACTCGCGCTCGGCATCAATCACGCACTGTGGCTTCTGCGCGCTCGCCCCGCTATCAAGAAAGGCAAGCCGCTTGCCATTCACCGGTTTGTGGAGAACCGGAAAATCAGCGCGTATCCGCGCCACGTCCAGACCGTGGCCGGATAATGCTTCGCTTTCACGCGTTACACTCAAAGAATCTCTCCGATATCGTCGTCATCCACACCCAGACGGCGCATGAGCACCCGACGGACGTGATCGCGGACGCCGCTGACGCGGAACATATCAACAATCTCACCGGCAAAGGCGAGCGTCAGCATCCCGGTTGCACCCTCCGCGCTGATGCCACGCGTGCGCAGGTAGAAAAGCGCCTCTTCGTCCAGCTCGCCGACCGTTGAGCCATGCGTGCACTTCACATCATCGGCAAAAATCTCAAGCCGCGGATTGGAGTGCGCAAGCGCCCGCTTGCCAAGGATGAGGTTGCGGTTTTCCTGCACGGCATCGGTCTTCTGGGCACCTTCAAACACCTTCACCAGACCATCAAACACGGTCTCGGCACGGCCCTGGAGAATGCCCTTGAAGCGCTGCCGGCTGTAGCAGTTCTCAACCCGATGATTGAACCAGGTGTGGAAGTCAATGAACTGCTTGTTATCGGCAAGATAAATCCCGTTACAGTCGATCTCGCCGCCCTCGCCCTCAAGATCGGCGATCAGATCCAGGCGCGCGAGCTTGCCGCCATCACTCACAAACGCACCGCGCAGCGATGCATCACGCTGCGAGGAGAGATTGGCGGTACCGATGTTCATGGTCTCCGCCCCGTCTTCCTGCAGACGGCTGTAATCGAGAATGGTGTTCTGACCGGCATAGAGCTCACTGACCGGGCAGACAAGCGCCGCAGCGGCATCATCGCTGATGAAGCGCTCGACGACCCGCACCTCGGCGCTGTCCTCGGCATCGACCACCACACGGGGGTAGACGGCCTGGCCACTCGCCTCGGCGGTGATGATATGCGTAATCGCAATCGGTTTTTCGATCAGCTTGCCGCGGGCTACATGAACAAAAGCGCCGTCGGCAAAAAAGGCCGTGTTCAATGCCGCGAAAGGATGCCAGTCAATATCGGCTTTGGCACCAAGGCCTGCTGCAAGCCGTGCCGGCGCCTCATCGGCATATTCACTGAAAGGCGCGACCGTGAGCCCTGCCTCAAGCCCGGTCAAATCAGAGAGCTCGGCCGAGAAGTGCCCGTCGACAAAGACCATGCGATGACACTCACCAAGATCACCGAGGCGCTCGATTAACGCCTTGGCGGCAGCCCCCTGCGAAGTGGCCGAGCGGAAATGCTCGGCGGTCACCGGGCGCAGATTGGTTTTCCGCCAGGCCTCTTCCCGTGCACCGGGGAAGCCACGGGCTTCAAATGCCTGAATACCGCGGTCGTGGAGCGCTTTCAGCCAGGCCGGGCCAATCTGCCCGCGCCCCTCGAACTCTTCGAGATATACGCTTTTTGCTTGTGCTACTGCTTCCATTACCGGATCTCAACGGCCTCTTAAGCCGCTGCCTCCTCGAAGTCCTCGTAGCCCTTGCTCTCAAGCTCCTTGGCGAGCTCCTTGCCACCGGTCTTCACAATCCGGCCGTTAACGAGCACATGCACGACATCCGGGACGATGTAATCGAGCAGCCGCTGGTAATGCGTGATCACCAGGAACGAGCGCTCGTCGCTGCGCATGGCATTGACACCCTCGGAGACGATGCGCAGCGCATCGATATCAAGCCCGGAGTCGGTCTCATCGAGAATACCGAGCTGCGGCTCCAGCACCGACATGTGGAAAATCTCGTTGCGCTTTTTCTCACCACCGGAGAAGCCTTCATTGACCGGGCGCTGCAGCAGTCCCTCATCAAGCTTGACGCGCTTTGCACGCTCCTTGACGAGCTCAAGGAACTCCATGGCATCAATCTCGCCCTGACCGTGATGCTTGCGAATCGCATTCACGGCAGCCTTGAGGAAGTAGGTGTTGGAGACACCGGGGATTTCAACCGGGTACTGGAAGCCAAGGAAGACCCCCTCGCGGGCCCGATCCTCAGGCTCCATCTCAAGGAGATCCTGACCCTTGAACAGCACCTCACCCTCGGTGAT
>CAJXNJ010000031.1 GCA_913057145.1 uncultured Ectothiorhodospiraceae bacterium
GGCCAGTAGCTCAATTGGCAGAGCAACGGTCTCCAAAACCGTAGGTTGGGGGTTCGAGTCCCTCCTGGCCTGCCATTTTATCCGGCCAACAACAGCGTTAACGGGTTCATGAGCGCAAACGATCAGACCGCGACCACAGCAATGGACAAGGGCAAGCTGGCCCTCGCGGCCGGTGTCTTTATGGCCGGCGTCGTGGGGTTTTACCTGCTTGAAGACCAGTCCGATCTGATTCGCGTGATTGGCATGGTGGCGGTTGCCGCTGTGGCCATCGCCATCGCCATGACCAGTCAGCCCGGCAAGAATGCCTGGGCGTTCGCGCAGGAAGCGCGACAGGAATTACGCCGTGTGGTGTGGCCGACGCGGCAGGAATCGATTCAGACCACATTGATTGTGCTGGTGATGGTGTTTGTCGTCGCCGTGCTGCTGTGGCTGATGGATATGTTTTTCATGTGGGGCGTTGGTGCCCTGGTAAGGCCTGGAGGCTGATCGCTCATGTCCAAGCGCTGGTACGTCGTACATGCGTACTCCGGTTTTGAAAACCAGGTGAAAAAGGCGCTCGAGGAGCGCATTAAGCGTGCCGATATGGAAGATCAGTTCGGCGATATCCTGGTGCCCACCGAAGAAGTGGTGGAGATGAAGGAAGGCCAGCAGCGTCGTAGTGAGCGCAAGTTCTTCCCCGGCTATGTGCTGGTGCAGATGGATCTCACCGATGACACCTGGCATCTGGTCAAGGAAGTCCCGCGGGTGATGGGCTTTATCGGCCCGTCGCGGGGTCGGCCGTCGCCGATCTCTGACGCCGAGGCCGATCAGATCCTCAACCGTGTGCGTGAGGGCGTTGAGAAGCCGCGGCCGAAAGTATTGTTTGAGGTGGGCGAAGTGGTTCGCGTCACCGATGGTCCGTTCAACGACTTCAACGGCGTGGTCGAGGAAGTCAATTACGAGAAGAGCCGGCTGCGTGTGGCCGTGCTCATCTTTGGCCGCTCCACCCCGGTGGAGCTCGACTTCAGTCAGGTCGAGAAGGCATAGCGGCGGGTTAACCGCCCCAGGGGAGCCAGGGTGAAAGCCCCTGGCGCTACCACCCACTCAAGGAGTCCATTAACAATGGCAAAGAAAGTCGAAGCCTACATCAAGCTGCAGGTCCCCGCCGGGGCTGCCAACCCGAGCCCACCGGTGGGCCCGGCGCTCGGTCAGCACGGCGTGAACATCATGGAGTTCTGCAAGGCGTTCAACGCCCAGACCCAGGAGATGGAAAACGGCCTGCCGATTCCGGTTGTGATCACGGTTTACTCCGATCGCAGCTTTACGTTCGTCACCAAGACCCCGCCGGCCTCGGTGCTGCTGAAAAAAGCCGTCGGTATCAAATCCGGCAGCGGTACGCCGAACACCCACAAGGTGGGTACGGTCAAACGCGAGCAGCTCGAAGAGATCGCCAAGACCAAATGGCCCGATCTCAACGCCGCGGATATGGATGCGGCCGTTCGCATCATCGCTGGATCTGCCCGCAGCATGGGCCTTGAAGTGGAGGGGGTCTAAGTCATGGCCAAACTCACCAAGCGCCAGAAATTGTTCGCCGAGAAGGTGGATCAGGATCGTCTCTACAGCGCCGAGGAAGCTTTCGCGCTGTTGAAAGAACTCGCGACCGCCAAGTTCACCGAGTCGGTGGATGTCGCCGTCAACCTGGGCATCGATCCGAGAAAGGGTGATCAGATGGTCCGCGGCTCCACGGTACTGCCGCATGGCACGGGCAAGACCGTCCGCGTTGCCGTCTTTGCACAGGGTGCCAATGCCGAGGCCGCACAGGCAGCCGGCGCCGATGCCGTGGGCATGGATGACCTTGCTGACCGGATGCAGGGTGGCGAGCTCGACTACGACGTTGTCATTGCAAGCCCCGATGCCATGGGTGTCGTCGGCAAGCTCGGCCGTGTGCTCGGCCCGCGCGGCCTGATGCCGAACCCGCGCGTCGGGACGGTGACCGCCGAAGTCGGCGAGGCCGTGACCAATGCCAAGGCCGGTCAGGTGCGCTATCGCGCCGATAAGGGCGGGTTGATTCATTGCAGCCTGGGCAAGGCCGATTTCGAGCCGAAAGCCCTGGCTGAGAACCTGCAGGCGCTGATCAGCGATCTGCAGAAAGTCAAACCGGCATCCTCAAAAGGGGTTTATCTCAAGCGGGCCACGGTCTCGACGACCATGGGCCCCGGGGTGTCAGTGGATTTGAGCGCACTGGCCTGAGGCCAGCGCGTTCAATGGAGTGACCACCTGCGGGTGGTCATCGGCTGTCGTTAAGACGGCCGTCGAAGACCGTCTGGTGCAGTTCGCTGCATAAAGGCCGCAGGGCCGCCGACGGTAGACGGTGTTGCCGGGACAGGATGCGTTTCCTGCACGGGTTCACCGTAGAAGGGGGCAGACAGACATGGTGTCTGGCTGCCGTTGCCAACCGCCGTTCCAGGAGGCATTTGGATGGGCGTAAGTCTGGAACAGAAAAAGCGGGTGGTGCAGGAAGTCGCTGAAGTGGCCAGTGGGGCTCATTCCGCACTTGCGGCGGAATATCGGGGCCTTACAGCCGGCGAGATGGATAACCTGCGCGTGCAGGCCCGTGAAGCGGGCGTCTACGTGCGTGTGGTCAAGAACTCCTTGGCCAAGCGTGCGGTAGAAGGCACGGAGTTTGAGTGCATGAGCGAGGGGCTTCAGGGCCCGTTGCTGCTGGCATTCTCGCAGGAAGATCCCGGTTCGGCCGCGCGCGTGCTCAAGGGTTTCTCCAAGGAGCACGAGCAGCTGGTGGTGAAGATGTTGGCCGTGGGCGGGGAGACTTATCCCGGCTCGGAAATCGACCGACTGGCTTCGCTGCCGACCTACGAGGAGGCCTTGAGTCTCCTGATGGCGACCATGCGTGCACCGGTACAGAAGTTTGCCACCACCTTGAACGAGGTGCCGAGCAAGCTGGTCCGTACCGTGGCCGCCGTAAGGGACGCCAAACAGTAGGCCGCTGCGACAACTGTCGCCGCCAACGACGATTTAGTGAACTATTGATTCGATTCAGGAGACCATAACGATGGCCGTTTCCAAGGAAGACATTCTCGAGACTATCTCCAACATGAGCGTCATGGAGGTCGTTGACCTCATCGAAGCCATGGAAGAGAAATTTGGTGTGACTGCCGCTGCGGCGGTTGCTGCTGCCCCGGCTGCCGCCGGTGGTGCTGGCGATGCCGGTGCTGCTGCTGAGCAGACCGAGTTTGACGTCATTCTCGCCAGCTTCGGCGACAACAAGGTTGGCGTCATCAAGGCAGTGCGCGGTGCCACCGGCCTTGGCCTCAAAGAGGCGAAAGAGCTGGTGGAAGGTGCCCCGGCACCGCTTAAGGAAGGCGCGTCCAAGGACGAAGCCGAAGAGCTCAAGAAGCAGCTCGAAGAGGCAGGTGCCACGGTCGAGCTCAAGTAAGAGCTCGATGGCGACAACGTCCAAAGGGCGTTGCCTGGGCTGGTGGCCGTTTGGCCATCGGCCCTTTGCCGTTTGCCAGCGCACGTGTCCAAGTCTGCGGGTGTTTGCCATGTCGGCAAGCCCCCGAAGCCTTGCACACGGCGGAACCCAACCTGGTTGAGGAACCTCGATGGCCTATACGTTTACTGAAAAAAAGCGCATCCGCAACGATTTTGGCAAACAGCCGAAGATTCTGGATGTCCCCTATCTGCTGGCAACGCAGATCGAGTCGTACACCGACTTCCTGCAGCTTGACCAGGACCCTGACTCTCGCGACGCGAAGGGCCTGCATGCCGCTTTCGATTCGGTCTTCCCGATCGAGAGTTACTCCGGCAGTGCACGCCTTGAGTACGTGCGTTATCGCATCGGCGAGCCGGCATTTGACGTCAAGGAATGTCAGCTGCGCGGCCTGACCTACGCGGCCCCGCTGCGGGTGCTGGTGCGTCTGGTGATCAATGACAAGGACACCCGCACCGTCAAGGACATCCGCGAGCAGGAAGTCTACATGGGCGAAATGCCGCTGATGACCCGCAACGGCACGTTCGTGGTCAACGGCACCGAGCGCGTGATTGTCCAGCAGCTGCATCGCTCACCGGGCGTGTTCTTTGACCACGACAAGGGCAAGACCCACAGCTCGGGCAAGCTGCTCTTCTCGGCCCGGGTGATCCCCTATCGCGGCTCCTGGCTCGATTTTGAGTTCGATCCCAAGGATGCCATCTATGTGCGTATCGACCGTCGGCGCAAACTGCCGGCGACGGTGCTGCTGCGCGCACTCGGCTATGACAACCAGCAGATCATTGATCTGTTCTTCGAGAAAAACACTTTCCATCTGCGCAAGAAAGGCGCGGATCTGGAGCTCATCCCTGAGCGTCTGCGTGGCGAGACGGCCGGCTTTGACATCAAGGACGGCGATGGCAATGTCATCGTTGAATCCGGCCGCCGGATCACTGCCCGCCACATCCGGCAGATGGAGAAAGCCAAGCTCGGCAAGCTCCAGGTCCCGGATGACTATCTGGTCGGCCAGATGCTGGGCGAGGACCTGGTGGAGAAATCCACCGGTGAGTTGCTCGCTGCCGCCAATACCGAGATCACTGAAGAGCTGGTGCAGAGCCTGCGCGATGCCGGGGTGAAAACCTTCCGCGTGCTCTACATCAACGATCTCGATCAGGGCCCGTACATCTCCAATACACTGGCGATCGACACCACCACCACGCAGCTTGAAGCGCTGGTGGAGATCTACCGGATGATGCGCCCGGGCGAGCCGCCGACCAAGGATGCCGCTGAGAACCTGTTCGCCAATCTGTTCTTCAGCGAAGACCGCTACGATCTCTCCGCAGTCGGTCGCATGAAGTTCAACCTGCGCGTCGGCCGGGATGAGGTCGAGGGCAGCGGGGTGCTCGACAACGACGACATCCTCGCGGTGCTCTACGAGCTCATTAATATCCGCAACGGCAAGGGCACGGTTGATGATATCGACCACCTCGGCAACCGCCGTGTGCGCTGTGTCGGTGAGATGGCCGAGAACGTCTTCCGCGTTGGCCTGGTCCGCGTCGAGCGGGCCGTGCGTGAGCGCCTGAGCCTCGCCGAGAGCGAAGGCCTGATGCCGCAGGAGCTGATTAATGCCAAGCCGGTAGCGGCGGCCATCAAGGAGTTCTTTGGCTCCTCGCAGCTCTCGCAGTTCATGGATCAGAACAATCCGCTCTCCGAGATCACCCACAAGCGCCGGGTCTCCGCACTCGGCCCGGGTGGCCTCACGCGTGAGCGCGCCGGCTTTGAGGTGCGTGATGTGCACCCGACGCACTACGGCCGGGTCTGCCCGATCGAAACGCCGGAAGGCCCGAACATCGGTCTGATCAGCTCGCTGGCCTGTTATGCGCGGCTGAACAGCTACGGCTTCCTCGAGACGCCTTATCGCAAGGTGGTCGATGGCCGGGTGACCGATGAGGTCGAGTATCTCTCGGCGATCGAAGAGAGCCGCTACATCATCGCCCAGGCCAATGCCCGGGTGGATGAGAAAGGCAATCTGGTCGACTCGCTCATCTCGATCCGTCACCAGAACGAATTCGGCATGTCCTCACCGGACAAGGTCCAGTACATGGACGTCTCGCCGAAGCAGATCGTCTCGGTGGCCGCGTCGCTGGTGCCCTTCCTGGAGCATGACGACGCCAACCGCGCGCTCATGGGCTCGAACATGCAGCGCCAGGCCGTGCCGACGCTGCGGGCCGAGAAGCCGCTGGTGGGTACCGGCATGGAGCGGGCGGTTGCCATCGACTCCGGCGTCACCGTGGTCGCCGACCGCGGTGGTGTGGTTGATCAGGTGGATGCCGCGCGCATCGTGGTGCGGGTGAATGATGATGAGACCCAGGCCGGCGAGCCGGGTGTCGATATCTACAACCTCACCAAGTACACGCGCTCCAACCAGAACACCTGTCAGAACCAGAAACCGCTGGTGCGCCCGGGTGACAGCGTCGCCCGCGGTGATGTGCTGGCCGATGGCCCGTCCACCGATCTCGGTGAGCTCGCGCTCGGTCAGAACATGCGGGTCGCCTTCATGCCCTGGAATGGCTATAACTTCGAGGACTCCATCCTGCTCTCCGAGCGGGTGGTCGAGGAAGATCGTTATACGACCATTCATATTGAAGAGCTCACCGCCGTCGCCCGTGACACCAAGCTCGGCCCGGAGGAGATCACCTCCGATATCCCCAATGTGGGCGAGAGTGCACTGGCGAAGCTCGATGAGTCCGGCATTGTCTATGTCGGTGCCGAGGTGAAAGCCGGCGACATTCTGGTCGGCAAGGTCACGCCCAAGGGCGAGACCCAGCTCACGCCGGAGGAGAAACTCCTGCGTGCCATCTTTGGTGAGAAAGCCTCGGATGTGAAGGACACCTCACAGCGTGTGCCCTCGGGTATGGACGGCACGGTTGTTGATGTGCAGGTCTTCACCCGTGATGGCGTTGAAAAAGACGCCCGGGCGCTTTCCATTGAGGCCGATCAGCTCGCGGATGTGAAAAAGGACCTCGATGATCAGTACCGGATCTTCGAGGATGATGCCTTCACCCGTCTCGAGCAGGCACTGATCGGCAAGGTCGCCGAGGGTGGCCCGGACAAGCTCAAGGCCGGCAGCAAGATCACCGCCGATTATCTCGCCGGCGTCGATCGTCAGCGCTGGTTTGAGATCCGGCTGCGTGATGATGCGGCGATGAGTCAGCTCGAAGCCGTCCAGGCACAGCTCAAAGCCCAGCGCGAGGCCTTTGACGAGCGGTATGAGGAGAAGAAATCCAAGATTACCGCCGGTGATGATCTCGCCCCGGGTGTACTCAAGATGGTCAAGGTTTACCTGGCCGTGAAACGTCGCATCCAGGCCGGTGACAAACTCGCCGGCCGCCACGGCAACAAGGGTGTCATCTCCCGCGTGGTGCCGGTTGAGGACATGCCGTTCTCCGCCGATGGTGAGCCGATCGATGTCGTGCTCTCGCCGCTTGGTGTGCCGTCGCGCATGAACATCGGGCAGGTGCTCGAGGTGCATTTGGGCTGGGCCGCCAAGGGCCTTGGCCGACGCATCGGTGAGATGCTCGATGCCAAGCGCAAGGTCGCCGATCTGCGCAAGTTCCTCGCCGAGATCTACAACGGCAGTGGCCGCGAGGAAGATCTCGATAGCTTCAGCGATGAGGAGATCGTGGAGCTTGCCGGCAACCTGCGCGAAGGCGTGCCGATGGCCTCACCGGTCTTTGATGGCGCGGATGAGACCGAGATCAAGCGCATGCTGCGACTGGCTGAACTGCCGGAGACCGGACAGGCTCAGCTCTACGACGGACGCACGGGTGATGCTTTTGATCGCCCGGTAACCGTGGGCTACATGCACATCCTCAAGCTCAACCACCTGGTGGATGACAAGGTGCATGCCCGCTCCACCGGTCCGTACAGCCTGGTCACCCAGCAGCCGCTTGGTGGTAAGGCGCAGTTCGGCGGTCAGCGTTTCGGTGAGATGGAGGTCTGGGCACTGCAGGCCTACGGCGCGGCTTACACGCTGCAGGAAATGCTCACGGTCAAGTCCGACGACGTCGCCGGCCGGACCAAGATGTACAAAAACATCGTCGATGGCGAACACCATATGGAAGCGGGTATGCCCGAGTCCTTCAATGTGTTGGTCAAAGAGATTCGCTCCCTCGGTATTGATATCGAGCTCGAGCAGGACTGAACGGGTAGCTGATATGAAAGACCTACTGAATCTGTTCAAGCAGCCGGGCGCGCAGCTCGACGATTTTGACGGCATCCGCATTGGATTGGCCTCACCGGAGAAGATCCGCTCCTGGTCGTTTGGCGAGGTGAAAAAGCCCGAGACGATCAACTACCGGACCTTCAAGCCCGAGCGTGACGGCCTTTTCTGCGCCAAGATCTTTGGCCCGGTCAAGGACTACGAGTGCCTCTGCGGTAAATACAAGCGCCTCAAGCATCGCGGCGTGGTCTGCGAGAAATGCGGCGTGGAAGTCACGCTGGCCAAGGTGCGCCGTGAGCGCATGGGCCATATCGAGCTGGCAAGCCCCGCGGCGCACATCTGGTTCCTGAAATCACTGCCCTCGCGCATTGGCCTGCTGCTGGATATGACGCTGCGTGATATCGAGCGCATCCTCTACTTCGAGGCCTTTGTGGTGATCGAGCCCAACATGACCCCGCTCAAGGCCGGTCAGTTGCTCTCCGATGATCAGTACCTCGAGGCCATGGAGCAGTATGGCGATGAGTTCGACGCCCGCATGGGTGCCGAGGCCATTTACCATCTGCTGAAAAACCTCGATCTGCGCGAAGAGACGGAAAGCCTTCGCGAGCAGATGGATGCGACCAACTCCGAGACCAAGATCAAGCGGCTGTCCAAGCGGTTGAAGCTGGTGGAGTCATTCCTCGAGTCGGGCAACCGCCCCGAGTGGATGATCATGACCGTGCTGCCGGTGCTGCCGCCGGATCTGCGTCCGCTCGTCCCGCTCGATGGTGGCCGTTTCGCGACCTCCGATCTCAACGATCTCTATCGTCGCGTGATCAACCGGAACAATCGCCTGCGCCGGCTGCTCGATCTCTCGGCACCGGATATCATCGTGCGCAACGAAAAGCGCATGCTGCAGGAATCAGTGGATGCGCTGCTGGATAACGGCCGTCGCGGCCGGGCCATCACCGGCACCAACAAGCGCGCGCTGAAGTCGCTCGCCGATATGATCAAGGGCAAGCAGGGCCGTTTCCGGCAGAACCTGCTGGGTAAGCGCGTCGACTATTCCGGCCGCTCCGTCATCGTTGTGGGCCCGACCCTGCGTCTGCATCAGTGCGGCCTGCCCAAGCGCATGGCGCTTGAGCTTTTCAAGCCGTTCATCTTCTCCAAGCTCCAGCGCCTGGGGCTCGCCACCACCATCAAGGCGGCGAAGAAGATGGTCGAGCGCGAGACGCCCGAGGTCTGGGATATTCTCGAAGACGTCATCCGCGAACACCCGGTGATGCTCAACCGCGCACCGACGCTGCATCGCCTGGGTATTCAGGCCTTTGAGCCGGTGCTCATCGAGGGCAAGGCCATTCAGCTGCACCCGTTGGTCTGCCCGGCATTCAATGCCGACTTTGACGGCGACCAGATGGCCGTTCACGTGCCGCTGTCGCTGGAGGCCCAGCTTGAGGCCCGGGCGTTGATGATGGCCAGTAACAACGTGCTCTCACCGGCCTCGGGTGAACCGATTATCGGCGCCTCGCAGGACGTGGTGCTGGGGCTTTACTACATGTCGCTCGCGCTCGAGGGACGTCGTGGCGAAGGCATGCAGTTTGCCGATGTCAACGAAGTCCGGCGCGCGTTTGAAAGCGGTGTGGTCGATCTTCAGGCCCGTGCCAGCGTGCGGATTCACGAGATCATCGTTGATGACGAAGGCAACCGCACCGAGGCCACCAAGCGTTTCGAGACGACCGTTGGCCGTGCACTGATTTATGACATCGTCCCCGAGGGCCTGCCTTTCGAGCTGGTTGACCGGGACATGACCAAAAAAGCCATCTCGGCACTCATCGACCAGTGCTACCGCCGCCTTGGCCTCAAGGCCACGGTGATCTTCGCCGACCAGATCATGTATCTGGGCTTCCGTATGTCCACCCGGGCTGCGGTCTCCATCGGCATGGAAGACATGGTGGTGCCGGCCGAGAAGGAGCGCATCCTCGCCGAGGCCGAAGCCGAGGTGAAGGACATCGAGGAGCAGTATGCCTCGGGTCTGGTCACCAACGGCGAGCGCTACAACAAGGTGGTCGACATCTGGTCGCGGACCAATGACGAAGTGGCCACCGCCATGATGGACAAACTGGGTAAAGAGACGGTCAAGGATCGTGAAGGCAAGGATGTGGTGCAGAAGTCCACCAACTCCATCTTCATGATGGCCGACTCCGGTGCCCGTGGCTCGCCGGCGCAGATTCGTCAGCTCGCGGGTATGCGTGGCCTGATGGCCAAGCCCGATGGCTCGATTATCGAGACGCCGATTACCGCCAACTTCCGTGAGGGGCTGAACGTGCTGCAGTACTTCATCTCCACCCACGGTGCCCGTAAGGGTCTCGCGGATACGGCGCTGAAGACGGCCAACTCCGGTTACCTCACCCGTCGTCTGGTCGATGTCTCCCAGGATCTGGTCGTCGTCGATGATGATTGCGGCACCCATCGCGGCCTGCGCATGACCCCGCTCATCGAGGGTGGGGATGTGGTTGAGCCGCTCGGCGAGCGGGTGCTCGGCCGTGTGGTGGCCCAGGATGTGGTCCAGCCGGGTACCGGTGAGATTATCGTGGATCAGGGCACGCTCATTGACGAGCGCCTGGTCGAGAAAATCGAAAGCGAAGGCGTCGATGAGATCTGGGTGCGCTCACCGATCACCTGCGAAACCCGTCATGGTGTCTGCTCGGCCTGTTACGGCCGTGATCTGGCCCGTGGCCACCGCGTCAATGTCGGTGAAGCGGTTGGCGTGATTGCCGCGCAGTCCATTGGCGAGCCGGGTACGCAGCTGACCATGCGGACCTTCCACATCGGTGGTGCCGCATCGCGTGCCGCGGCGGTCAGTAACGTTCAGGTCAAGGGCGCCGGCAAGGTTCGGCTGCACAACCTCAAGACCGTGGCTCACCACTCCGGCAACCTGGTCGCTGTCTCCCGCTCCGGTGAGATTACGGTCATGGATGAGGCCGGTCGTGAGCGCGAGCGCTACAAGGTGCCTTACGGTGCAACCATCGCGGTGGCCGAGGACGAGGCCGTGGATGCCGGGCAGATTGTTGCCACCTGGGATCCGCACACCCATCCGATCATCACCGAGGTGAAGGGTCGTCTGAAGTTCTATGACTTCGTCGAGGGTGTGACGGTGAACCGGGAGACCGATGAGGTCACGGGCCTGAGCTCGCTGGTCGTCACCGATCCCAAGACCCGGGGCAACGGCGAGCATACCCGCCGCAGCACCGGTGAGAAGGTCGCGTTCAAGGACCTGCGCCCGCTCATCAAGCTGGTGGACGAAAAGGGCAACGACCTCAACCTGGCAGGCACGGACATTCCGGCCAACTACTTCCTGCCGGCCGGTGCCATCGTCAGCACCGAGGACAATGCCGAGGTGGATGTGGGTGATGTCATCGCCCGTATCCCGCAGGAGTCGTCCAAGACCCGTGATATCACCGGTGGTCTGCCGCGAGTGGCGGATCTCTTTGAGGCCCGTAAGCCCAAGGAGCCTTCCATTCTGGCGGAGGTCTCCGGCACGGTGTCCTTCGGCAAGGACACCAAGGGCAAGCAGCGCCTGGTCATCACCACGCCGGATGGCGAGCACTACGAGGAGCTCATTCCGAAGTGGCGCAACGTCACCGTGTTCGAGGGTGAGCATGTCGAGAAAGGTGAGGTCATCGCCGATGGCGAGCCGAACCCGCACGACATCCTGCGTCTGCTCGGCGTGGCCGAACTGGCCGCCTACATGGTCAAGGAGATCCAGGACGTCTATCGCCTGCAGGGCGTGAAGATCAACGACAAGCACATCGAGGTGATTTCACGGCAGATGCTGCGCAAGGTCGAGATCAAGGATGCCGGCGACAGCCGTTATCTGCGCGGCGAGCAGGCCGACTGGGCACGGGTGGAAGAAGAAAACGAAGCGCTCATCGAGCAGGGCAAGCAGCCGGCACGCTACGAGCGTCTGCTGCTGGGTATCACCAAGGCCTCGCTTGCGACCGATTCGTTCATCTCCGCGGCCTCCTTCCAGGAGACCACGCGGGTGCTTACCGACGCCGCCACCCGCGGTGCCCGGGACGACCTGCGCGGCCTCAAGGAGAACGTGATCGTCGGCCGCCTGATTCCGGCAGGAACGGGCTATGCCTACCATCAGGATCGTCAGCGTCAGCGCCGTGAAGGCCCGGCACCGATGATCCCGATGGCGCCGCAGTTCGGTCTCGGTGCTCCGGCGCCGGCCCCGGATACGGCGGATCTTCCGGAAAACTAATCGGAATGGGGGTTTTGGTTGACACCCAGAACCCCCGATTCTAAACTTAACGGCTTTCCTCAGGCCGGGTGAACCGGCCTGATGTGTGTTGAAGGACTGGAGTCAAGCTCTATGGCCACAATTAATCAGCTGGTGCGCAAACCCCGTAAGCGGCCGCACGAGAAAAGTAACGTGCCGGCGCTGGAGGCCTGCCCCCAGCGACGTGGGGTCTGCACCCGCGTCTATACAACGACGCCCAAGAAGCCGAACTCGGCGTTGCGTAAGGTCGCCCGTGTGCGCCTGACCAACGGCTACGAGGTCTCGAGCTACATCGGCGGTGAGGGCCACAACCTGCAGGAGCACTCTGTGGTGCTCATTCGCGGTGGCCGAGTAAAGGATTTGCCGGGTGTGCGCTACCACGTGGTGCGCGGTTCCCTGGACACGGCTGGCGTCGCCAACCGCCGTCAGGGTCGTTCCAAGTACGGTGCCAAGCGGCCCAAGGGATAAGCGGATAGTCAGTCATGCCCAGAAGAAGAGAAGTTCCCAAGCGTAAAGTTCTTGCTGATCCGAAGTACAACAGCGAGATGCTCACGCGCTTCGTCAACATGATCATGCGTGACGGCAAGCGCGCCGTCGCCGAGAAAATCGTCTACGGTGCGCTCGATCGCATCGCAGAGAAAAACCCGGGTGATCCGATGGAAGTCCTCGAGAACGCACTCGAGAACGTCCGCCCCGTGGTTGAGGTTAAGTCGCGTCGCGTCGGTGGCGCGACCTATCAGGTGCCCGTGGAGGTTCGTCCGCAGCGTCGTAATACGCTGGGGATGCGCTGGGTGATTGAAGCCGCGCGCAAGCGCAGTGAATCCACCATGGGGCACCGTCTGGGCAACGAGCTGCTGGAGGCCGCCGAAGGCCGTGGCAGCGCCGTGAAGAAGCGCGAGGACACCCATCGCATGGCCGAGGCCAACAAGGCCTTCTCGCACTTCCGCTGGTAAGCATTTCCGTTAGGGGTATTCGTTTTGGCACGCAAGACACCGATTGAGCGCTATCGCAACATAGGCATCATGGCGCACATCGACGCCGGTAAGACCACGGTCACCGAGCGCATCCTGTTCTACACCGGTATCTCGCACAAAATGGGCGAGACCCATGAGGGTGCGTCGGTCATGGACTGGATGGAGCAGGAGCAGGAGCGGGGTATCACGATTACCTCCGCTGCGACCACCACGTTCTGGCGTGGCATGGACCAGCAGTATCCCGAGACCCGCATCAACATCATCGACACCCCCGGGCACGTTGACTTCACCATTGAGGTGGAGCGCTCCCTGCGTGTGCTCGACGGCGCGGTCTGCGTGCTTGATGCCAACGCCGGTGTGGAGCCGCAGACGGAGACGGTCTGGCGTCAGGCCGACCGCTATGGCGTCCCGCGCATGGTGTTTGTGAACAAAATGGACAAGCTCGGCGCCGACTTCTTCCGTTGTGTCGAGATGGTGCGCAAGCGCCTCGGCTGCAACGCCGTGCCGGTGCAGCTGCCGATCGGCGCTGAAGACGATTTTGCCGGTGTCGTCGACCTGATTCGTGAGAAGGCGATTTACTGGAACGAAGACGACATGGGCGCCACCTACAAAGAGGTGGATATCCCCGCGGAGCTCGCCGACCAGGCTGCCAGCTACCGCGAGAGTCTGGTCGAGGCCGCGGCCGAGGCCAGCGAAGCACTCATGGATAAATACATCGGCGGCGAGTCGCTGACGGTGGAAGAGATCAACGAAGGCCTGCGTGTGCAGACCATCGCCAACGAGGTGGTGCCGGTACTCTGCGGCTCGGCCTTCAAGAACAAGGGCGTGCAGGCCATGCTCGATGCCGTGGTGGAGTACATGCCCTCCCCGGTTGATGTGCCTGCCATCGAGGGTGAGCTCGACGACGGCAGTTCGGTCAGCCGCAACCCCACCGACGATGAGCCTTTCGCCGCATTGGCCTTTAAGATCGCGACCGACCCCTATGTGGGTACGCTGACCTTCTTCCGCGTCTACTCGGGCGTGGTGAAAACGGGTGACACCATTTACAACCCGGTCAAGGGCAAGAAAGAGCGGTTCGGTCGTATCGTGCAGATGCACTCCAAGGAGCGTAAGGAGATCGATGAGGTTCGCGCCGGCGATATCGCCGCGGCCATCGGTCTTAAGGACGTCACCACGGGTGACACGCTCTGCGCCAACGACAGCAAGGTCACGCTCGAGCGCATGGACTTCCCGGATCCGGTGATTTCCGTGGCCGTCGAGCCGAAGACCAAGGGTGACCAGGAGAAAATGGGCATTGCGCTGCAGAAGCTTGCGCAGGAAGACCCCTCTTTCCAGGTCCGCACCGACGAGGAATCCGGCCAGACCATCATCTCCGGCATGGGCGAGCTGCATCTTGAGATCATCGTTGATCGCATGAAGCGCGAGTTCAAGGTCGAAGCCAATGTCGGCCAGCCCCAGGTTGCTTACCGTGAGGCCATTCGCAGCCCGGTCGAGGTGGAAGGCAAGTTCGTCCGTCAGTCCGGTGGTCGTGGTCAGTACGGTCACGTCTGGATTCGGATGCGCCCGCGCGAGCGTGGCGAGGGTTACGAGTTCATCAACAAGATCGTTGGTGGTGTCGTCCCGCGTGAGTACATCCCGTCCGTGGACAAGGGCATTCAGGAGCAGATGGAAAACGGCGTGCTCGCCGGCTTCCCGGTGGTCGACCTCGAGGTCGAGCTCTTCGATGGCTCCTACCATGATGTCGACTCCTCCGAGATGGCCTTCAAGATCGCCGGTTCCATGGCGTTCAAGGATGGCTTCATGAAGGGTGATCCGGTTCTGCTCGAGCCGATCATGAAGGTCGAGATCGTCACCCCTGAGGAGTTCATGGGTGATGTGATGGGCGATGTGAATCGTCGCCGTGGCACGGTGCAGGGCATGGAAGACGGCCCGGCCGGCAAGATTATTCGCGCCGAGGTGCCGCTCAAGGAAATGTTCGGGTATGCTACCGACCTCCGTTCGGCAACCCAGGGCCGTGCTGCCTACTCGATGGAGTTCGAGGGATACAGCGAGGCACCGGCGAGCATTGCTGAAGAAGTGATTAAGAAGGCCGGCTGATCCAGACGGGTCAACCGGGTTGTGGTTTTTTGTATTTGACGGTTAAGAGGTGAGTCGTGTCCAAGGAGAAGTTTGAGCGCACGAAGCCGCATGTCAACGTAGGCACGATTGGTCACGTTGACCATGGCAAGA
>CAJXNJ010000032.1 GCA_913057145.1 uncultured Ectothiorhodospiraceae bacterium
CAGATGATGCAGTCGATGGTGGAGAACCCCATGCCCACCCGTGCCGAGGTGCTGGATGTGGCCAACGCCGTTCTGGATGGAACGGATGCGGTAATGCTCTCCGAGGAGACGGCCATGGGTCAGTACCCGGCCGAGACGGTGGCGGCCATGGCCCGAGTCTGTGTGGGAGCCGAGACCTACGCCGATGAATCCCGCCCGCATCCAGGACTCAAGCAGGATGTGCATTTCGACCGCATTGATGAGGCGATTGCCAAGACGGCCATCACCGCGGGTAACAGCCTTGGGGTGAAAGCCATTGCCGCGATGACCGAATCGGGTGCGACGGCGATGTGGATGTCGCGGATTGGCACGGAAATCCCGATTTATGCGATGTCCGAGCAGCCGCGAACCCGGCGTCGCGTCACTCTCTATCGCGGTGTGCACCCCATCAGTTTCGATCCCACTCAGCGTGAGCATGAAACGGTTAACCGCGAGGCGGTGAGCGAGCTGGTCCGTCGTGAAGTGGTCTCGGGCGATGATCTGGTGCTGATCACCAAGGGCGATCTCGCCGGTGTCCGCGGCGGCACCAATGCCATGAAGGTGGTCCGGGTCAGCGAAGTCGTCTAGCGGCTCAGTCCTCGCCGCGGAGTCGGCGTTCGGCTTCGCGGTATTTGGCCGCGGTCTGCTCGATGACCGCCTCGGGCAACGCCGGCGCCGGGGGCTGCTTGTCCCAGTCGAGTGTCTCCAGATAATCCCGCACATACTGCTTGTCGAAGCTCGGCGGCGAGATGCCCGTGCGGTACTCGTCCGCCGGCCAGAAGCGGCTTGAATCCGGCGTCAGCGCCTCATCAATCCAGACCAGATCACCGGCTTCGTTAAGCCCGAACTCAAACTTGGTATCGGCAATGATGATGCCCCGTGAGCGGGCATAGTCGGCGGCCCGGGTGTAGAGATCGAGGGTGGTCTGCTTGAGATGCTCAGCCAGATCGCGGCCGAGCGCTTCAACCACCGCCTCAAAGGCGACGTTTTCATCATGATCCCCCTGCTCGGCCTTGGTCGAGGGGGTGAAAAGCGGCGATGGCAGCTTGTCGGCCTGAACCAGTCCGGCGGGTAACTCGATGCCGCAGAGCCTGCCGGTTGCCTGGTAGTCCTTCCAGCCCGAGCCGATGAGATAGCCCCGGGCAATGGCCTCAAAGGCAAGCGGCCGGGTGCGTTTGACCAGCATGGCCCGGCCTGCCACCTGTTCCCGCTCGGCCGGGTCGGTCAGTACGGCCTCGAGCGGCAGATCGAGGGTCTGGGTGGGAATGTTCCGGCCCAGCCGGTCAAACCAATAATTGGAGAGCCGGGTGAGGACCGCGCCCTTGCCGGGGATCGGGTCGGAGAGTACGACATCAAAGGCCGAGAGCCGGTCGGTGGTGACCACCAGCAGCATCTCATCATCAACGGCATAGATATCCCGGACCTTGCCGCGGCTTAAAAGCGGCAGGCTGCTGAGGTGGCTCTCATAAAGACGCTCGGGTGACACCGCTGGCTCCTCGCCCATTCAAAGCGCCAATCATAGCAGGCGCCTCAGGTTTTTTTGATCTGCTCGAAGGCGGCAAGGGCGGCCTGTCGGCTTGCTTTGAGATCCACCATGGGATGTGGGTAGTCGATGCCGAGTGTGACGCCGGCATCCGCGAGAACCGAGGCTGGCGCCTCCCAGGGCGCATGCCGATGCTTGACTGCCAGGCCGGCGAGCTCCGGCACCCAGCGGGCGATGTATTCGCCCTCAGGGTCAAAGCGCTCGCTCTGGCGCACCGGATTGAAAATGCGGAAATAGGGTGCGGCATCGGCACCGCTGCCGGCCACCCACTGCCAACCAAGACTGTTGGCCGCGAGATCCGCATCCACCAGCGTATCCCAGAACCAGGCCTCCCCGGCCTGCCAGGGCAGGCGC
Source organism: uncultured Ectothiorhodospiraceae bacterium (assembly GCA_913057145.1). Taxonomy (GTDB): domain Bacteria; phylum Pseudomonadota; class Gammaproteobacteria; order Nitrococcales; family Nitrococcaceae; genus Spiribacter. Next base: position 1,916 of record CAJXNJ010000032.1, read on the forward strand.
AGATTCTTCACCAGAAACGAGCCCACCACCATGCGGACGCGGTTGTGCATCCAGCCAGTGGCATAAAGCTCCCGCATGCCGGCATCCACCAGCGGGATGCCGGTGCGGCCCTGCTGCCAGGCCGCCAGCAGCTGCCCGTCGGCGTCTTCCTGCCAGGGGAAATCGGCAAACCGTGGGTTGAGCGGGGCATCCGGGAAGTCCGGGTGATGGTAGAGGACATGATGGGCAAATTCGCGCCAACCGATCTCCGAGAGAAAGGTCTCGATGCTGGTGGTGGTTGCCTCATCGCCGCCCTGGGCGAGCTGCTGCTGGACCGCCTGCCAGATCTGTCGCGGGCTGATCTCGCCAAAATGCAGATGGGGCGAAAGCCGCGATGTGCCAGGTTCAGCCGGGAAGTCGCGGCCTGGTTCATAGGCCCCTAATGTCTTCGGTAGGAAATCCCCAAGCCGCTGCCAGGCACCGGCCTCACCCGGCTGCCAGTTCGCTGCCAGTCCGGCATCCCAGCGGATGCGGGGCAGTAGCCCAAGGTCTTCAGGCTTGAGGCTGCTGATCGTCCCGGCATGCTCGGGTGCCTTGAGCGCGGGCACCGGCAGTGGCGGCTCCGGGTCGGCGAGTTTGCGACAGGCCCGCCAGAATGGCGTGAAGGCTTTGTAGTCTCCGCCGGTGCCGGTCTGAATGGTCCAGGGCTCATGCAAAAGCGCGGCGTTGTGGCTGTGAACGGCAAGCCCGCGATGCTTGAGCTGCGCCTTGATGGCCTTGTCGCGACGGATCAGTGCCGGATCATACAGCCGGTTCCAATGCACCGCGGTGGCCCCGGTCTCCTCGATCAGGGCATCCAGTGTGGCCAGACTCTCGCCGCGGCGTATCACCAGCGGGAGGCCATGGTCGGCCAGTGATTGCGCCAGTGCGCTTAAGCTGTGATGCAGCCACCAGTTGCTGGCCTCGCCATTGGCCCAGGCGCCGGCTTCATCCGGGGCATGAATGTAGACCGGCAGCACGCTTTGGCCGTTATCGGCTGCGGCTGTCAGCGCCGGGTTATCGGCCAGGCGCAGGTCACGCCGTATCCAGTAGATCGACACCGCCATGAGGGGAAATCCTTGTGTTGGATGGATTGATTGGCCGTCGGTCGTGGTCAACCCGTAAGATTGTACGCATCCATGGACCAACGGCACAGGAAAGCGCGATGACAGAAAAGCAGGTCACTGGCGGACGGGTTGCCATGATTACCGGGGCGAGTGCCGGCATCGGCCGGGCGCTGGCCGTCAAGCTGGCGCGGGATGGCTGGCAGGTGGCCGTCTGTGCCCGGCGCGAGGAGGCCCTGCGCGCGATCGCCGAAGAATTCCCCGAGCTTGCCGACCATCTGCATCCCTTCCCGCTGGATGTCACCGATGTTGCCGAGAGTAAGGCGGTGTTCATGGCGGTTGAGGCCGATCTGGGTGAGGTCGACACGCTCATACTCAACGCCGGTGATTATGACCCCATGACCCTGGATGAATTCGACCCGGATCTTTTTCGCAGGCTCGCTGAGGTGAATTACCTGGGTGCGGTCAATGGCATCGGTGCGGCCCTCGGCCCGATGCGTGAGCGCGGCCGCGGACAGATTCTGGTCACCGCCAGTCTCTCGGCCTACCGCGGTCTCCCGCAGGCGGCCCCCTATGGCGCGAGCAAAGCCGCCGTGTTGAACATGGCCGAGTCATTGCGCCCGGCGCTTGAGGGCACCGGTGTCTCGCTGCGGGTCATCAATCCCGGGTTTGTGAAAACGCGGCTTACCGAGAAAAACCGCTTTCACATGCCACAGCTCCTCACGCCGGAGGCGGCGGCCGAATACATCCATCAGGAAATCGATGACGGCGGTTTTGAGATCGTTTTCCCGAAACGCTTCGGTTACACCCTGAAGTTCATGCGCCTGCTGCCTTACCGACTGTATTTCTGGCTCACGCGGCGGATGGTGCAGTCATGACCGCGCTTGAGCGCTACTGCGAGTTCTTCGGCAATCTGGAGCCTGCTGATCTCGACCGGTTGGATGTTGTCTTTGTGGAGAACGCCCGGTTCAAGGATCCATTCAACGAGGTCACCGGCATTGGCGGGATTCGTTCGGTTTTCGAGCACATGTATGCCAACTGCTCAATGGCCCGCTTTGAGATCATGGAATCCACCGAGGGTGAGCAGCATGGCTATATCCGCTGGCGCTTTCACTTCCAGCTAAAGCGCGATAAGGCGCCCCGACGCCCTTTTGAGGGGGTCTCGCGGGTGAGCTTTGCCGAAGACGGTCGGGTCCGGGAGCATATCGACTACTGGGACGCCGCCGGTGAGCTCTACAGTCAGTTTCCGGTGATTGGCGGGCTGATGCGCTGGCTGCGAAAACGCCTCTCAGTCAGCGATTAAGCCGGCTTACCCTCAACATCATGCACTTTGGCGCGGGTGGCGAGCTGCGCGCGGCGGTCATGCGGGAAATTCCAGACCAGTGCGGTGGCGATCAGCTTGAAGGCAACCGGTACGGCCCCGTAGAAAAGCGCGAGTGCGAGCAGGCCGTCCTGGTCTTCGATGTTGGTGGCATCAAAGCCAAACCACTGCAGCAGCGGGAAGGCGATGCCCACGGCAAGCGCCAGCGCGAGTTTCGTTGCCATGTTCCAGATACCAAAATAAAGCCCCGTGCGACGGCCACCGCCCGCGGCGGTGTCGAGGTCCACCAGATCGGCCTGAATCGCTGCCGGGAGCGCCATATCCACGGCCACACCGACCCCGGATAGGACACAGATCAGCAGAAACGCCCAGGTATCACCCTCGCCGAGAAAAGGCACCCAGATGAAAACGAGCGAGACCCAGAGCATGGACACCGCCCAGGCGCGATGTTTGCCCAGTCGCCGCGACAACCACAACCAGCCGGGCAATGCCGCAATGCCGACAATGAAATAGACGAGCAGCAACGGGCCGGTCCAGGACTCAGCGCGCAGGACATGGGCGACAAACAGCACGAACAACGAGGCCGGCAGGCCATTGGCAATGCCATTCATGATGTAGGCGATTAAAAGCCGCATGAACGGCCGGTTGCGCCGCAGGAGCTGCCAGCCCTGCAGCCAGCCGACCGAGTGGCTGGCAAGGCGCGGCTCGGGTACTCCCCAGAGCGTGAGCGCGACAATGGGTGGCAGGGCGATCACCAACAGCCAGGCAAGGCCCTCGAGTGTTGCGGCGCTTGCCTCACCCGCGCCCATGAGGGTCGGCCAGGCAATGGCGAGCAGCGTGCCGACCAGCATGAACCCCTCGCGACTGGCGGTCAGACTGGCACGGGTGTCGTAGTCTTCGCTGAGCTCGGCGCCCCAGGCGGTATAGGGCAGGGAGATCAGCGTCCAGCCCAGATAGGCGGCAAGCCCCCAGCCCAGCAGATAACCGATGCCAACGGCCTCCGGCGGCCGGAAAAGTGCCCAGGCGCTCACCAGCAGAATGGGCAGGCCGGCGGCGATCAGCGGCTTGCGCCGGCCCCAGCGTGTCTGCAGACGATCACCCAGGCTGCCAATGAGCGGGTCGGTCACCACATCCCAGAGTCGGGCGAGCAGCAACGCCGTGCCCACCGCGGCAAGACCCAGCGTCTCGCCATAAAACCCCGGCAAAAAGAGATACATGGGAACGCCCATGACAGCCAGTGGCAGGGCGGGGGCGCCATAGAGCAGGATTTGCCCGCGGCGCGGTCTCACGATCGTTTCAGCACAAACCGCTGCACATCGATGCTGCCGGTGCTAAAGCCTGCGTAGCAGTAAGCCAGGTAATAACGCCACATGTTGATGAAGTGGCTGTCAAAGCCAAGCGGCTCGATCTCGGGCAGCGCCCGGACAAATCGGGCATCCCATTGCAGCAGGGTGGTGGCGTAGTGATCACCGAGCGAGGCGATATCCAGCACCTCAAGCCCGGCTGCTGTGCTCTCATCGCAAAGCCGCTGTTCGGTCGGCAGCATGCCGCCCGGGAAGATATAGCGCTGAATGAAATCCGGCCGCCGGCGGTAATCTTCAAAACGGTCTTCGGCAATGGTGATGCCATGCAGCCCGATATGACCGCCAGGGCGCACCCGGTCATGCAGCATGCGGAAGTACTCGGGCCAGTATTCCTCGCCAACGGCTTCGAGCATCTCAATGGAGACGGCATGGTCAAATTCACCGCCGGTGTCGCGATAATCCTGCAAGCGAAATTCCACGAATTCACTCAAGCCCGCATCAGCAATGCGACGCCGTGCCCAGGCCAGCTGCTCGGTGGAAAGCGTCAGTCCGGTGACATGAATACCGCGGCGGGCTGCTTCCAGCGCGAAGCCGCCCCAGCCACAGCCAATCTCGAGGATATGCTCGCCGGGCCTGGCGTTAATCGCATCGAGCAGCTGGCGGTATTTATTGCGTTGGGCATCGGCAAGCGGCTGGTCCGGGCGCTCAAAAATGGCCGCGGAGTAGGTCATGGTCTCATCCAGCCAGTGCCGGTAGAACTCATTGCCAAGGTCGTAATGCGCGGCGATATTGCGCCGGCTGCGGCGCTTGGTGTTGCGCCGGCCGCGGTGATGCAGCGCCAGTCGGGCCCGATGCAGCCAGGTGGGCTCCATGCGTTTCTGAAACGCATCCTCATTGCGCAGCATCAGTTCGAGCAAATGCGCGGGGTCGGGACTGCTCCAGTCACCGGCCATATAGCTTTCGGCAAAGCCCACCGAGCCGCGGGTGATGATGCGCATGACCATCCGCCAGGGCCGGTGCAGATGAATAATGCCGGTCGGCCCGGTCTCTGCCCCCTGAATGACAAAGGGCTCGGCATTGGGCAGCTGGCCTTCCATACGCCCGCGCCGCAGCCGCGAGAACCATCCCAGCAGGACGCGGCTTGCCGCTGGCAAGGGCGAGGGCAAATTGATCACTGTTTCCTGCGAACCGGTCATCGGCTGATCTCCGTATCCGGCGGCGCCGGTTTGCGGTAAAAACGACCGCCCCGGAGCCAGATCTTGAGCGCCTGCCAATGAATGGCGGCGATCACCTTGAATGTCATCAAGGGTACCGTGAGCGCAGCCCGGAGCAAGCCCCCGTCGCCGCCCGGCAGTCTCTTGCCTGACTGTACGGCGATGAGCGCGGGGTGTTCCGGGTCTTCGGCATCATGCCAGTTCACGGTGGCCCCATAGCGCTCGGCCGGTGCCTGCAGACGGAATTGATAATGCCCCTGCCGCGGCAGGAATGGCGAGACGTGAAAGATTTTCACCGCCTGATCGCGCAGGTTCTCCGGCAGCGCCGCACCGTCATCGTGCAGCAGATACCCGTGCCACTCACCAAAGGTATTGCGCACCTCGGCCAGGATGGCGCGCAGGCTGCCATCGGCGTGGCGGCAGTACCAGAGCGTCAGCGGGTTGAAGACATAGCCGAGCACCCGCGGGTAGGCGAGGATGGTGATCTGGCCGCCGGCAAGATCAACTCCGGCCGCCTCAAGCTGCTGGTCGATCCAGGGCCGCAGCGGTGAGCCGTCCTTGGGCCCGAAATCGCGGTCATAGAAGCTGATCAGGTTGAAGCGGTTATGCGAGAAAAGCCGGTGCCCGCGGTCGGCTTCATCCAGCCGGTCGATATCAAGCAGCAGACTGAAAACCCGGTATTCAAAGTGATACTCGGGTTTGATGCGCCGCTCGTGAATGAGCCGGCCGCTGTAGAGCGAGAGCGCAGCCGAGCGCTCGGTCATGAAGTCGCTCCCGCACCGAGCGGCACCGGCGTTTTCAGCGGCACATCCACCGGAGTGCTCTCGGTCTGTCCGCTCCAGGGTGGGGGTGCGCCCAGTTGCTCGGCAACGCGCACCGCACTGCCAAAGGCATCCTCATGAAAGCCATAGCCGTGGTAGCTGCCGCAGTACCAGATCCGATCCACGCCCTGGATATCCTGCAATGCCGCCTGCGCGGTGATGGCGTCCTGGTCAAAGACCGGGTGGGCATAGGATTCGCGGCGGATGACTTTGGCCGGATCCGGTGCCGTCAGCGGATTGAGTGTCACCAGCACATCGGTCTGCGTGGGGAGATTCTGCAGGCGATTCATCCAATAGGTCACGGATACCGGCTGTCTGCCATCGGCACTTTTTGCCGTGAGGTGATTCCAGGATGACCACACGGAACGCCGTCGCGGCATCAGCCTCGCATCGGTGTGCAGATAGGCATCGTTGTCCTGGTAGGAGAATGCACCCAGCAGTCGCGCCTCATCGGCACTTGGCTGATCGAGCATGGCGAGTGTCTGGTCGGCATGCGAGGCCATGACCACGGCATCATAGTCGCCGAGCTCACCATTATCGCCGGCCAGCCGGACACCTTCGCCCATGCGCTGGACCGAGCGCACCGGCGTGCCGGTGTGGATGGCGTGAATCGCATCGCGCATGCGCTTGATGTATTCGCGGGAGCCGCCCGTCACGGTCTGCCATTGCGGCCGGTCGCGCAGCTGAATGAGCCCGTGGTTGTAGAAAAAGCGCAGGAATGACCGTGCCGGGAAACGCAGCATCACATCCTGCGGGCAGGACCAGATGGCGGCACTCATTGGCAGCAGGTAATAGCGCCTGAACGCATCTCCCATCTGCAGTTCATCCAGAAGCTCACCGAGGCTCTGGTCATGGCCCTTGCCGCTCTCAAGCCGGGCATTGGCCTCACGATTGAAACGCAGGATATCCCGGACCATCCCCCAGAAACGCGGCCGCAGCAGATTGCGGCGCTGGGCAAACAGGGTGCCAAGACCGCTGCCGGCATACTCAAGGTCAATATCCGTTGCCGCAAATGCAAACGACATGTCCGAGTCGTGTGTCGGCAGGGCCAGATGACGGAAGAGTGCGGTTAGCTGCGGATAGTTGGGCTCGTTGTAGACAATGAATCCGGTATCCACGGGTACCTCCCCCTCGGGCAGGTCGCAGACAACGGTGTTGCTGTGCCCACCCAGCCGGTCGGCGGCTTCAAACAGTGTGACTTCGTGTTGCCTTGAGAGCAGCCAGGCCGCTCCAATTCCAGCCACACCGGCTCCGACGACAGCAATTCGGCGAGGTTCCATTATTCACCTGTTGTTGGGTGCAAAACCCCCATTGTACAGGCTTGGTCCCATCGCGGTGGCAGGGTATCTTGCGTTTTATCAATTGCCCGAGCCACAGCTGGAGAGCCTTGTGAATACACCGCGCGAATTTGTCCCGATTGCCATCGCTGTGCTGACGGTCTCCGATACCCGCACGGATACCGATGACCGCTCCGGACAGACGCTCGTGGAGCGGGCCGAGGCAGCGGGTCATAACATCGTTGATAAACAGATCGTGGTGGATGACCGCTATGAGATCCGGCGGGTGGTTTCCGCCTGGGTGGCCGACCCCGGGGTGCAGGCCGTGATTACCACCGGTGGCACCGGATTTACCGATCGCGATGTCACCCCGGATGCCGTTCGGGTGCTGTTTGATCGCGAAATCCCCGGGTTTGGCGAGCTCTTTCGGCAGATCTCGCGGGAGAAGATCGGCACCTCCATGCTGCAGTCGCGGGTGCTTGCCGGTATTGCCAACCGGACGCTGATTGCCGCGTTGCCGGGCTCACCCGGGGCCTGTCGTGACGGTTGGGATGGCATTCTCAAGGATCAGCTCGATGTCCGGCATCGTCCCTGCAATCTGGCTGAACTGGCCATCGGGGCCTAGGCCGCATGGCGCAGCCCAAGAAGCGCCCCCGCGGCGAGACCCGCCGCCGAATCCTGCGGCTGGCCGCCGAGTGGCTGCAACAGCGCGGCTATCACGGCTTTAGTTTTGGCCAGATTGCCGAGGCGCTGGAGATCCAGAGCAGTGCGGTGCACTACCACTTCCCGGCCAAGCCCGATCTGGTGGCGGCGGTTTTTGCCGGTTATCGCGAGGATTTTGCCTGGTGGTGTGAGCAGCAGGCGAAAAGCCGCGAGGGGGCGCTTGCGCAGATCGGCCACTTTCTCGATCTCGAGGCCCGTAATCTCGATGATGAGCGCGTCTGCCCGTTGGGCGTGGCCGGGGTTGAATATGCAAGCCTGCCGGCCGAGGCCTGCGCCGAGGCCGAGGCCCTGCGCGATGATCTTGCGGCCTGGTTGAGCCGGCGTCTGGAGACGGGCCGCGAGCGCGGTGAGTTGGCGTTTGATGGCGCGGCGATGGATCAGGCTCAGCTGATTATGGCCGCCGCGCAAGGTGCCCTGCAGCTTGCCCGGCTCCATGGGCAGGCGGATTTTCGTGCGGTTCGCCGGGCGTTGCTCACCGGATTGCGTCATCCCACGGTGCAGGCGTAACGAGTCCGCCGGCTTCTGCTACCATTTGCGCCATGCAAGAACTTGTTATCGCTCCATCCATTCTCGCTGCCGACTTCGCCCGCCTGGGGGAAGAGGTGGATCAGGTGATCGCTGCCGGCGCCGACTGGGTGCATTTTGATGTCATGGACAATCACTATGTCCCCAACCTGAGCTTCGGCCCGGTGGTCTGCCAGGCGCTGCGCGATCACGGTGTCACCGCGCCGATTGATGTTCATTTAATGGTCAAACCGGTTGACCGGATCATTCCGGATTTCGCCGCGGCCGGTGCCAGTCTGATCAGTTTTCATCCCGAGGCGAGCGAGCATATCGACCGCAGCCTGCAGCTGATTCGAGATGAAGGCTGTCAGACCGGGCTTGTCTTCAATCCGGCAACGCCGCTTGATTGCCTGCGTCATGTGATCGACAAGGTGGATCTGGTGCTGCTGATGTCGGTCAACCCGGGATTTGGCGGGCAGAAGTTCCTGCCGGGCACACTCGATAAGCTCCGTGAGGCGCGGGCCATGATTGATGCGGCGGAGAAGCCGATCCGCCTGGAGGTGGATGGTGGCGTCGGCCCGGGCAATATCGCTGAGATTGTTGCCGCCGGGGCCGATACCGTGGTGGCCGGCTCGGCGATCTTCGGCCAGCCGGATTACGCCACGGTCATCGCCGAGATGCGTCGCAACGCCAAGGGAGCGGGTTGATGCCGCTTTTCACCCCGCAGGCCGTTTTATTCGACCTCGATGGCACTCTGGTCGACAGCGCCCCGGATCTCACCACCGGGGTCAACCGCATGCTCGCCGATCTCGATCGCTCACCGATCAGCGAAGAGGCCGTTCGCGAGTGGATTGGCAACGGCGCCCGGCGGCTCGTCGCGCGGGCGTTGACCGGGCAGCGCGATGTGGCCGAAGAGCCTGCCGAGATGGCCGAGGCGATGGAGAGCTTCTTTCGGCATTACATGGATTGTCTGGTTGATCGCAGCCGGGTCTACCCGGGCGTCACTGAAGGGCTTGAGCGACTGCAGGCACTCTCGCTGCCGCTTGGTGTGGTTACCAATAAGCCGACCGCCTTTACCGGGCCTTTGTTGGCGGGTCTCGGGCTTGAGCGGTTTTTCAGCGTGTTGGTCAGTGGCGATACGCTCAGTGTTAAAAAACCGGATCCAGCGCCGCTTGTGCATGGCGCCGAGCAGCTCGGTGTGGCCATTGAGCGGTCTTTTTATGTCGGTGATTCCGCGGCCGATCGCGATGCCGCCAAAGCCGCTGGCGCGCTATTGATTCGGGTGCCCTATGGCTATCCGGGTGATGTCACGGTGTTCGCCGATCATCCGGCTGAACTCACGCTGGATATCGCGGCCCTGGCTGAGCGGATCGAATCCCTACAGGCCCAGTCGGCTGCGAAAGCGGGGTAGGTGAGCAGTGAGCGGGCAGGCAAGCGCCAAACGCATTCCGCTGGTCCGCGAGCTGCTGGCCGATCTGGATACGCCGCTCTCGACTTATCTCAAGCTGGCCGCGGCACCGGGCAGCTATCTGTTTGAATCCGTTCAGGGCGGTGAGCAATGGGGGCGTTACTCCATTATCGGGCTGCCCTGCTCACGCCAATACCGAATTTACGGCCATCGGGTGGAGACCTGGGTGGACGGGGAGCACAGCGGGACTGAACCGGTAGATGACCCGCTGGCCTGGGTGGAGACCCGGCATGCCTCGATTGCCGCGGAAACACCCGAGGATCTCCCCGAGCTGCCGCGGTTTCTCGGCGGGCTGGTGGGCTATTTTGGCTACGACACCATTCGCTATATCGAACCGCGCCTCGCTGAGTGCCCCAATCCGGATACCCTGGGCGTGCCGGATATCCTTTTAATGGAATCCGATGAGGTGCTGGTTTTCGATAATCTGGCCGGCCGGCTTTATCTGATCGTGAATATCGACCCGGCGATCGCCGGTGCGCGCGAGGCGGGCGAGGCGCGATTGGAAGCACTTGCCACCCAGCTGCGCTCCGAGGCGCTGGCCTATGCGCGGCCGACACCCGCTCGCACCGTGGTGGAGGGGGATTTCGAATCCTCCATCGAGCAGGATGATTATCTGGCGATGGTCGAGCGGATTCGCCGCTACATTATCGATGGCGATTGCATGCAGGTGGTCCCTTCGCGGCGGATGAGTGCCGATTATCACGGCAGGCCGCTTGATCTGTATCGCGCCCTTCGCTGCACCAACCCCTCGCCGTATCTGTTCTTTCTCGATTTCGGGGACTTTCAGGTGGTGGGTTCCTCGCCGGAGATCCTGGCGCGGCTGGAGGATGGCGAGGCAACAGTCCGGCCGATTGCCGGCACCCGCCGACGCGGGCGCACGCGCGAGGAGGACCTGGCGCTGGAGCAGGAGCTGCTGGCCGACCCCAAGGAGCGTGCCGAGCATCTAATGCTGATCGACCTCGGGCGCAACGATATCGGCCGGGTCAGCGAGACCGGCAGTGTGCGGGTGACCGATACCATGACCATCGAGCGTTACAGTCATGTCATGCATATCGTCTCCAATGTCACCGGAACCCTGCGCGCGGGTCTCGGGCCGATGGATCTGCTGCGGGCGACGCATCCGGCCGGGACGCTCTCGGGAGCGCCGAAGATCCGGGCGATGGAGATCATTGATGAGGTCGAGCCGGTCAAACGCGGGGTCTACGGTGGCGCGGTGGGATATCTCTCGTGGTCGGGCAATATGGATACCGCCATCGCCATTCGCACGGCCGTGATCAAGGATGGCCGCGTGCATGTTCAGGCCGGCGGCGGCGTTGTGCACGACTCCGACCCACAGGCGGAATGGGAGGAGACGGTGAACAAGGGCCGGGCATTGTTCCGGGCCGTGGCGATGGCCGAGGCGGGGCTTGATCAATGATTTTAATGATCGATAACTACGACTCGTTTACCTACAACCTGGTCCAGTACTTAGGGGAGCTCGGTGCGCAGGTCGAAGTCCATCGCAATGATGCGATCAGCATTGCCGATATTGAGCGGATGGCACCGGAGCGTATCGTCCTCTCGCCCGGCCCCTGCACCCCCAATGAGGCCGGTGTCTCGCTGGAGGTGGTGCGGTATTTCGCCGGCAAACTGCCGCTGCTTGGGGTATGCCTCGGGCATCAGGCCATCGGCCAGGCCTTTGGTGCCGATGTGATTCACGCCAAATCGGTGATGCATGGCAAGACCTCCTCGGTGCATCACAACAATACCGGCGTTTTTTCTGGTCTGCCGCAGCCCATGGAGGCCACGCGTTATCACTCGCTGGTCCTGGATGCCGAGACCCTGCCGGATTGCTTTGAGGTGACAGCCTGGACGCAGTTTGGTGATGGCAGCCTTGAGGAGATCATGGGGGTGCGGCATCGCACGCTCGATGTCGAGGGCGTGCAATTCCATCCCGAGTCCATTCTCACGCGAGCGGGCCATGACCTGCTGCGCAATTTCATCGAGAGGTAAGGCCATGGAAATGCCGGCAGCCATTAAACAGGTGATGGCGAGAAAGGATCTCAGCGACAGCGAGATGACCGCGGTCATGCAGCGGATTATGACCGGTGAGGCAACACCGGCGCAGATCGGTGGATTCCTCATCGGCCTTGCCATGAAGGGCGAGACGGTCACCGAAATTGCCGCGGCGGCCCGGGTGATGCGGGAGCTTGCGGTGAAGGTGGAGGTCGATCGTGAGCATCTGGTCGATACCTGTGGCACAGGCGGTGATGCCCGCGGGACTTTCAATATTTCAACGGCAACCGCCTTTGTTGTGGCCGCGGCCGGTGGGCGTGTGGCCAAGCACGGCAATCGCTCGGTCTCGAGCGCCTCCGGCAGTGCGGATCTGCTCCAGGCGGCCGGTGCCAACCTCGATCTCACCCCCGCGGCGGTGGCCGAGAGCATTGACTCGGTGGGTGTCGGATTTATTTTTGCCCCGCAACATCATCAGGCCATGCGCCATGCCATCGGCCCGCGCAAAGAAATGGCGGTGCGTACCGTCTTTAACCTGCTCGGCCCGCTGACCAACCCGGCCGGTGCCCCGAATCAGCTGTTGGGAGTTTTCTCAAGCCACTGGGTACGCCCGATTGCCGAGGTCTTGCAGACGCTCGGCAGCGAGCGGGTGATGGTGGTGCACTCCGAAGACGGCCTGGATGAAATCAGTATCGCCGCGCCCACTCAGGTCGCGGAGCTGCGCGATGGCGAGATTCGCGAATATCGGATTCGCCCGGAGGATTTCGGCCTTGCCAGCGCGCCGCTCGATGACCTGCGGGTGGATTCCGCCGAGCGTAGCCTTGAGATGATTAAAGCGATCTTTGACGGCCTGCCCGGGCCCGCTGCCGATCTGCTGGCGCTTAACGCCGGGGCGGCGATT
>CAJXNJ010000033.1 GCA_913057145.1 uncultured Ectothiorhodospiraceae bacterium
CCGCTCGGCTGGCTCGATCAGCGTCTCTACGGCGTGCTGCACGGTGATTGGGGCTGGGATGTCGGCCTTATTCTCACCGGCACGGGGGTAGCGTTGGTTTATGCCTATCTGGTGCGGTTTCTCGCGGTTTCCTACAACGCGGTTCAGGCCAGTCTCACCAAGGTGACCCCTACCATGGATGCGGCCTCGAGAACGCTCGGTCGTACCGCCGGCGGGACCCTGCGCCGGGTGCATGCGCCCATTATCCGCGGCAGTCTGTTGGGCGCCGGTATTCTGGTGTTTGTGGATGTCATGAAAGAGCTGCCGGCAACCATTATTCTCAGGCCGTTTGACTTCACGACCCTTGCGGTGCGCTCTTATGAGCTGGCCTCCGACGAGCGTCTCAGCCAGTCATCCACCGCATCGCTTGCCATCGTGCTGGTCGGCATCATCCCGGTGATCCTGCTGTCCCGAGCCATGCGTCGCTCGCGGCCGGGGCATGCGGAAGCCGCGGATTAATCCACAGGCGAAGTACTTGCTGGGCTCAGACCGGGAAGACGAAGACCTGGCTTGGATCCAGGTGGATGGCAATGGGGTCGTTTCGCTGCGGTAGGAAAACACCGGGCATATGCGCATGCATGTGGTATTCATCGTTGCCCTGATGCACACAGAGATGGATAAAGCTTGCCCCGCCGAGCAGGCGTGACATCAAAACATGGCTTGTGCTGTGATCACGCGGCCCGGAGCGCATTTCCACCTGCAACGCCTCCGGGCGGATAAGTACCTGTACCGCTGTCCCGTCGCTGAGGTCGCCCGCATCCACCGGCCCGAGTGGCGTTTCAACACGGCCGTCGGCCACCACGCCGCGTAATTCATTGACGTCGCCGAAGAAGCGCACCACAAACGGATCGGTGGGGTTGCAATAAATATCGGTCGGATTGCCCTGTTGAACGATCCGTCCGTCGCGCATTACTGCAATGCGGTCGGCCATGAACAGTGCTTCTTCCGGGTCATGGGTGACCAGCAGCGTGGCAGTGCCGTTGCGCTTTAGCAGATGCAGCGTGTCATCCCGGATGCGGTCCCGTAGCCGGGCATCGAGATTGGAGAAGGGCTCATCAAGCAGCATGATCCGGGGGGCCGGTGCCAGTGCCCGCGCCAGTGCCACGCGCTGTTGCTGACCGCCGGAGAGTACATGCGGAAAGCTCTCGGCAAAGGGCGCGAGGCCCAATTGCGCAAGCAATGCGCGAGATCGCTGCTCGCGCTCGCGGGTGGAGACTTTGGGTAAGCCAAAGCCCACGTTATCGAGGACACTCAAGTGCGGAAACAGTACTGCGTCCTGGAATACCAGCCCGACATGGCGTTGCTCCGGTGGCATCCAAACGCTGCTCTCGGAGTCGGACATCAGTTGATTGCCGATTCGCACCCGTCCCTGCTGCGGGCGTTCAAGACCGGCAGCAAAGCGCAGCAGTGTGGTCTTGCCGCAGCCCGAGGGGCCGAGCAGGCAGAGTAGTTCCTCCGGCTCGACGTGCAGGCTGATGTCATCGGCCGCCCGGACGGTATCAAAGTCGTGGCTGATGGCTTCCAGTTCCAATGCCTCGCCGCTCGGGCTTGGGCAGGGAGCCTGGACGGCCGCGACTCCGCCGGCGGGGAAGCGCGATACCAGTGTGTCTTCTTGCGCACTCATTACCGCAGAGTTTCCGCCAATCCCGGGTGTTTTTGCAAGCGATTCTCAATTGAGGGTTGACCTTTCTATCGGCCTTGTTGTTGAATGCTTCGCAGATGCGAATGATTCGTATCCGCAATAAAACTGGAACAATTGCAAGGAGACAGACATGGGCAAGATGACTCACGGTGCCGCATTCGCGCTGGGTGTTGGTCTCGCGGCCGGTGCCAGCGTGGCCGGCGCACAGACGCTTAACCTCTACACCGCGCGTCATTACGACTCGGACGAAGCCATTTACGAGGCCTTCACCGCCGAGACCGGTATCGAGGTGAATGTACTTGAGGGTGATTCCGATCAGCTGATCGAGCGCATCCGGCGTGAGGGTGCGGCGAGCCCGGCTGATGTGTTCATGACCGTGGATGCCGCCCGTCTGCGGCGGGCAGAGGATGCCGGGATTCTCGCAGCAGTCGACTCGGACTATCTTGCCGATCGTCTGCCCGCGGAGTTGCGTCATCCGGAGAATCTCTGGTTTGGATTCAGTGAACGGGTGCGGGTGATCTACTACGACACGGAAGTCTATGATGAGCCGCCGCTGACCACGTATGAAGAGCTGGCTGATCCGCGTTTTGAGGGTGAGATCTGCATTCGCTCCTCAAGCAATGACTACAACCAGTCCATGGTCGCAGCGCTGATCGCCGAGCATGGCCTGGAGGCCACCGAGGCGTGGGCCGAAGGCCTGGTGAACAACATGGCACGTGCCCCACAGGGGGGTGACACCGATCAGATTCGGGCCGTTGCCGCCGGGGAGTGCAGCCTGGGAGTCGGCAACAGCTACTACTGGACGCGCCTGCAGAAATCGGATGATGCCGATGACCGGGCGCTGACCGAGCGGGTCGGTTTGATCTTCCCGAACCAGGATTCTCAGGGCACGCACCGCAACATCGGTGGGGCTGCCATGGTGGCCGGTGCGCCGAATGCCGATGCCGCGGTTGCCTTCCTGGAATTCCTCGCGACTGATGAGGCCCAGGAGCTTTTTGCCGCCGGCAATAACGAGTTCCCGGCAGTCCGTGGCGTGGATCCGGTCCCGGAAGTCCGTGAATTCCTGGACTATAACTACGATGACATCAACGTCGCTGTGTTGGGTGAAAACAATGCCCAGGCGGTGCGTTTGATGGATCGTGCTGGCTGGCGCTAGAGCCAAAGCCTCTCAATCTTTCTCTTGGAACTTGAAGTGCCGTGGCCGGGTTTTCCCGCCACGGCTTTTTTTATTCTAGACTGCCGGGCATGGCAGCGCGTACCACAACGCCACCGGTAATCAGCAGCTTTATTGATGCGCTTTGGATGGAGCGGGGGCTGGCTGAAAACACGCTTGCGGCTTATCGAAGCGATCTGCAGGGCTTTGCTCAGTGGCTTTCTGGGCGGGGTATCGATAATCCGCTCAAAGCCTCGCGGGCGGATGTCATGGAGTATCTCGGCTCGCGAGTGGCCGCCGGGGCCAGTCGGCGCAGCAGCGCCCGATTACTCTCTACGCTCAGACGCTTCTATCGTTTTCAGGTACGCCAGGGGATTATGAGCGAGGACCCCACCGCGCGGGTGGAGGCACCGAAGCCCGACCGCCCTCTGCCGGCCGCGTTAAGTGAGGCGGAGGTGGAGCGACTGCTCGAGGCACCGGATGTTGATACACCGCTTGGCCAGCGTGATCGCTGCATGCTGGAAGTCCTCTATGCAACCGGGCTCAGGGTCTCGGAACTGGTTGGGCTGCGGCTGGATCAGCTGAATACCCGTCAGGGGGTTGTTCGGGTCACCGGTAAGGGCGGCAAGGAGCGTCTTGTCCCCCTGGGTGAAGCAGCGCTTGCTGCATTGGATGAGTATCTTGCCCAGATGCGACCGGTGCTGGCCCGAGGCCGAGTGGTGGATGCGGTTTTCATCACCAACCGCGGGGAGGGGATGAGCCGGCAGGCGTTCTGGTACCGAATCCGTCATTACGCCGAAGCCGCGGGGATCAAAGCCCATTTATCACCGCATACCCTGCGGCACTCCTTCGCCACGCATCTACTCAATCACGGCGCTGACCTGCGCGTGGTTCAATTGCTACTGGGTCATAGCGATCTTTCAACGACACAGGTCTACACCCATGTCGCAAGGGCCCGGCTCAAGGCCCTGCACGCCGAGCATCACCCGCGGGGTTAACGCTCCAGGTGCTGGAGCTTATCCGGCTTGCCATCCCATTCCTCGGCATCCGCCGGGGGGTCTTTCTGCTCGGTAATTACCGGCCACTGCTGGGAGAGTTCGGCATTGAGCTCCAGGAAATGCTCCATGCCCTGTGGCAGATCATCCTCGGAGTAGATGGCCTCGGCCGGGCATTCCGGCTCGCAGAGTGTGCAGTCGATGCATTCGTCAGGGTCAATGACAAGAAAGTTCGGCCCCTCATGGAAGCAGTCCACGGGACAGACCTCAACACAATCGGTGTATTTGCACTTGATGCAGTTTTCAGTGACAACGTAAGTCATGCTCGACTCCGAGGATCGATTTGGATGACGCGCATCCTAGGGGGGTGGGCGGCCGGCATCAACCTACGCGGCCTGAGGATTTTGCAGCCGCATCAATCAGCGCACGCCATTCATAGATCAGTGCATGCGCTTCGCGCGGGCTGATGGCATCCGGATCAATTTCGGCAATTTGTTCAACGAGCGCCGCGGCTGCCTCGCTGGCCGGCTCGGGCTCGGCTTGCGGGGCTGGCGCGGGTGCCGAGAATAACGAGAGTTGGGGTGCCGGGCCGTCATTCGCTTCGAGCTGTGCAAGTTTGGCGCGGGCTTTTTTCAACACTGGCGCTGGTACACCGGCAAGCGCGGCCACCTGCAGGCCATAGCTCTGACTGGCCGGGCCTTCACGGACGCTGTGCAGGAAAACGATCCGCTCCTTGTGTTCTGCTGCCTCCAGATGCACGTTGGCCGCGCGACTGTGGTGAGCCGGCAGGGCCGTCATTTCAAAATAATGCGTGGCAAAAAGCGTATAAGCGCCGATGCGCTCGCAGAGCGCCTCCGCGGTAGCCCAGGCGAGCGCAAGCCCATCGAAAGTACTCGTGCCGCGGCCGATTTCATCCAGCAGCACCAGGCTCTCGTGGGTTGCGTTGTGGAGGATATTGGCGGTCTCGGTCATCTCCACCATAAAAGTCGAGCGGCCGCCGGCAAGATCATCCGAGGCGCCAATGCGCGTGAATATCCGATCGATCGGGCCAAAGCGTGCGGCATCGGCGGGGACGAAGCTGCCGATATGCGCCATCAGCGTGATCAGGGCCACCTGACGCATATAGGTGGATTTACCGCCCATATTGGGCCCGGTGATGATGAGCATGCGTCTGTCATCATCCAGGCTGATGTCATTGGCGATAAATGGCCCATCGGTACTCTGCTCAACCACCGGGTGGCGGCCGGCGGTAATGCTGATGCCGGGGTTGCTGTCGAGTAGGGGGCGTTGATAGTTCAGAGTCTCGGCGCGCTCGGCCAATGCCGCCAGTGCGTCGAGTTCGGCCAGCGCGGCGGCCAGATCCATCAGTCGCGGCAGCCGCTCGGCAAGCCAACCGACAAGCGCCTCATAAAGCGCTTTTTCACGGGCCAGTGCCCGTTCCCTTGCCGAGAGTACCTTGTCTTCAAATTCCTTGAGCTCCGGGGTGATGTAGCGCTCCGCGCCCTTCAGGGTCTGGCGTCGGATGTAATGCTCCGGCGCCTGTTCACTCTGGCCGCGGCTGATTTCAATATAAAAACCATGCACCCGGTTGTAGCTGACCTTAAGGGTGCTGATGCCGGTAGCTTCGCGCTCCCGTTGCTCAAGCTCGGTGAGAAAACCATCGGCATTGCGCGATAGCGCCCGCAGTTCATCCAGTTCGGCATCAAAGCCCTCGGCGATCACGCCCCCGTCACGGATGACGACTGGCGGCTGCTCGATCAGGGCCCGGCTGAGATGCTCGGCGATTGCCGGGCAGGGGGCGGCGTGCTCGGCCAGGCTCTGGAGCTTCGGGTCATCGATGCCATCAAGGCATGCACAGAGATCGGGCAGCATCGCCAGTGTTTCACGCAGCCCGGTCAGATCGCGCGGGCGTGCCGAGCCAAGCCCGATTCGCGCGACAATCCGCTCAACATCGGCAGCCCGACGCAGGCAGTCACGGATGCCGGCATGTCCGCCGGAGAGCAGGGTCTCGATGGCGTTCTGGCGGCTCCGGAGTTCGTCCTGGTCTTTGAGTGGGCGATTGATCCAGCGTCGAAGGGCGCGGCTGCCCATGCCACAGACCGTGGTATCCAGTACCGCGGCGAGCGTATGCGCATCACCACCACCCAGATTGGTTTCGAGCTCGAGATTGCGTCGGCTGGCGGCGTCGATGGCGATGGCCGACTCGGTCTGCTCGACATGGACATGACGGATATGCGGCAAGGCCGAGCGTTGGGTGTCAGCCACGTATTCCATCACCGCACCGGCCGCGGCGGTTGCCAGCGGCAGGCTCGCAAGCCCGAAACCGGCAAGATCCCGCGTGCCGAAGTGTTCGGTCAACGTCCTTTGGGCGGCATCGAATTCAAAATGCCAGGGAGGCCGGCGTTTGACACCGCTGCGCTCAGCCCAGGCGGGTGAGTCAGCAAGGTCATCGGCAACCAGGAGCTCTGCGGGGGCCAGCCGCTCAAGCTCAGCGCTCAGCGCCGACTCGCCCCGGCCTTCACAGACGCTGTAGCGGCCTGCCGCCAGTTCAAGACTGGCCAGCCCCCAGTGCTCTGCCGACCCGGCGACAGCGGTGAGTAAATTGCTGCGACGCTCCTGGAGCAGGGCTTCATCGGTCAGGGTGCCGGGTGTCACCACCCGAACCACCTCGCGCTCAACCGGGCCTTTGCTGCTGGCCGGATCGCCGGTCTGCTCACAGATGGCCACCGACTCGCCCCGGGCAAGCAGCCTCGCCAGATAACCTTCATAACTGTGGACCGGCACACCGGCCATCGGAATGGGTGCCCCGGCCGATTCCCCGCGCTGGGTCAGCGTGATATCCAGCAGCTCTGCTGCGCGCCGGGCATCTTCGTAGAAGAGTTCATAAAAATCCCCCATGCGATAGAACATCAGCACATCGGGATAATCGGCCTTGATGCGCAGGTATTGCTGCATCATCGGGGTGTGTCGCGGGGATGCTTGCGTCATGCCGCCAGTTTAAGGGTTGCGGCATTGAGCGCGCGAGTCATGGCGCGAATCACCGCAGGATCGATTTGATGGCCAAGCTCCCCAAGCAGAGTCTGTTGTATTTCCTCGGCACTCAGTCGGCGGCGGGCATCGATATAACCGGCCTCAATCAGCCAGTGCTCCAGTTCATCAATAAATTGACTGCCAAGGCGCTTGACCGCGCCGTCGCGTAATGCAGCGATCAAGGCTTCTGCATCACCCTTTTTTTCCTCGGCTTGTTCGGCAACCCGCGGCAGCATGGTGTCACTGAGGATATCGGCCGAGGCCAGTGCTCCATAGTCAACGGGCATGCCAAGGCCCTGTCGGGCCAGTCGATACCAGGCCGTGGTGAGCCGAGCTCGGTCTGCAAGCTCGCCCGGCGATATAGCGCCGAGATCGGCATGCTCCGCGGCAGGGCTTTGTAACCAGGCCTGAAGCGGGCCGAGTCGCTCGACCCGCCAGTCATTAAGGAGGATGTAGAGCGTCGGCAGGGCATCGCGCAGCAGATGGAAGAGATGGATCGCCTCGGGGGGCTGCTGCAGATCGATGGCCGGGACCTGCAGGCGCTTGGCGTAATCACTCGCGTCCTCGTCCTTGGGGGAGGGGATTTCAGGCTCGCTATCGGGTGTCGGGAGGTCTGCGGCATCCTGGCGACGGCGCTCGCCGCCCAGTGCGATGCAATGCGGCGCATGACCGGCTGCCTGTTGCCAGAGTGCCCGGTCCTCCTCGCGGGCGGTGAGATAGAAGATCTGTCGGTCTTCCTCGGCGGCCAGCGCTTCCAGATTGCCCACAATGGCATTAAAGCGTGTGGCATCCGTGTTGGTCAGCGCCTCATCCAGAACCAATGGCAGCGGTGATTGGCCCTGTTCCTGGTCCCGCGCCCAGGCAATACGGGCGGCGAGGAGCAGTTGCATGCGAGTCCCTGAAGAGAGCGCCGTCAACGGTTTTTGTTCATTGCGCTGCAGATCCCGGGCGACGGGCTCATGGGCGTCATTAATCTCCAATGACCATTTGGCGTGGGTGAAGGCCTCAAACCGCGCCCGGGCGTCGCGGATTAATGCTGGTTCGTGGCGCTCGCGGTATTCCCGCTCCACATTGCTCAACAACCAATCGCCGAGCGCGGACTGCAATCGTCGCTCGCGTCTGTCGGTCAGCTGCCCGGCGAGTGACTGGGTCTGGGCCATGGCCGTTGCAAGGGCATTGTCATCGCCGGCCTTTGCAAGCGCGGCTTTAAGTGTGGCGATCTGGTCGGTCAGCTCATCGATGGCGCCGGCTTTCTCTTCCCGGGCATCAATGACGGCATCGATCTCGGCGGCCGTGGCCTGCTCGATCCATTGCAGCTGCTCAGGATGATCCGAGAAAGGCGATTTCAGTGTCTGCTCGCGGACAAGCGCATCATCGAGTGCCTGCCGAGTGGCAATATAACGGGCATGCTGCTCTTCAAGCCGCCTCAGCGCCGCCATATCGTCAACCGCGAGGCCAAACTGAGCGAATAACTGCTCGCGCTCCCGGCGCTTTTGTTCGCCATTGGCCGCGAGCTTCTCCTGCTCACGGGTCAACGTGGATTGCTCGTGTTTGATCTCCTGGGCTTTTTGAACCCGCTCGCTGACATCATCGAAAGCCGCCTGCAGCGATATCGCATCATTCCTCGGGATCTCGGCCCAGCGGGTCAGTTGATGCTGCAAGGAGTCCTGCAGGTCACTGCATTTCTTGGCAATGGTGGCCTCTTCGGCGCTCGCGGTGGCGACCCTGGCACGGGCGGCATCGAGTGCTCGCAGACGCTCCATGAATCGAAGTAGCCCCAGGCCCTGAAATGCCTGCTCTTCAAGGCCATACTCATTAATCAGCGCCTTGAGCTTTGCCTCTCGCTCCCGAACGACGGCGTTTGTTGTCGAGGTTGTGGCATTGTCCCCGGACTGCAGCCGGGGTAATAACCAAAGGCCGAGGCTCGCGATGAGCGCCACGGTGCCCGCAGCTATGGTTACCGGGTTGCTGCTGAAAAGTCCTGAGACGGCGGCGATAGCACCGCCGGTTGCGGCCGCGATGAGCAGCCAGCGGTTGGTGGAGGGCTGCGCCTGCCGGGATGCCCCGGTGTTGGCTTGCCATGCCCTTGCCTCCTGCAGAGCCTGTAGAGCATCGCCGATGACTTCCACCTGAGCCGGAGTGAAGCCCGGGTGTGTCTCGGGAGCTGCGCCGAGGGACTTTGCCACAGTGTCCAGCTCGGCATTGGCGCTGGCGACGGCGCTGGCAGCGCGTTCGCGGTCTTTCTCCAGTGCCCGGAGGGTCTCGAGTTGTCGTTGCAAGGATTGCAGCAACGGCCCATCTGGCATGCCGTCGGCAAACCCGGTGGCATCGAGGCTCTCGCCGAGCTGCCGTTGCTGTTGCGCCAGATGTCCTGCCTCTCCCTCAAGCGCGCTGATTTCGCGGCTTAAAGCCTCGGCACGTTCAGGCTCATCGCCGGTCATCTCCGCATGAACTGCATCGAATGAGGCGAGCTGCTCAGCAAGCGCTGCACGTTTTGCCATGGCCTCGCGCAGTTCTCTGCCCTGGCGCAGCAGGACGATTTCATCGCGGGCCTCACGGGCTTGCTGCAACGCTTTCTCCAGCTCGGGGAGCGTGGCGCGTTGCTCTTCGAGGTTGGCATAGCCTCGCTCGATATCCGCCTGGGTGGTTTGTGCTTCAAGCCATTCGCGGCGCAGTGCCATGGGAAAGGGCTCGGGGGTGAGCCCGGCCGTGGCCCGCACAGCCTCCAGATCGATCCCACCAGCAAGCGCTTCCCGGAGGCGGCGACTGAGTTCTGCTTCGCTTGCCTGGTCCTCGGCAATGAGAGTCTCGGCGCGCAGCCAGTAGCAGTGCAGCACTTCGGCTGCAGGGAGTGGTGGCGGTTCGGCCGGCATGCCGTTGCGCTGCCAGGAGACGGCCGGGCCATTGCGGGCGCCTACCCAGACGTCATCGCCATCTTCAAACCGGGCGCTGATGGTCAGGGCGCTTGGGTCGCCGGGGCGCCTGCCGGCAAGGATATGATGCAGACCTCGAATGAGGCTGCTTTTGCCAATGCCATTGGGCCCGACGATAAAGTTAACGCCGGCGCTGAAATGATCCAGGCGGATCGGATCGATACCTGGTAGTGCCTGAATATCAATGGCTGTGAGACGCATCAGTCCTGCTCTCCGGCAAGCATGGCTCTGAGCGCATCCTGCCCGCGTGCCTGCAGCCAGCCTGCCACCTGCTCGCGTGTCGGCCGCTCACCGGGCAGGTCGCGCCATCCACCATCACTCAGCGTATGCTCTGCAACCTGCATCGCTTCATCAATCAGTCGCTCGCGCGCCGGGTCGCCGTCATTTTGCTCAAGCGTGAGTAGGCGCTTGGCCAGTAGCCCCGGTTGGTCGTCCCGCCGGGCGATTTCCTCAAGCGGTGTGTAAGGCTTTGCCTCAATGCGGTAGCGCTCGATAAACCAGGCCCGCTCGGTATGACCGGACAGATGCCGGGTTTGCTCTGCCTCTGGCATGGCGTCCAGCAGAGCATCATTGCTGAGTGTGGTCTCGCCAGTGAGCGTCAGGCGGATGGCGATGAGTTGGCTGCGATCTCCACGCTCATCCAGTTCCATGGAGAGTTGATCCATCGCATCCGCAAATCGGCTGGCGACCTGCGTTGGCTCGGTAACACCGGCAAGGTCCACCGTCAGCCGCTGCCAGCGAATGGGGCCGAGTGGCATCTGCGAGAAGCGCTTGAGTACGCCGCCATCCCACTCCAGAAGCCAGGGTCCGCGCTGGCCGGCCTCGCCGGCATCCAGACCGACCACGCTGCCGAGATAGCCGGCAGGGTTTTGTGGTCCAAGATCATCCGGCTGATGAATATGTCCGAGCAGCCAGCCATCCAGGCCGGCCGCGCGCAGCTCACCGGAGGTGACCGGTGCGTAGGGGCTGTCGCTCTGGTCGCGGTCGCAATGCAGAACGCCAATGGCCGGTTCGCTGCCGAGGCGACCCGGGAAATCGGCAAGGGGGCTGCTTCTTACCTGGGCGGCCGGGAATGACCAGCCCCAAAGCGTGAGTGACTCCGCTTTGTCAGCCTGGAGAGTGACGGACTGCCACTCGCCGCCTTCCCCGAGCAACTCGAAACTGGGGATGCGGGCAGCAAGTTTCGGAAGCACCTGGACATCGTGGTTGCCGGTCACCGCCAGGATTCTTATGCCCGCTTCGGTCAGCTTTTCAATGCCGGCCTGTAGCCGCGGCAGGGCTTCGAAGAAATCCCGGTCTGATTCCACCACATCGCCGGCAAGGACAACGGCATGCACACCCTCGCTACAGGCAAGTTCGACGGTCTGCTCCCAGGCTCTCGCCGGCGAGAAGTCGAGCGCCCGGGCTTTGAGACTCTCCGGGAGCCGGGAGGGCAGACGCCCGATATGCAGATCGCCAACGGCGAGGATTTTAATGCCCATAGCTGTAATGCTCGGGGATTGTGGCCATCAGCACAAGACGGATGTCGTATATGGTCGGAAACGGTCAGGACTTTTGGGTGGATAGTCGGTGAAGGCTTTCTGACAATATGTCGGTTACTAACTTCCCGAGCCCACGCTTATGACCGAGCATGCGACTAGACGTGTTTCGCGACCCGCGAGCGCAATAGCGGTCGCAGCGGTTGCAACGTTGATGATTTCCGCGTGCTCAGTCGTCCCTGAACCGCTCACGCAAACGGCCTACGAAACGGTACTCACCGCCGACCTCGAGCAGTTGCCTCCGTCCGATCGAATTATTGAGGAGCCCATCAGCCTTGAGGAAGCGCTGGTGCGGGCCGTGCGCAATAATCGCGAGGTGCGCCTGAAGGCAATGGAGGCCGCACTTGCGCGCGGCGAAGTCCGCCTCGAGGCGCTTGGGATGCTGCCGCAGCTCACTGCTGAGGCCGGGTATACAAACCGCGACGTCTATGACGCATCGACGTCGGTGGTGCTCATCGACGGTGAACCGGACACATTGCCCTCGGAGCCGGCTTATTCGGTTTCAGACGGCTTGGATCAACGCACAGCCCAGGTTGGCTTCAGCTGGAATGTCCTGGATTTTGGCCTTTCCTATGTCCGCGCCAGGCAGCGATCAGATCAGTATCTGATCAGCGAAGAGCGTGAGCGGAAATCCATTCACACCATTTCTGAAGAAGTTCGCGCTGCATACTGGAAAGCGGTATCTGCGGACCGCTTGCTCGGGCGTGTGGATGCACTGCGTACTCAGGCTGAGGATGCGCTCGCGAATGCCCGGGCGATGGAAGACTCCCGAGCCATGGCGCCCCGCGAGGCCCTGATTTATCAGCGTGAACTGCTCGACGTTCTGCGCCTGCTCCAGGATCTGGAGCAGCGGCTCAGCGGGGCAAGAATACAACTGGCTGACCTAATGGGTTTGCATCCGGGCACGGAATATACGCTGGCCGATACAAATACCGCCGAGATGCAGATCCCGTCACTGCAAAACAGCATCCAGGAGCTGGAGGCGGCAGCGCTTCGCAATCGGCCTGAGATGCGCGAGGCCCACTACCAGACCCGGGTCTCCGTGAATGAAACACGGGCGGCGCTGCTTCGGCTGCTTCCCGGCATCGGGCTGACCGCAACGATGCAGTATGAAGACAACAAATACCTGCGCGACGACCAGTGGCAGACGCTAGGCGCCAGCGTGAACTGGAACCTCTTTAACGTATTTGCAATTGGCCCGAATCTGGATGCTGCTGAAGTCCGCGAGCAGCTTGCGGAAGCCCGTCGCATGGCTGTCTCGATGGCCGTGATGACGCAGGTGCATCTGGCAGTCTCGGATTTCATGCAGGCGCGTCAGGTGTTTGAACTGGCCAGTGACTACCGTGATGTGGCCGGACGCATTCTCACCCAGACGCAAAGGCAGGCACGCGCTGAGGCCATTGGTGAGCTGGATGCCGTGCGTGAGGCCCTGAACGATATCCTGGCGGAGCTGCGTCGCGATCGCGCCTATGCCGATATGCAGAATGCCTTTGGTCGGTTGGCCGCCTCGGCGGGTGTCGATCTGTTCCCGCGTGATTATGCCGAGCTGCCCACCTGGCAGCTTACCTCTATTCTTGAGGCGCGATATGCGCAGCTTGCCAGTGGAGATCTGCCGCTCGAGCCCCCGATGACCCAGGCGGAGATTGAGGCTGAACGCCTTGCTAATCTGCCACCGCCGCCGCCACCACCCGTCTGGACGCCGGAGCGCCAAGAGACATTCAACGAGCAAAATGCGGTTGAGGCTGCTGCAGATGCGCCTGAGGTGAAATCGCTGGAGGAGCCGCCGCAGCTGATTATCGAGCCGGCCTCGGAGCCAGAGTCGTCGGAACCGCCGCCGTCTGAACCGGCGCCAGAGGCGATACCGGAGGATGTCTGGACGCCTGAGAAGCAGCGGGAGTTCAACGAGCGATCCTCAAGTGCGATTCGCATCTACCAAACGAGTGAAAGCGAGTATGCCTGGTCTGTGGGGTATGAAACGCAGTAGGGCGCTGAGCCGGTCTGTGCTGCTGCCGGCGCTTATGCTGGTTGCAGCAGAGGTTTCAGCACAGGGTGCGCCGGCAGGCAGGGCTTTATTGGAGCCAACCGACAGAGCGATGCTTTCTGCGGAAATCGGCGCTCGCATTGATGAAATGCCCTTTCAGCCCGGTGAGCAGTTCGCCGAGGGCGATCCTCTGGTCACTCTGGATTGCAGCCTTTTCTCTGCTCAGCGCGCCCGCGTAGAGGCCGAAGCAGAAGCGGCGCGGCTTGAAGCGGAAAATGCAGAAGAACTTAACAGCATGCGCTCCATTGGCCGGCTTGAAGTCGCGCTCGCTGAACAGGCCTACGCGCAGGCCCGTGCCGAGTTGCGGGTTGCTCGTCTGAATGAATCTCGCTGCACCATTCGCGCGCCATTTGCCGGTGAGGTTGCCGAGTGGCAGGTGCGCCCGCATGAGTTCGCGAAACCGCAGGAACCGGTACTGGAAATTGTCGCCAGCCAATCGCTGGAAGCAGAAATCGTGGCCCCCGCCGTCTGGATTGGGAACGTTGCGGTGGGCGATGCGCTAGATATCCGGTTGGACGGTGGTAATCAGATGATTGCTGCCGAAATTACTCGCATTAATCCGGTCATTGATCCGGTCAGCGAGACCGTCACTTATTACGCCCGTCCGGTGATGCATCCATGGATGGCCATCGGTATGACGGGCACTGCAACCCCTTCGCTGAAGGAATAGGCAGGACGCTATGGCAAAGGTTACTGACAAGCATGTGTTCTCTGAGGCTGTCGGCCGACGGCCGCTGATCACCGCCCTGGAGCAGCGGATTCTGTTGGATGCCACGGCTCCGGTGACTGCCGCGCAGAGTCTGGGTGACGCCGATACGGATTCAGATCAGTCCACACAGGATGCCGAGATCAGTGAGGTCAATGCGCTGGCGCCTGTTGA
>CAJXNJ010000034.1 GCA_913057145.1 uncultured Ectothiorhodospiraceae bacterium
TCGGTCTCGGCGCACAGCCTTACCGGGCGAATACGCGGTGGTGAGCTGACCGGCGATTGGCAGCTTGAGGGTGGGCTTGATCTCAGAACCGGGCGTTGGCAGGGCACGATGCGTAGCGCGCGGATTGGTCTGCTGGAGCGGTACTGGCAGCTTGCCGGTGAGCCGGATCTGCGCGTCGATCTGGCGGGGCCTGCGGTGGGGCTGGCACCGCACTGCTGGGTCCAGGATGAGATTGAGCTCTGTGCCGGGCCATTGGCTGTCGATACCCAATCGGCAACGCTCAGCCTGAATCTCTCGCCGATACCGATTGCCACCATCGCCGGGCAGTTGCCCGATACGCTTGATGTGACCGGCGATATTGCCGGGACAGCGACTCTCTCCTGGCAGGCCGGCGGTTCGCCGCAGGCCCGCGTCACGCTGGTGAGCCCCGGTGGTGTCCTGCGGTTTGAGGCGGCTGATGATGAGCCGGCGCTTCCCCTTCGCTATCGACGATTTGTGGTGGATGCCGATCTGCGTCCCGACCGGGCGGATCTGCGTGTGGGTGTGGCCTCGCCGGATATTGGCAACGGTGGTTTTGCCGTGACAACTACACCGCTGGGCAGACCGCGTCCGCTCAGCGGCGATGTCTGGCTGGATGGTATCCCCCTTGCCCCGCTCGCCGGGCTGCTGCCGCAGATCAGTCAGATCAGCGGGGCAGTCGCGGCACGGGGGAAAGTGGCCGGAACGCTGGCCAACCCGGCATTCAACGGTGAGGTTTCGGTGGTGGATGCCCGGCTGCTGCCGCGAGCCCTGGCAGCGCCGCTTGAGTCCATTAACCTGCGGGCTTTGGTCGACGGTAATCGCGCAAGCCTTCGTGGTGATTTTGATTCAGGCGATGGTGAAGGTGAGCTCACCGGCAATATCGCACTCAGCGCCGAGGGCTTGGCCGGTGAGCTTGCCGTGACCGGTCGCGATTTGACCGTTAAGCCTGGCGCTGTCAGCGAGCTCACCATTCATCCGGATCTGCGCTTTTCGTTTGGCCCGGAGCAACGACTGCTAACGGGGCATGTGGAGGTGCCGCGGGGCGAGATTAATCTTGCCACCGTGTCTGGCCGCAGCGGTGCGCGGGTTTCACCGGATGCCGTGCGGGTGGATGCAGCCGGCCGTCCACTGGAGCAGGCGACGACAGCCTCTGCCCGCGGTCTTCGGAGCGATCTGCGGCTCGTTTTTGGCGAGGCGGTGGAGGTTGAGGCCCGTGGGCTTACCGGGCGGCTGACCGGTGAGCTCAGGCTCTTTCAGGCAGGGGATGCCACCACACAGGCCGAGGGCGTGCTGGAGCTCGAGGACGCCGTCTATGCCGCCTATGGCCAGCGTCTTTCGGTGCGGCGCGGGCGCTTGTTCTTCTCCGGCCCGGTCAATAACCCGCGGCTTGATATCGAGGCGGTGCGAGAATCTGCCGAGATACTGGCGGGCCTGCGGGTTGCAGGGTCTGCGCAGGATCCGCAGCTGGTGCTTTTCTCACGGCCTGCCATGGAGCAGAGCCGCATTCTCTCGTTTTTGATTACCGGACGGCCGCCCGGGCAGGCGACACCCAGCCAGGAAGCGCTGGTCGGGGAGGCTGCGCTCGCGCTCGGTGTCTTTGGTGGCAGTCAGATTGGCAGTGCCCTGGCCGAGGAGGTGGGGATCAGCGACTTCCAGCTCGAAGCGAGCGGCCAGGGCGACAATGCCGAGGTTGCTCTTAGTGGTTATCTCGCCCCGAATTTAATGCTGCGCTACGGCATTGGTGTTTTTGAGCCTGAAAACACCCTGACCCTGCGCTATTACCTGCGCCCCCAGCTTTATCTTGAGGCTGTCAGTGGGGCCGAGGGCGCACTCGATCTTTTCTACTCGTTCGACTACGACTGATCCGGGGTGTCGGCTGTCGACGGCTCTGCCGTCTTCGGCTTGCTCTCAGTCGCAGTTTTTGACTCGGTGGTCTCGGATTTTTTTGCCGTGCTGCTGCGCCGCCGGCTGCCGCTTCCTCCTGATCCGCTGCCCGTGCTGCGGCTGCGGCTGCCACTGCTGCTGCTCGAGCGGCGGTTGTTCAGCTTTGCAGGCGGTTTGATATCGGTGGCCATCAGATCACTCGGCGCCATCTCCGAGGGGATCTTCTGTTCGATGTAAGCCTCGATATCGGGCAGTGAGTAGACATAGGACTCACAGGCAAAGCTGATGGCTTCACCGGCTGCCCCGGCCCTGGCCGTGCGGCCGATGCGGTGGACATAGTCTTCGGGATCCTGTGGCAGGTCATAATTGATGACATGACTCACCTCCGGGATATGCAGCCCTCGGGCGGCGACATCGGTTGCCACCAGGATCGGCAGCTCCCCGGCCTGGAATTTGCCTAGCAGCTGCTCGCGTTTGTTCTGGGCGATATCACCGGAGATCACCGCCGCCTTGATGTCATTGCCCAGCAGATACCCGGTGACCTTATCGGCGTCGCGTTTGGTATTGACGAAAATCAGTGTCCGGTGCGGGTCCTGTTGTTTGAGGACGCCCAGCAGCAGGGCGATCTTGTCGTTGTTCTCGACGTGGTAGAGCTGCTGGCGGACACGATCGGCAGTGATGGTGTCGGATTCAATTTTCACCGACTCCGGCTCGTTCATATGCTCATAGGCAAGCTCGCGCACCCGCTCTGAGAGTGTCGCTGAGAAGAGCATGTTGAGCCGCTGCTCCGGTGGCGGCATGCGACGCAGCAGATAACGGATATCAGAGATAAAGCCCATATCGAACATGCGATCGGCCTCATCCAGGATGCAGACCTCGATGTTATCCAGGCTGAAGACGCGCTGTTTGTAGAAATCGATAATGCGCCCGGGTGTGCCGATGAGAATGTCCGTGCCGTTCTCGAGCTGTTTGCGCTGACTCTCGTAGCCCGTGCCGCCGTAGATGCAGGCAAAATCCATTCCGGTAAACCATCCGAGCCGCTCGGCATCCTTGTGGATCTGCAGGGCAAGCTCGCGGGTGGGGGCAAGAATGATTGCCCAGGGGCCGGTCTTATCCGCTGCCACCGGTCGGGTCATCAGATGATGCATGCAGGCCAGTAGAAAGGCGGCCGATTTGCCGGTGCCGGTCTGTGCCTGGCCGGCCACATCGCGCGCTTTCAGCGCAATGGGGAGTGCTGCCGCCTGAATGGGTGTGCAGCGTTCAAAGCCGGCTTCTTTCAGGCCTGTGAGCAGGGATTCGTGGAGCTCGAGTGAGTCGAAAGTCGTATCGGAGAGATGATTTTGTTCCATGGGCGCGGAGCATACCGTATTGCGCAAGGTTTTGCCCCCGGTTCCGACTTTTCCCCTCGCCGGATGGTCATACAATCCGTACAATATCGGTACAGATTCAATGAGGAGTGATCATGAGCGACGTACAGGACACCATCCGCCAGCAGGTCGAGAGCAACCCGGTCATTCTCTACATGAAGGGCTCGCCGCAGTTTCCGCAATGCGGTTTCTCCATGCGTGCCGCGCAGGCGCTGGCCGGCTGCGGTGTGGAGTTTGCCTATGTCAATGTGCTCGAGGATGAGGATATCCGCCAGGGCATCAAGGAATACGGTGACTGGCCCACCATTCCGCAGCTCTATGTCAACGGAGAGCTTCTGGGAGGGTGTGACATCATCATGGAGATGTATGAATCCGGCGACCTGCAGAAGGCCGTAGAGGCGGCCGGCAGCGCCTGATCGTCTTTATTGACTGCCCCCGTAGTCGGGGTAGTCATTCAGCGCATCCCAGCGATTGACGATATTGCAGAAGAGCTCGGCGGTCTTCTCGGCATCATAAATGGCCGAGTGGGCCTCCCGGGCATCCCAATCAAGTCCTGCCGCAGCGACACCGCGCGCCAGCACCGTCTGGCCGAAGGCAAGCCCTGAGAGCGTGGCGGTGTCGAAGCAGGAGAACGGGTGGAATGGATTGCGCTTGATCCCGCAACGATTCACCGCCGCGTTCAGAAACCCCAGATCGAACCAGGCATTGTGGCCGACCAGAACGGCGCGATTGCACTCGGCCTGGCGAATGGCTTCGCGCACCGGCTGGAAGATAAGACGGAGCGCTTCATCCTCGGGGATCGCCATGCGCAGCGGGTGATCCGGGTCGATGCCATTGAACTCCAGTGACTTCGGGTCGAGATTGGCACCCGGAAAAGGCTCGATATGCGTGGTGTGGGTTTCGCCCCGATAGACACTGCCGTCTTCATCCATATGCAGAATCACCGCGGCGATCTGTAGCAGGGCGTCCGTTGCCGAGTTGACGCCACCGGTCTCAATGTCCACGACCACGGGCAGAAACCCGCGGAAGCGATTTTTCATGCGATGGGCGCTCATGCCAGTGTCCAGTCCACGCTGTCGCCGGCTCGCAGCGGCACGATTTCCTGGCCGCCATAGGGCATGAGCGCCGGAATCTCGCGCGGTTTGCGCACCAGCGTGATGGTGTCGGTGTTGCGTGGCAGGCCATAGAAATCGGCGCCATGATGACTCGCGAAACCTTCCAGGCGCGCAAGCGCGCCCGCCTCGGCAAATGCCTCGGCATAGAGCTCAATGGCCAGCGGCGCGGTGAAGATGCCGGCACAGCCACAGGCGGATTCTTTGTCGCCACGGGCGTGCGGGGCGCTGTCGGTGCCCAGGAAATAGCGTGGATGACCGCTGGTGGCAGCCTCCAGCAGGGCCTCGCGATCGCGTTCGCGCTTGAGGATGGGCAGGCAGTAGTAATGCGGTCGAATGCCGCCTGCGAGTAGATGATTGCGGTTCATGAGCAGATGCTGAGGCGTGATGGTCGCACCCAGGCGCTCCGGGCCGTTGCGCACAAAGTCCACCGCCTCGGCCGTGGTCAGATGCTCGAGCACGACGCGCAGGCGCGGATGGCGCTCGAGCAGCGGCCCCAGGATTTCATTTAAAAAGCGCTTCTCGCGGTCGAAGATATCGGTATCGGCATGGGTGACTTCGCCGTGGATGCAGAGGTTGAGCCCCTGCTCGGCCATGGCCTCGAGGGTGTCATGGCAGCGCTCGATATCGGTGACTCCGGAGTCGCTGTTGGTGGTGGCGCCGGCCGGATAGAGCTTGACGGCATGAATGATGCCGCTCGCCACCGCCCGCTCAATCTCTGTGGGTGCCGTATTATCCGTGAGATAGAGGGTCATGAGCGGTTGGAATCCGCTGCCGGCGGGGCGCGCTGCGAGAATACGCTCGCGATAGGCTGCTGCCGCCTCGGTTGTGGTCACCGGTGGCACCAGATTGGGCATGATGATGGCGCGGGCAAAGCGCTCGGCGCTCCAGGGGACAACATGCTGCAGCACCTCGCCATCGCGCAGATGCAGATGCCAGTCGTCCGGCCGAGTGAGCGTGATGGTATCCATACGGTGCAGTGTAGCAGGCCGTGTCCCGGTCATCTGCCAAAAGGGGATTGTGCCTTGATTATCCGGCGCTGCCCGCCGATCATTGCGCGCACGATCTTCGTACATTGATTAACAAGGCAAAGAGTGCATCCCATGAGTGCAATTAAAAAGGTGGTGCTGGCTTACTCCGGTGGGCTGGATACCTCGGTCATCCTGCAGTGGCTGCGCGATCACTATGACTGCGAGGTGGTGACTTTCACGGCGGATCTGGGCCAGGGCGAAGAGCTGGAGCCCGCCCGGGAGAAGGCAAAAGCCCTCGGTGTCGAGGAGATTTACATCGATGACCTGCGCGAGGAGTTCGTGCGCGATTTCGTCTTCCCGATGTTCCGTGCCAATGCCATCTATGAGGGGGAGTACCTGCTTGGTACGTCCATCGCCCGGCCGTTGATCGCCAAGCGTCAGATTGAAATCGCGCGCGAGACCGGTGCCGATGCCGTCTGTCATGGGGCAACCGGCAAGGGCAATGATCAGGTGCGCTTTGAGCTCGGCTACTACGGCCTGGAGCCGGGTATTCATGTCATCGCGCCCTGGCGGGAGTGGGATCTGAACTCGCGTGAGCGCCTGCTCGCCTATGCCGAGGAGCGCGGTATTCCCATTGAGGGCAAGAAAAAAGGTGGCGGCTCGCCGTATTCCATGGACGCCAACCTGCTGCATATCTCCTACGAGGGCGGAGTGCTGGAAGACACCTGGACGCCGGCCGAAGAAGACATGTGGCGCTGGAGCGTGGCGCCGGAGCAGGCACCGGATGAGCCCACGGTGATTGATCTTGATTTCCGCGGCGGTGATCCGGTGGCCATCAATGGCGAGGCGCTGGCGCCGCATGAGCTGCTGGCACGGCTCAATCGCATCGGTGGCGACAACGGCATCGGCCGTATTGATATCGTCGAGAACCGCTACGTTGGCATGAAGTCCCGCGGCTGCTATGAGACACCCGGTGGGACCATCATGCTGCGCGCCCATCGTGCCATCGAGTCGATCACGCTCGATCGCGAGTCCGCCCATCTCAAGGATGAGCTCATGCCGCGTTATGCCGAGCTGATCTACAACGGCTACTGGTGGAGCCCGGAGCGCGAGGCACTGCAGGCGCTGATCGATAACACGCAGCAGCGCGTCAATGGCACGGTGCGGCTCAAGCTCTACAAGGGCAATGTCACGGTAATCGGGCGTCGTTCGGCAACCGACAGCCTTTTTGATGACAGCATCGCGACCTTTGAGGATGACGCGGGCGCTTATGATCAAAAGGATGCCGAGGGCTTTATCAAACTCAATGCGCTGCGACTTCGAGTCGCGGCACGGCGCGGAGAATAGCCACAGCATTGTCTGGTTGACAGGGTCTCCCTGGCTTAATAGATTCAAATGCGTTTAATTCTCATTTGGATCACAGGGAGTGCTCGAAAATGTCCAAGCGGGGTTGCCGTCCAGGCTGGCTGGTTGCCGCACTGCTGAGTCTTGTCTCCGGATGGGCTGCGGCCTCGCCCCCCACGGTGCTTGCCACCACCGGCATGATCGGCGATACCGTGCAGGCAGTCGGGGGGGAGTGCATCAATACCGAGGTATTGATGGGCCCGGGGGTGGATCCTCATCTCTACCAGGCCTCCGCTTCGGATGTGCAGCGCTTTCGCGACGCGGCGCTGATTGCCTATAACGGCTTCGGCCTTGAAGGCCAGCTTGATAACGTGCTCGCACGATTTGGTGAGCGCAGCCCCACCTTGGCGCTTGCCGAGGCCGCGGCCGCTCAGGGGCCGGCCGGCGTGATCGCCGGTGATGAGGGTTATGCCACCGATCCGCATCTGTGGATGGATGCCGCGCTCTGGGCCCAGGGGCTGACACCTCTGCGCGATGCGCTCACCGCCATTGCTCCCGACTGCGCCGGTCTATTGGCTGCCCGTGCGGATCTGCACCGCAGCCGGTTGCTCGCGCTGGATGCCTGGCTTGCCGAGAGTATTGCCACCATCCCGGCGCCTCAGCGCATGATGATCAGTGCCCACGACGCCTTTGCCTATTTCGGTCGGGCTTACGACCTGGAGGTCCGCGGTATCCAGGGCATCAGTACCTCCGCGGAAGCCGGTGTGGCGGATATTCAGCGGGTTGCCGGGGTGATTGCCGAGCGGGGTATTCCGGCGATTTTCGTTGAGACCACGATCAATCCACGGACCGTTGAGGCCGTGCTCGCAGCGGCCCGGCAGCGCGATGCCGAGGTCCGCATCGGTGGATCACTCTATGGCGATGCCCTGGGTGAGCCGGGCGGGCTGGCCGAAGATCTGATTGGCATGCTCATCGCCAATGGCATTACGCTGGTGACAGCCCTTGGTGGGGAGGTCCCGCCATTGCCCGACGCGCTTTCCCCCTGGCAGGGGCGTAAGCGCATATTCATGGAGCAGCTTGTTGAGTGAGCTTGTCAGTGAGGATATTAAGGAGCCGCATGAGCCGGCTCTTGCGCTGCATGTCGAAGATCTGACCGTGAGCTACGGCGACCGGCCGGCGCTCTGGGATATCGATCTTGATATCCCGCCGGGCGTGATGGCGGGTATCGTCGGCCCCAATGGTGCCGGCAAGAGCACGCTGCTCAAGGCCATTCTCGGTCTTGTGCCCATCTCGGCCGGGCATGTCCGCCTGTTCGGCCATCCCTATCGCATGCAGCGCCGACGCGTGGGCTATGTGCCGCAGCGAAGCAGCGTTGACTGGGATTTCCCAACCAGCGCCGTGGACGTCGTGACCATGGGCCTTTATGGCGAGCTGGGCTGGTTGCGCTGGCCGGGGCGCAGCGAACGTGATCGTGCGCTGCGGGCACTGGATCAGGTGGGGATGGAGGCGCTTGCCGACCGGCAGATCAGTGAACTCTCCGGCGGACAGCAGCAGCGGGTGTTCATTGCCCGCGCCCTGGTGCACAAGCCGGACATCCTGCTGCTCGATGAGCCCATGGCTGGCGTCGATGCCACTACCGAGCGCAGCATCATCAACCTCCTGCGACAGTTGCGCGAAGCCGGGCAGACGGTGGTCGTGGTGCATCATGATCTGCAGACCGTACAGAAGTATTTTGACTGGCTGGTCCTGCTCAATGTCCGGCTGATCGCAGCCGGCCCGCGTGATGAGGTGCACACCGCAGAGAACCTGCGTCGGACCTATGGCGGGCAGATCGCGCTGCTGGATGACAATGATCGCCCTGCTTAGCGACTACACCCTGCAGACCGTGATGATGGGGGCGCTGCTGATCGGCGTGCTCAGCGGTGTGCTGGGGAGCTTTGCGGTTCTGCGCGGGCAGGGGCTGCTTGGCGATACGCTCTCGCATGCGGCATTGCCGGGAGTGTGTATCGGGTTTTTGATTGTCGGTGGCCGCAGCCTCGAGGGGGTGATGGCCGGTGCGCTTTTCACCGGTGTGGTCGCAGCCCTGGTGGTGGTTTTTCTGCATCAGCGCACGGCTTTGAAAATGGACGTGGCACTGGCCGCAACGCTCGGGCTTGGGTTCGCGCTGGGCGTGGTGTTGCTGACGTATATCCAGCGTGAAGCCGGATCCGCGCAGGCCGGGCTCGATAGCTTTCTCTTCGGCCAGGCCGCGGCGGTGTTGCGTCGTGACCTCTATCCCATGGCGGTGGTCACTGCGCTGTCCCTGCTCATGGTGATCCTGTTGTGGAAGCCTTTGAAGCTCATGAGCTTTGATCCGGCCTTTGCAGCGGTGAGTGGTCTGCCGGTGCGACTGCTCGAGATCACGCTGACGGCCATGATTGCGCTTGCCGTTGTGGTGGGCCTGCAGATGGTGGGGGTGGTTCTCATGACCGCCATGGTCATCGCCCCGGGGGCAGCGGCAAGACAGTGGGCGCGGAGTCTCTCCGGCATGGTGCTGTTATCGGCACTCTTCGGTGCCATCGCCGGAGTGGTTGGTGGTGTGATCAGTGCGCTGGCGCCGGGTCTGGCGACCGGGCCGGTGATCGTTTTGACCGCGACGGCCATTGCACTGGTCTCGCTGCTCATCGCCCCGCATCGCGGGTTGATCCCGCAGTGGTATCGACGCCGTCATCGTCTGCAGCACACCTCCACTGACCGCATCCTGCTGACCGTCTATGAGCTCGCGCGGGAGCACGGCGATTGGCGTTACCGTGTCGAGCAGGGTGCGGTGGATGCCTACCACGGCATGGTCACCGAACCGCTGCTCCAGGCACTGGTTGAGCGGGGGCACCTGCAGCCGGTCCGGCATATGCCGGATGAGGGGGCGCATTGGCAGCTCACCGATAAAGGCCTCGCCCATGCAGAGGATTGCGCGGCACGCTGGACCGGTGGCTCGCGACTGCGTCGCTCGGAGCCGGTCGGATGACCTGGCTGGCTGAACCGAGTGTTGCCATTGTGCTCACCGGGGTCATGGTGGGCATGAGCGCAGCCCTGCTCGGCAGCTTTCTGGTGCTGCGCGGCAACAGTATGCTCGCCGATGCCATCAGTCACTCCATCCTCTTTGGTATTGCGCTGACCTGGTTGTTATCGGGCCAGACCAGTGGGCCGCTGCAGATTGCAGGCGCCGCCTTGAGTGGTGTGTTCGCGGTTTATCTCATTGAGCTTCTCACGCGCACGCAGCGCCTGCGCGATGATGCGGCCATCGGACTCGTCTTCCCGGCGCTCTTCAGCATCGGTGTGGTGCTGATTAATGTTTATGCCCGTGATGTCCACCTCGATGAGCACACGGTACTGCTGGGTGAGATCGGTTTTGTCTGGCTCGATACCCTCGCGGTTGCGGGCATCGAAGTCCCGCGGGCAACGCTCACAATGGCCGTGATGCTCGTGATTGATGCGCTTTTTGTGATCGCGTTTTTCAAGCTGTTGAAACTGGCGACCTTTGATCGCGATCTGGCAAGCGCCCTGGGGCTCGCGCCCGGCTTCATTCTCTATGCACATCTGACGCTGCTCAGCGGGACTGCGGTTGCGGCGTTTGACGCGGTCGGTGTGGTGCTTTTCATCACCTTTGTGGTCGTGCCACCGGCGGCTGCCTTTCTGCTCACGCGCGCACTGGTGCCAATGATTCTTCTGGCCATGTTCATGGCCGCTTTAAGCGCACCGGTGGGTTATGCCCTGGCCATTCTCTGGGATGTCTCCATCAGCGGCATGATGGCGCTCGTCAATGGCTTTTTCCTGCTCATTGCCTACCTGCTTCGATGGTGGCGTGGAGTCCGCGCTGGCCGAGCGGAGGCGCTGGTTCAACCGCCGCCGTCCTCCTCGGCGTAACGCGCCTTGTCCTTGAATTCGCAGAGATCGTAGATGAGGCAGGCGCCGCAACGGGGTTTGCGGGCGGTGCAGACGTAGCGGCCATGCAGGATCAGCCAGTGGTGGGCATCCTTTAAAAACTCCTTGGGAATGAGCCGCACCAGTCTGTCTTCGACTTCGCGAACGGTCTTGCCGCGGGCAATGCCGGTGCGGTTCGCCACCCGAAAGATATGCGTGTCGACCGCCATGGTCGGCTCGCCAAAAGCGGTATTGAGCACGACATTGGCGGTCTTGCGACCGACGCCGGGGAGGGCTTCCAGTGCTTTGCGATCGCGCGGGACCTCGCTGTCATACGAGTCAACCAGCGCTTTGCAGGTGGCCATGATGTTCTTGGCCTTGCTGTTGAAAAGCCCGATGGTCTTGATGTGCTCTTTCAGCCCCGCCTCGCCCAGATCGAGAATCGCCTGGGGTGTATTGGCCGCCTTGAAAAGCCTGTCGGTGGCTTTGTTCACCCCTCGATCGGTGGCCTGGGCCGAGAGGATGACGGCAATCAGCAGCTCAAAGGCATTGCTGTAATTAAGCTCAGTGGTGGGGTGAGGGTTGGCCTCCCGCAGTCGCTCAAAAATGGCCTGACGTTTATCCCGATTCATGATGAGCGGCCCTTGAAGTGGCTACGGCGCCTGGCGCGTGCCCGCTCCAGCGCGGCTTTGGCAAAATCGCGCCTGGCGGCACGGTCGGGCAGGGCCGTTGATTGCGCGGCTTCCCTGGCCTCCCGGCGTCTGGCCCGCCGGGCCTCACGCTCGGCACGACGCCGGGCGAGGCGGGCATTGCGGGCCTGGAAGCGGCGCCGGGCCGTATCGCGTCGGGCCTGCTTCTGCGTATCCGATTCCGCCTCGCGCTGTGTCTCGAGTAGATGAATGCAATCCACCGGGCAGGGAGCGATGCAGAGTTCGCAGCCGGTGCACTCCTCGCTGATCACGGTATGCATGAGCTTGCGGGCGCCAACAATGGCATCCACCGGACAGGCCTGAATGCATTTGGTACAGCCAATGCAGATGCGCTCATCAATCCAGGCCACGGTGGGCGGGCGGTAGAGACCGTGCTCCGGATTCAGCGGCTTTGCCTCGCGGCCGAGCAGTCGGGCAAGCGCCTCGACGCCACTCTCGCCGCCGGGCGGGCATTGATTGATATCGGCGTTGCCCGCGGCAATGGCCTCGGCATAAGGCCTGCATCCCGGATAGCCGCATTGCTCGCACTGCGTTTGTGGCAGTAACGCATCAATCTGCTCGACGAGCTGCTCGGATGCCGTCATGCCGGTTTCAGATTCTCCCGGGAATCCTCGATCATGCCCTCAATGGCCTCTGGGTCAACGCGGGTCATGAGCGGTTTGAATTTCTCGATGGGATGATCGAGCAACGGCTGGCCGGCATCCGCCCAGCTCATTGGGGTGATGTTGAGAAATTCCTCGGCGGCTCTGGCCGTCACCGGCAGTACCGGTTTTAGATAGAGCATCAGCAAGCGGAAGAGATTGATGCCGGTGGTGCTGATCGCCTCCAGTGCCTCCTCTTCGCCGGGCTCTTTTGCCAGTACCCAGGGTTTTTTCTCATCGATGTACTGATTGGCCTCATCGGCAAGCGCCATGACCTCGCGGACCACGCGCGAATACTCCCGGGCCTCGTAGAGCCCGGCAATGGTCTCGGCACTGGCGCTGATGCGACGGAAGAGCTCGGGGGTATCCAGCCGCTCACCGAGCTTGCCGTCAAAGCGCTTGTGAATGAATCCGGCACAGCGGCTTGCGATGTTGACGAGCTTGCCCACCAGATCCGCATTCACCCGCTGAGTGAAATCCTCGAGGTTGAGGTCGATATCGTGCACGCCGCTGCCGAGCTTGGCGGCAAAGTAATAGCGCAGATACTCGGGGTTGAGATGCCGCAGGTAGGTCTCGGCCATGATGAAAGTGCCGCGGGATTTCGACATCTTCTGGCCATCAACGGTCAAGAACCCATGGGCGCAGACCCGGGTCGGGGTGCGAAAGCCCGCACCCTGCAGCATCGCCGGCCAGAAAAGGGCATGGAAATAAACGATGTCCTTGCCGATGAAGTGATAGAGCTCGGCATCGGAGTCGGGCGACCACCAGGCATCAAAATCCATGCCCTGGCGGTTGCAGAGATCCTTGAAGCTCGCCATGTAGCCGATGGGGGCATCCAGCCAGACATAGAAATACTTGCCCGGCGCATCCGGGATTTCAAAGCCGAAATACGGCGCATCGCGTGAGATGTCCCAGGCCCTTAAGCCCGCATCGAACCATTCCTGGAGCTTGTTGGCGACCTCTTCCTGCAGGCCCTCGCTGCCGGCCCATTCGCGCAGCATGGATTCAAAATCCTGCAGCCGGAAGAAGTAATGCTCGGATTCCTTTTGCACCGGCGGCTCGCCCGAGACCACCGAGACCGGGTTTTTCAGTTCATCGGGGGAATAGCTGGCGCCGCAGGCCTCGCAGTTGTCGCCATACTGATCATCGGCCCCACAGCGCGGGCAGGTGCCCTTGATGTAGCGATCGGGCAGGAACATGCCCTCGCGCTCGTCATAGGCCTGGGTGATCACCTGACGGTCTATCCAGCCGCCATCACGCAGCCGTGTGTAAATCAGTTCCGAGAAGTACCGATTCTCATCGGAATGCGTGGTGTAGTAGTTGTCGAAACCGATGTTAAAGCCCGCAAAATCTCGACGATGCTCGGTGCCGATCTGCTCGATCAGGGCCTGTGGTGTGATGCCGCGCTCACGGGCCTTGAGCATGATCGGTGTGCCATGCGCGTCGTCGGCACAGACATACCAGCACTCGTTGCCCTGGAGTTTCTGGAAGCGCACCCAGATATCGGTCTGGATGTATTC
>CAJXNJ010000035.1 GCA_913057145.1 uncultured Ectothiorhodospiraceae bacterium
CCGCATGCAGCCCCGGGCAGTGATGCAACAGCGCATTCTGAAGCGTTCCACCCGGATTACCGGCACCCGGGTGCACCACCAGCCCGGCCGGTTTGTTCACCACCAGAATGGCGTCATCCTCATGAACAATCTCAAGGG
The DNA here is from genome assembly GCA_913057145.1 of uncultured Ectothiorhodospiraceae bacterium. GTDB lineage: Bacteria > Pseudomonadota > Gammaproteobacteria > Nitrococcales > Nitrococcaceae > Spiribacter. The sequence goes on from CAJXNJ010000035.1 coordinate 139, forward strand.
CAATCGGTTCGGCCTCGACCGGGCCCTCTTCGGCAAGCTCTGCGGCAATCACCACCTGCTCACCGCCACGCACCGCGGTGCGCCCGCGCGGCGAGTCACCATCCACCGTCAGCTCACCGCCTTTTAACCAGCGCTGCAGACGAGCGCGCGAGAACTCCGGGAAAAGCTCAGCCAGCGCGGCATCCAACCGCTGCCCGGCGGCCTCTGCTGGTATCTCGGCCTCTCGCTCGATTCGCTCGGTCACTGTACTCGCCCCTGCCGGCTGTTTTCTCTAGACTATGCGCATTATTGACTGGCGGGATACCAAATCCATGAAGCGCTTTTTCATCATTCTACTGGCAATCGGGGTCATCGCGGGTTGCGCCAGCAACGATGACTCGCCCAACGAGCTGCGTGATGCCGAGGCCGCAGCCATTTATGAGACCGCCAAGCGCGCCATGGATCGCGGTGACTGGGAGACCGCGACCAGTGAGCTGGAATCGCTCCAGGCGCAGTATCCGTTTGGCATTCACGCCACGCAGGCTCAGCTCGACATTATTTACGTCTACTACCGCTCAGGCGATGTGGCCTCCACCGTCGCAGCGGCCGAGCGCTTCCGCCGGATTAATCCGCGCCACAGTGCGGTGCCCTACTCCTGGTATATGCAGGGCCTGGCGCTGGAGGAGAAAAACGACGATATGCTCAAGCGCTGGGTGGGCGTGGATAACACCCTGCGCGATCCAGTCCCGCGGAGACAGGCCTACAACGCCTATACCACCATTATCGAGCAATACCCCGACAGCCCGTATGCCGAGGATGCGCGCGGGCGGCTGGATGTGCTGTTTGCCGAAGGGGCGCGCTATCAGTTGAGCGTTGCCGAGTTCTATGCCGACCGCCGCGCCTGGGTGGCAACCGCCCGCCGGGCGATTACGGTAATTGAGGAGTTCCCCGGCACCCCATCCGTGGCCCCGGCGCTGGATCTGCTGGAGCGTGCTTACCGCGAGCTCGGTTTAGTCGATCTGGCCGAAGGCGTCATTGCGGCGCGGGCTCGCGGTGCGGGTGAAGCCGCGCCGATTGATGCCCCAGCCGCCCCCAGCCTTTATCAAAACGAAACGGATGTTGTCCCGCCTTCACCCCAGGGCGGTGGCGGCGCACCCACCGGCCCGAGCGGCACGATGGGCATGTAACAGCGCACAGGCGTATTAAAGCGCCTGTTCGCCCTCATCGCCGGTGCGGATGCGGATGGCCTGGTCGACCGGGCTGACAAAGACCTTGCCATCGCCGATCTTGCCGGTGTTGGCGGCCTTGACGATGGCCTCGACCACACGCTCGACCAGCTCGTCACCGACCACCACTTCGATGCGCATTTTCGGCAGGAAATCGACCACGTATTCCGCGCCGCGATAAAGCTCGGTGTGGCCCTTCTGACGGCCAAAGCCTTTCACCTCGGTGACCGTCATCCCGGTGATGCCCACCTCGGCGATCGCCTCACGGACATCATCAAGCTTGAAGGGTTTGATAATCGCTTCAATCTTCTTCATCGGTTCGTCTCCTTAGGTTATGGCTGCCGGCCGAAGCCCGAGGTAATCGGGTAGCGCCGGTCGCGGCCAAAGGCTTTTGTCGTGACTTTGACACCAGGCGCTGCCTGACGTCGCTTGTATTCATTGCGATGCAGTAGGCGCACCACCTGATCCACCGTGGCGCGATCATGCCCGGCGGCGACAATCTCATCGACACCGGCATCATCCTCGACATAGGCCGCCAGTATCGCATCAAGCTCTGCGTACTCAGGCAGGCTGTCGGTGTCTTTCTGATCGGGCGCGAGCTCCGCACTCGGCGGCCGCGTCATCACATTCTCCGGAATCACCGCGGTGATCTGGTTGCGATAAGCGGCAAGCCGGTAGACCTCGGTCTTGAAGATATCCTTCAGCGGCGAGAACCCACCGACCATATCACCATAGAGCGTGGCATAGCCCACCGCCATCTCGCTTTTGTTACCCGTTGCCAGCACCAGCCCGCCGAGCTTGTTGGAGATGGCCATTAAAATCGTCCCGCGAATGCGCGACTGCAGGTTCTCCTCGGTGACATCCACCGGCCGGTCGGCAAAAACCGGGGCGAGCTGCTGCTTGAACTCGCTGAAGACCGACTCAATGGCAACGATGTCATAGCGCACACCCAGCGCCTTGGCGATGGCCTCGGCATCGGTGTGACTCATCTCGCTGGTATACCGGGTGGGCATCATCACGCAGTGCACGCGCTCAGCGCCCAGCGCATCAACGGCAATGCAGGCCGTGAGCGCCGAATCAATCCCACCGGATAATCCAATCACCACACCGGGGAAGTGATTTTTCTCGATATAGTCGCGAACCCCCCAGACGAGGGCCTCGTAGACTTCGGCCTCGGCCGAGAGCTCGGGCTCGATCGCTCCTTCAAGCGGTGTCCAGCGCTCATGAATACGCTCGATATCCACTGCGTACAGCCCGGTGTCAAACCGCGGCGCGCGCACCATGAGATCGCCCATGGCATCAAAGGCGCAGGAGCCACCGTCATAGACCACCTCATCCTGACCGCCGGCCATGTTGCAGTAGAGAATGGGCAGGCCCGACTCGGCAATACGATCACGAAGCACTGACTCGCGCGCACTGCCTTTGTACTGATCAAAGGGCGAGGCATTGAGGTTGACGATGATGTCGGCCCCGGCCTCGGCGGCTCGGGCGACCGGGCCGGCATGCCAGGCGTCCTCGCAGATGGTGATCCCCACCCGGCAGCCCTCGACATCCACCACACAGGCATCCTCGCCGGGTGCGAAATAGCGCAGATCATCAAAGACGCCGTAGGTGGGGAGCTGCTGCTTGGCGTAATGAGCCGCCACTTGACCATCGCGAATGACAAGCGCGGCATTCAGCAGCCGGCCTGACTCAAGCACCGGCGCACCGACCATCACGGTGATGCCGCGGGTCTCCTCGGCAATCCGGGCAACTCCGGCTTCGACCGCGGCAATAAAATCCGGCCGCAGCAGCAGATCATCCGGTGGATAGCCGGTGAGCGTGAGCTCGGGGAAGCAGACGGCCTGGGCACCAAGGCGGTCACGCGCCTCGGTCGCGGCCTGGATCACTGCATCGGTGTTGCCGGCGACATCACCCACCAACAGGTTGAGCTGCGCCATTGCAAAGCGTAAACGCTCGCTCACACGCCCCTCCTGTTGGCCGGTGTGAACCGCCTGATTTGCGGTCTCAGGCAATCAGCCCGTGAAACAGTCACTGACGCGCTGGCCGATCTCCGCTGGCGAGCGCACCGTGGCCACACCCGCTTTCTCCAGCGCGGCAAATTTATCCGCCGCCGTGCCCTTGCCACCGCTGATGATGGCACCGGCATGGCCCATGCGCTTGCCCGGAGGCGCGGTGACGCCCGCGATGTAGGCCACCACCGGCTTGCGCACGTTCGACTGAATGAATTCAGCGGCCTCTTCTTCGGCCGTCCCGCCAATCTCACCGACCATGACAATGCCCTTGGTCTGACGATCGGCTTCGAACTGCTCGATGACATCGATGAAGTTCATGCCCTGGATCGGGTCACCGCCAATGCCGACACAGGTACTCTGACCCATGCCGATATCGGTGGTCTGCTTCACGGCCTCATAGGTGAGCGTACCGGAGCGCGAGACGATACCAATGGAGCCCGGCTTGTGAATATGCCCGGGCATGATGCCGATCTTGCACTCACCCGGGGTGATGATGCCGGGGCAGTTGGGGCCGATCAGGGTGGCGTCGTAGAAATCGAGCGCGGCCTTGACCTTGAGCATATCGAGTACCGGAATGCCCTCGGTGATGCAGGCAATGACCTTAATCCCGGCCTCGGCGGCCTCGAGAATGGCGTCAGCCGCAAAAGCCGCCGGCACATAAATCATCGAGGCATCGGCCCCGGTGTCCTTGACGGCATCGCTTACGGTATTGAAGACCGGCCGGTCGAGATGGGTCTCGCCGCCGCGTCCCGGTGTCGTGCCGCCAACGATGTTGGTGCCGTAGGCAATGCACTGTTCTGCGTGAAATGTCCCCTGCTTCCCGGTGAAGCCCTGGACGATTACCTTGGTGTTCTTGTCGACCAGAATACTCATCTGTCTTCCTCGTCTTTTGTCCAGGTTGCCGGATCAGGCGCCAACCGCGCCGACCACTTTCTCTGCGCCGTCGGTGAGATCGTCGGCCGGAATGATGTCGAGGCCGCTCTCGGCGAGCAGCTTTTTGCCCTGCTCGACGTTGGTGCCCTCAAGCCGCACGACCACCGGCACCTTGATGCCCACTTCTTTCACCGCAGCGATAACGCCTTCGGCAATCATGTCGCAGCGGACGATGCCGCCGAAAATGTTCACCAGAATGCCTTTTACATCCGGGCTTGAAGAGATGATCTTGAACGCCTCGGTGACGCGCTCTTTGTTGGTGCCGCCGCCGACATCCAGGAAGTTGGCAGGCTCACCACCGGCGAGCTTGATGACGTCCATGGTAGCCATGGCAAGGCCGGCGCCGTTGACCATACAGCCGATGTTGCCATCGAGTGTGATGTAGTTGAGGCCGTATTCCGCGGCCTGCACCTCGGTCTCGTCTTCCTGGCTGACATCGCGCATATCGGCGATCTCCGCCTGGCGGTTCACCTCAATGGCGTTGTCATCCACGTTGATCTTGGCATCGAGCGCCAGCAGCTCATCATCGCCGGTGACGATCAGCGGGTTGATCTCGACAAGGCTCAGGTCGCGCTCTTCAAAGCAGCGGTACAGCCCCTGCATGATGGCGGTGAGCTGCTTGATCTGCGCCGGTGTGAGGCCAAGCGCAAAGCCCATCTGCCGGCACTGATAAGGCTGCAGGCCGGCGACCGGGTTGACCCGGACGGTGATGATCTTCTCAGGCTCGGTGGCCGCGACTTCTTCGATGTCCATGCCGCCTGCGGCCGAACCCATGAAGACCACCCGCTTGCTGGCACGATCAACGAGGGCGCCAAGATAGATCTCGCGAGCGATGTCGAGGCCTTCCTCAATCATCACCGCGTTGATCGGCATGCCCTTGTCATCGGTCTGATGCGTGACCAGACGCTGGCCGAGCATCTCCTCGGTGTACTGCGTGACTTCGTCCAGGCTCTTGGCGATCTTGACGCCACCGGCCTTGCCGCGGCCGCCCGCGTGGACCTGCGCCTTGACCACCCAGACCGGGCCGCCGAGCTTCTCGGCTGCGGCCTTGGCCTCAGCTGCCGAGCGGGCCACAAACCCCTTCGGAATTGGAATACCGTACTGGCTGAAGATGTGCTTCGCCTGAAACTCATGAAGGTTCATGGATGCCCCCACTCCTCACACAAAAAGTGGGCGTATTCTCCACCATTCCCGGCACGGTTTCAAAAAATTGTCGCACTGCACGATAGGCAACCGCTCGGCGGACGGGCCGCGCCGCTGATCGCGAACGTGAAATGCTCGACACCCCACCTTGGCCCTGCTGCGGCGCAATCTGGCGCGGGCCGTGAACAACGGTCTTTTTCCATCGCAGATAAAAGGAGAGGTATTTCATGCGCAACAAGGCCATTGCAAAGCAACGCCAGAGCGGTTTTACGCTGATTGAGCTCATGATCGTCGTCGCCATCGTCGGCATCCTCGCCAGCGTCGCCGTCCCGGCGTATTCGGATTACACGGTAAGGGCGAAGGTGACGGAGGCGGTCAGCGCCGTGGCGCCGGTGAAGGCCAGCATTGCGGATTATTACTATTCAAATGGGTCTCTTCCGGGCAGCTCCGATGATGCTGGTTTGGATGGATCTCCATCTGGAATCGATTCGGTTGTTGGAGGTAGCTACGCAACTGATGTTATCCAATCAATCAGCGTAGGCTCGGATCCATCGAATGGGACAATCACGGTATCGCTGCAGGAGCTCGGCTCTGGGGTAAGCAGCGGTGACACGCTCGTTTTCATCCCCAACGTCGGCTCCAACGGTCAGATCACCTGGGACTGCGATGCGGCGCAGGGCGATGGAACACTGGCCGACCGTTACGCACCGGCCAACTGCCGTGGCGATGACAGCGCCACCTGATCGGCGCACCGCCAACCAAAAACTCACCGGCAGCGTGATGCTTGAGACACTCATCGCGTTGCCGGTGGTGCTTGTTCTGGGGCTGTCCGTGGTGCAATGGGCCTATATTCACGAAGCCCGCGGCTACCTCGATCACGCCACCTTCATGGCCGCCCGCGCCGGGGCCCTGAATCAGGCCGAGCGCTCGGCGATGCGCAATGCCTTTGCCCGGGCCATGACACCGCTTCACATCGGCCGCGCCGAGAGCAGCCATTTCGAGACCACTTTCCTCACCAAAGCCCTGCCCGACAGTCGCCTCAATACCCGTCTCGAGATCCTCGAAGACCCCGCAGAGACCGGGTTACTGCATCTGAAAGCGACTTACGGCTACCCGCTGCGCGTGCCTTACGCCGACTGGTTCATTATCCAGGCCGTTAAAACCGCCACCCGTTTCAGCAACGCCTATGACGCCCGGGAGCGGCTGATGCTCGCGCAACGACGCCTGCCCATGACCAGCACCGCCGTTGTCCACATGCACAGTCAACTGCCGGACTAGGAATTTCGGCGAACTTGACCCCCGTCAAGTGACCGGGCTACGGTCAGGTTGTGTGTCACTAATGTGACCGTCGCCAATCGGCAAGTGCTCGACACTCCGTCGGCACCCGAAACAGCAACAAGGGAGACTCAAACTCATGAAGTCGTCCACCATCTTTACCCGTGCCGCCGCTGGCGCGCTGGCACTCGGTCTATCCACTGCCGCCTTCGCTGACACCTGGCGTTTCGCCCACGAGGAGTTCGAGGGTGACGTGCAGGATGTCTTCGCGTATGCCTTCAAAGAGCATATCGAAGCCAACTCCGATCACACGCTTGAGGTCTACCGCTTCGGTGAGCTCGGCGAGTCCGACGACATCATGGAGCAGGCACAGTCCGGCATCCTTGAGTTCGTCAACCAGTCCCCGGGCTTCAGTGGCGCCTGGTTGCCGGCCGCACAGATCTTCTTTGTGCCCTACCTGCTGCCGACCGACGAAGAGACAGTGCTGAACTTCTTCGATGAGAGCGTCGCCATCAATGAGATGTTCCCCGACCTCTACGCCGAGCACGGCCTCGAGCTGCTGAAGATGTATCCGGAAGGCGAGATGGTTGTCACGGCCAACGAGCCGGTGACAAGCCCCGCGGAGTTCAATAACAAGAAAATCCGCGTGATGACCAACCCGCTGCTCTCCGAGACCTACAACGCCTTTGGTGCCACCCCGACACCGCTGCCCTGGGGTGAGGTCTACGGTGGTCTGCAGACCGGCATTATTGATGGTCAGGAAAACCCGATCTTCTGGATCGAGTCCGGCGGCCTTTATGAGGTCTCCCCCAACCTGATCTTCACCGGTCACGGCTGGTTCACCACGGCCGCCATGGCCAACCAGGACTTCTTCAACAGCCTGTCCGCGGATGAGCAGCAGCTGATCCGTGACGCCGCCGATGCGGCCTATGCTCACACCATGGAGCACATCCAGGGGCTTGCCGAGGAGTCACTGCAGAAGATCCTGGATTCTTCCGATGAGGTGACGGTCACGCGTCTTACCGAGGAGCAGATCGATGCCTTCCGGGCACGGGCTCCGCAGGTGGAAGAAGCCTATCTGGAGATGACCGGCGAGGACGGCGCCATGCTGCTTGAGCAGTTCAAGGCCGACCTCGAGGCCGTTCAGGCCAACTAAGGGTCTTTTACCAGACCGTAAGAGCAGGGGGCATTCCGCAACAGCCGGGATCGCCCCCTGCTTGTTTCCACCAATCAGCATGGGGGCGCGGCGGGGATGAATGAGGAAGAATTAGCCGAGCAGAATTACCGCTCGGGACTCCCGGGGGTGCTCGGGATGATTGATACGTTTATCAGTCGGCTTGAGGCCGTGATTCTGGCAACCGGCGTTATCCTCATGGCCGTTAACACCGTCGCCAACGTGATCGGGCGGTTTGTCTTTGGCCAGAGCATCTTTTTCTCCGGCGAGATCAACCGCATTCTCATTATTATGATTACCTTTGCGGGTATTGGTTATGCGGCCCGTCACGGCCGGCATATCCGCATGTCCGCCATTTATGACGCTTTTCCGGTCGCCGGGCGCAAAGCGGTGATGATCATCATCGCGCTTGTCACCTCGGCGGCGATGTTTTTTCTGCTCTACTACTCGATTGGCTACATCATCACGCTGCAGGATCGCGGCCGCGTGCTGCCGGCCCTGGGGCTTCCCATCTGGTGGATTTACATCTGGGTGCCGGTCGGCTTTGCCATCACCGGCATTCAGTATTTCCTGACCGCGGTTAAGAACTTCCGCGAGAAGGACGTCTATCTCTCCACCGCCATGGTGGATGGCTACAGCGACACGGAAACCGAGGTCTAGCGGTCATGGCAGCGATTATGTTTACCGTCATGCTCGCGCTGTTGCTGCTGGGCTTCCCGATGATGGTCCCGCTGATTGCAGGGGCGACCATCGGTTTCATGATGACTTTTGGCGGCTTCGGGCAGATGGAAACGCTCATCCAGCAGCTCGTCGCCGGCATCAGGCCGGCCTCGCTCATCGCCGTGCCGATGTTCATCCTCGCCGCCGATATCATGACCCGCGGTCATTCCGCCGAGCGGCTCATTAATATGGTCATGGCCTTCATCGGCCATATCAAAGGTGGCCTTGCGGTGAGTACCGCGGCCTCCTGCACGCTCTTTGGCGCGGTCTCCGGCTCCACACAGGCCACCGTGGTGGCCGTCGGCTCGCCGCTTCGCCCGCGCATGCTCAAAGCCGGCTACAAGGACTCATTCACCCTGGCGCTGATCATCAACTCATCGGACATCGCCTTTTTGATCCCGCCAAGCATCGGCATGATCGTCTATGGCGTGATCTCCGAGACCTCCATTGCCGAGCTTTTCATCGCCGGCATTGGCCCGGGGCTGATGATTCTTTTGATGTTCTCGATCTACTGCGTGGTCTATGCGCATATCAAGAACGTCCCCACCGAGGAGAAAGCCAGCTGGCGAGAGCGCGCAAGGGCCGTGCGTGAAGCGCTCTGGCCGCTGGGCTTCCCGGTCATTATCGTCGGCGGCATCTATGGCGGTATTTTCAGCCCCACCGAGGCCGCTGCCGTCTGCGTGCTCTATGCCTTTATTCTTGAGTTCATTGTCTTTCGCTCCCTGAAATCCCGGGATATCTGGGCCATTGCCAAATCGACCGGTCTGATCACCGCGGTGGTCTTCATCCTGGTGGGTGTGGGTAATTCCTTCTCCTGGATCATCTCCTTTGCCCAGATTCCGGATGCGGTGCTCGGGGCCGTCGGCATTAATGAAGCCGGCCCGGTCGGTGTCCTGATCGCCATTTGTGTGGCGTTTTTCATCGCCTGCATGTTTGTCGACCCGATTGTGGTCATTCTGGTGCTCACGCCGATTTTCATGCCGGCGGTGGCCGCCACTGGTCTTGATCCGGTGCTGGTGGGTATCCTGATCACCCTGCAGGTGGCGATTGGCTCGGCCACACCGCCTTTTGGCTGCGACATCTTTACAGCCATTGCGATATTCAAACGGCCCTACATCGAGGTCATTCGTGGCACGCCGCCGTTTGTCTTTATGCTGGTGCTCGCGGCGGCCTTACTGATTATGTTCCCGCAGATCGCGCTCGGGCTGCGTGATCTGATGTTTAACTAGAGTCTCGTTTATGGCGGCGTTCAACCGTATTCTCATTCCGGTCGATGGCTCAGGCGGCGCAGTCAGCGCGCTTGAGAAGGCCATTGAACTGCAGAAGCTCACCGATGCCGAGCTCATGGTGCTCTGTGTTTTCAAACACCACAGCCTGCGCGAGGCCTCGCTCTCGATGGTCCGGCCGGGCAAGGTCAACCTGCCCGATGATGCGCTCAAGGAATACGCCACCGACATCGCCATGTCGGCCAAGCAGTACATCCTCGATCATGAAGTCCCGGCGGATAAGCTGCGGGCTTTTGTCAAAGGCGGCCGGCCGGCGACCACGATTGTGCAGTTCGCCAAACAACGCGAATGCGATTTGATTGTGGTGGGTGCTCAGGGCACCACGGACGAGGCCAGCGTGTTACTCGGCAGCGTTGCGCATCGGGTGGCCGGTGCCGCGCACTGCCCGGTGCTCGTGGTCTGACGGGCTCTCTTAGGCCACCGCCAAAAGCACGCCCGCGGCAACCACCGCAAGCCAGACATAAAGCGAGCGCCGCAAAAGCGCATGGGTATCCGTCACGGCCTCGGCAGTGAGATCGCGCGGCGCCTCGGCAAGCGGGACACCCAGCGCGCCCAGCCCTGTCTCAGCCAGCCGCCGTGGTGCCTCGGCGCTCACTTCCTGCTCCCAGACCGTCCAGGCGGCATTAAAATGCCCGGCAAGCGCCAGCGCCAATGCCATTAACCGATCCGGCAGCCAATCGAGCACGGCAATCAGCTTGCCCGCCACCCCGCAGTAATCGGGGCCGGCATTATCCTGACAATCCCCAAAAGCCCGCGCCAGAACGGCAAGGCGATAAGCAAATGCCCCGATCGGCCCGAGGATCACGAACCAGAAGACCGGCGCGAAAAGCCGGGTGCGGGCGCGCAGAATGAGATGCCCGGCAGCGGCCTCCGGCATTTGCTCAAGCGGGATGGACTCGGCCTGGGCCTGATACTGCCCGCCGGAGAGATCATTCAAGGCTGCTGCGGCAGCCGCCTCATCACCCCGGCGCCAGGCCGCGGTAAAGGCCGCGACTTCAGCCTCCAGGGTCTCACCACCACCAAAGGCAAAGCACAGGGCCAGCACACCCAGCACCACCCCGACCAGGCCAAAAAGCCCGTCACCCAGGCTCCACTGCAAAAGGAGCACCGGAATCAACAATGGCAGCAGCAACAGGGCAAGGCCCTTGCCGTTATTCCACAGCCCCATGGGCAGCAGACGGCCCTGCAGCCAGGCGGCATAGCGGTAGAACCCGCGGGCACTGCGCCAGCCGCCGGCCGGCAGATAGGCATTGGTGAAAAGCGCGATGATCAGCGCAATGAGCGTCATTGTTCTCCCTCAACCGCCTGCACCACCGGGAGCGTTACTCCCAGGCGGCTGACAAGCCGTCCCCAATCAAAGGCCGGCCCGGGGTCGGTTTTACGGCCCGCTGCCACATGGCAGTGACCGGCCAGTTTTCTCTCGGCAAGGCTTGGATAGGCATCCCAAAGGGCGATGATCACCTGCTCGAGCCGTTCATACTGAATATCAGCATAAGGCGAGTCGTCCGTGCCTTCCAGCTCGATACCAATGGAGTAGTCATTGCACTCGGCGCGCCCCTCAAACACCGACCGCCCGGCATGCCAGGCCCGGTCATTAAAGGAGACGAACTGCGTCATGGCGCCCGCCCGGTCGATGAGTAAATGTGCCGAGACCCTCAACCCATCGAGATAGGTAAACCGCGGATCGGTTTTGGTATCAAGCGTATTGGTGAAAAGCCGATGGATGTAGTCACCCCCAAACTCCCCGGCCGGCAGGCTGATGCCATGGATGATGATGAGCTCGGGCGCACAACCCGCGGGCCTTGGGCCGTAATGGGGGGAGGCGGTATAGGCGGCTTCCCGCAGTCGGCCGGCCTTGGGGTCCACATGCATCATGGCTGTCGATGATAGCATTGCGCCTGTTGAACCCTTGCCTGCGGAGTTTTCATGTCAAAAGCGGCCCACGAGCAGAATCGCCTTGCCGATGCGACCAGCCCCTATCTGCGCCAGCACGCCGACAACCCCGTGCACTGGCAGCCCTGGGACGACACCGCATTGGCCGCCGCCCGTGAACTCAACCGCCCGATTCTGCTCTCGATTGGCTATGCCGCCTGTCACTGGTGCCATGTCATGGCCCATGAATCATTCGAGAGCGATGCCATCGCCGAGCAGATGAACCGCGATTTCATCAACATCAAGGTCGACCGCGAGGAACGCCCGGATCTCGATAAGATCTACCAGACCGCGCATCAATTGCTGGCAGGCCGTAGCGGCGGCTGGCCGCTCACCGTCTTTTTAACGCCGGATCAGCTGCCGTTTTTTGCCGGCACGTATTTCCCTGCTGAGGGCCGCGAGGGCATGCCCGGCTTCCCTGAAGTGATGACTCGCATCAGTAGCGCCTGGCAGGAACATCGCGAGGCCATTACCGAGCAGAATGCCGAGCTCCAGCAGATGCTCGATCGCCTGGCGGGCTCGACGCTTGCCGAGACCCTGCCGGAGCGCGCGCAGATCGAGGCGGCCCGACTGCAGCTTGGTGAGCGTTTTGACCCGGCCTTTGGCGGCTTTGGCAGTGCGCCTAAATTCCCGCAACCGGTGGGCCTTGAGCGCCTGCTGCGCCACTACGCCCGCAGCCAGCAGGCAGGCGACCCGGATCGCGGTGCGTTGCACATGGCCTGTCATACCCTGCGTCGTATGGCGCTTGGCGGCATTTATGACCAGATCGGCGGTGGCTTTGCCCGCTACAGCGTCGATAGTGAATGGATGATCCCGCATTTCGAGAAAATGCTCTCGGATAACGCCTTGTTGATGGCGGTGGCGACCGATGCCTATCGGGCAACGGGCGATAAGTTCTACCGCCGCATCGCCCGCGAGACCGCGGAGTGGGCCCTGCGCGAGATGCGCCTGCCCGAAGGTGGGTTTGCGACATCACTGGATGCCGATACCAGCGAGGGCGAGGGGGTTTTTTATCTCTGGACACCCGATGAGGTGCGAAAAGCGCTGGATGCCGATGAGGCCGAGCTGGTGATTTTGCGCCTAGGCCTTGATGAAAAGCCCAACTTCGAAGGCCGCTGGCACCCGCAGGTGCATATGGCGTTCTCTGAGCTCGCCAAGCGATTGCAGACACCGCGAGAGACGCTGGTGGCCCGCTGGCAGTCGGCACAGAGCAAGCTGCGCGCGGTGCGTGATCAGCGTGAACGCCCGGGGCTTGATGACAAGGCGCTCACCGCCTGGAATGCCCTGATGATCCAGGGACTGGCGCGGGCCGGGCGGTTTTTGGGGTTACCGGATCTGATTGATGCGGCCGAAGCCGCCGAGGCCTTTGTCCGCGAGCATCTCTGGCGCGAGGGGCGTTTGCTTGCCAGCTGGCGGGCCGGCCGCGCCAGCCTCCCGGGGTATTTGGATGATCACGCCTTTATGCTGGCGGCACTCATCGAGCTGCAACA
>CAJXNJ010000036.1 GCA_913057145.1 uncultured Ectothiorhodospiraceae bacterium
ACCGGGCTCTCGGCAAGCGGTATCGCCGGCTGGCTGCGCCGGCATGGCGTGTGGATTGAGCGCATCACAGGCGCGCTATTAGTTTTGCTGGCGCTCAGTACCGCGATTTCCGTTCTGCGGTAATAGCCGGGGCAATCCCCTGATACAATTGAAAACTTATGACTCATCTTTGTGTCTGAGGCCACATCCCGCAATCAGGACGCGTTTTTATGAAAGTCATCACCCGTTCACTCATTGCTCTGGCTCTGCTTGGGGCCATCTTTGGCGGCATCTTCGGCTATAAATTCCTCATCCAGGCGCCTGGCGGCGGCATGGGTGGCGGCCCGCGCCCGGCCAATGTCATGGCCACCGAAGTCATCGCCGAGCAATGGCAGGGTGAGCGGCGCACGGTAGGCAGCCTCACCGCAATCGATGCCGTGGCAGTGAGCACTGAGGTTGCCGGTGTCATCGAGCGCATCAACTTTGACTCCGGCGATCTGATCGAGGCGGGCGATGTCCTGCTCACGCTGGATAAGAGCGTGGATGAAGCGGAACTCGCCGGGCTTGAGGCACAGGCCGAGCTCGCCCGCATTGAATTCGCCCGGGCTGAGGATCTGCTGCCGCAACGCGCGATTTCTCAATCTCAATTTGATGAAGCCCGCGCCCGGCTCGATAGTGCCGTGGCCGCCGTGAACACCCAGCAGGAGCGGATCCGCCAGAAAACCATCACCGCACCTTTCAGCGGTGCGCTCGGGCTGCGCCGGGTGAGCCCGGGCCAGTTCCTCGCCCCGGGCAGTGACATCGTCAATCTGCAGAAACTCGATCCGATCTACGCCGATTTCAGCCTGCCGGAGCGTTTTCTGCCTGGCCTGCAAAAAGGCCAGGCCGTTGAGATCAGCACCAGCGCCTATGAACAGACGTTTACGGGCGAAATCACCGCCATCGACAGCGGTGTGGATGCCGAGACCCGTTCGGTCTCGATCCGCGCAACCCTCGACAACCCGGAGGGTCTGCTGCGCCCGGGCATGTTTGCCGAAGTCACGGTGCTTGAGCCTGAGCAACGCCGGGTTCTCACCATTCCGCGCACGGCGGTGAGCTTTAATACCTATGGCGATTTTGTCCTGCGCATCAATGAGACCGAACAGGGGCTTTTATCCGAACAGGTTCAGATCGAGACCGGTGAGGTGCGCGATGGCCGGGTGGAGGTCATTCGCGGGCTTGAGGCCGGCGAGCGGGTCGTTGCCGCGGGGCTTATTAAAGTGCGCCCGGGACAGCCGGTGACCATCGATGAGACAACGGCCATGGATCCGGCCGGGGTGACCGGGCGATGAAGTTCACCGATATTTTCATCCACCGGCCGGTATTGGCGACGGTGGTCAGCCTGCTTATTCTGCTGGCCGGCGTGCGCTCGATCGATCTGCTGGAGGTCCGCCAGTACCCCTCCACCGAAAACACCGTGGTCACCGTCACCACCAGCTTCCCCGGTGCCGACAGCGAGCTTGTCCAGGGCTTTATCACCCAGCCTCTGCAACAGGCCATCGCCGAGGCCAATGGCATCGATTACATCACCTCGGAGTCGCGCCAGGGCCAGTCCACCATCGAAGTGAACATGGTGCTCAACTACGACGCCAATGCCGCGGTCGCCGAGATTCAGGCCAAGGTGGCAAGCCAGCGCAATGTCCTGCCGGCCGAGGCCCAGGACCCGGTCATTGAGGCCAGCACGGGTGATCAGACCGCGCTGATGTACATGGCCATCTACAGTCAGAGCGTGCCGGTGCCTGAGATCACCGACTTTGTCGATCGGGTCATCCAGCCTCAGGTGCAGGCGCTACCGGGTGTTGCCAAGGCGCGGGTGTTCGGCCGCTCGCCGGCCATGCGCATCTGGCTCGACCCCGATCGCATGGCCGCCCTCAATGTCACGGCGGCCGAGGTCCAGCAGGCCCTGCGTGCCAATAACTTCCAGGCCGGTATCGGCAATACCAAGGGCCCCTACACCCAGATCAATCTCTCCATCACCACGGATGTGAGCGACCCCGGGCAGTTCAACCGGCTGGTGGTGCGTGAGCAGAATGGCACGGTGGTGCGGCTTGAAGACATTGCCGCGACCGAATTCGGCTCCGAGACTTATAGTTCCGCGGCCTGGTACAAGGGCCAGCCCTCGGTGTTCATTGCCGTGGAGCAGGCGCCCGGTGCCAACCCGCTGGATGTCGCCGGGGCGGTGACCGCCTCACTGCCGGATCTGCGCGCCCAGCTCCCGCAGGGTATTGACCTTGCCCTGCCGTATGACGCCAGTGAATTCATCGAAGACTCCATCAACGAAGTCTTCAAAACCATCATTGAGGCGGTTGGCATTGTGCTGCTGGTGATCTTCCTCACCATCGGTTCCTTGCGCGCCGCCATCGTCCCCTCGCTGGCGGTACCGTTATCTCTGGTCGGTGCGGCGACCATCATGCTCGCGCTCGGCTATTCGCTGAACCTGCTCACCCTGCTCTCCATGGTCCTTGCCATCGGGCTGGTGGTGGATGACGCGATTATCGTCGTTGAGAATATTCACCGGCATATCGAAGACGGGATGTCGCGGTTTGATGCCGCCATCACCGGGGCACGCGAGCTGGCGGTGCCGATTATCGCCATGACCACCACGCTGCTCGCGGTCTACGCGCCGATTGGCTTTATGGGCGGGCTGGTCGGCACGCTTTTCACCGAGTTTGCCTTCACCCTGGCCGGCGCGGTGCTGATCTCCGGTGTGGTGGCGTTGACCTTCTCGCCCATGGTCTCGGCCAAGGTGCTCAAGCCCCATGGCAACCCGGGCCGTTTTGAGGCGTTTGTCGAGCGGTCGTTCAACGCGCTTGCCGCTGCGTACAAAGCAAGCCTCAGCCGACTGCTCGATACCAAAAGCGTACTGATTTTCTTTGGTATCGCCGTGCTGGCCTCCAACTACTTCATGTTTGTCACCAGTGAGAATGAGCTCGCGCCCACCGAGGATCAGAGCATTCTTTTCTTCCAGGGCTCGGCGCCCCGGACAGCAACATTCGATTACCTCAGCAGCTTCGCTGAGCAGTATCAGGATGCCGCTGAGAGCATTAATGAATATGACGCCACGTTCATGATCCTCGGTGGATTTTCACCGGATACCGTGTTCGGTGGCGTCAAACTCACCCCGCCTGATGAGCGTGCCCGCAGCCAGACCGAAGTCCAGGGTGAGATGAGTGCGAAATTCAGCCCCAACCCGGGCTTCAGTACCGCCGTTTTCCCGCGGCCGAGTCTGCCGGGCTCCGGCGGTGGGCTGCCCATTCAGTTTGTGCTGACGACATCCGAGAGCTATGAGGCACTTGATGCCATGGCCAATCAGATGATCGGCCAGGCCATGGGCAGCGGGCAGTTCATGTTCCTGAAAAAATCCGTGGAATTTGACCGGCCCATGACCACCGTGGAGGTGGACCGTGACCGCGCCGCTGATCTCGGCATCACCATGGAGAACCTCGGGCGCACACTCTCCGGCATGCTCGGTGGCGGTTACGTCAATCGCTTCAACCTCGATGGCCGCAGCTACAAGGTCATCCCGCAGGTCGACCGTCCGTTCCGGCTTGATGCCCGCATGCTCGAGGACTACACCATTGAAACGGCAAGCGGTGAGAGTGTCCTGCTCTCAAGCATCGTGCGCTTTACCGACTCGGTGGTCCCGAGCTCACGCGATCAGTTCCAGCAGCTCAACGCCGTCACCCTCGAGGGCATCCCGGCACCGGGCGTGCCATTGGGCGAAGCCCTTGCCACGCTGGAGGGGCTCGCCAGTCAGACACTGCCTGCAAGCACGACCACCGACTACACCGGTCAGTCACGGCAGTTTGCCAATCAGGGCAGTGCGCTGATCCTCACGTTCTTCCTCTCGATCGTGGTGATTTACCTGGTGCTCGCCGCGCAGTTTGAGAGCTGGCGTGACCCGGCCATTATTCTGGTCTCGGTGCCGCTGAGTATTGCCGGGGCATTGATCTTCATCACCCTTGGCTTTGCCACGGTGAATATTTACACCCAGGTGGGGCTGATCACGCTGATTGGTGTGGTGGCGAAAAACGGCATTCTGATCGTGGAGTTCGCCAACAACCTGCAGATCAAAAAAGGCATGGACAAGCGCTCGGCCGTGGAAGAGGCCGCTGCGATTCGCCTGCGGCCGATCATCATGACCTCGCTGGCACTCATTATGGCCATGGTGCCGCTTTTGATTGCGACCGGGCCGGGTGCGGTCAGCCGTTTCCACATCGGCCTTGTGATCGCCACGGGCCTTGGCATTGGCACCATTTTCACGCTCTTTGTGCTGCCGGCGTTTTATCTGCTGCTCGCCCGTGACCACAACGCGGCCAAAGCCGAACCGGCCGCCGCTTGAGCGTGATGAGCGTCATCGCCCGCGGGCTCACCCGCGAATACGGCGGGGTGAATGTCGTCGATGGCATTGATCTTGAGATCAAGGCCGGCGAGTGCTTTGCTCTGCTCGGGCCCAACGGGGCGGGGAAGACCACCACGCTGCGCATGCTCCTGGGCCTGACACCGCCCAGTGCCGGTGAGATCACCGTCCTGGGCGAGCCGATCCCGCAACGCGCCCGGGCCATGCGTGAGCGCGCGGGCATCGTCCCGCAGTTCGATAATCTGGACCCGGACTTCAGTGTGCGCGAAAACCTGATCGTCTACGGCGCCTATTACGGGGCCGGTCGACGCCAGATTGAGGCGCGCATGGACGAGCTGCTGCGCTTTGCCGAACTCACTGAGCGCGCCGATGACCCCATCCAAGGGCTCTCCGGCGGCATGAAACGACGCCTGACACTGGCCCGGGCGCTGGTTAACGACCCTGAACTCCTGGCGCTGGATGAACCGAGCACCGGGCTCGACCCGCAGGCGCGCCAGCACATCTGGGAGCGGCTGCATGCGCTTCGGCGTCGGGGTAAAACGCTGCTTTTAACCACGCATTACATGGAAGAAGCCGAGCGGCTCTGTGACCGGGCGGCGATTATCGATCATGGCCGCATTGTTGCCTGCGACAGCCCTCGCGGGCTGATCGAAGCGCATATCGAACCCCACGTGGTGGAGCTTCGCGGTGACCTCGCGCTGCAGTGGAAAGACGTGGCGCTTGCCGGCTTTCGAGTCGAGCCGGTGGGTGAGACGGTGCTCATCTACGGCCAGGAACGGGAGGCTCTGCTGCGCGAAATCGACGCGCTCATCGGCCCGGGCTATCTGTATCGCCCGGCCAGTCTGGAGGATGTGTTCTTACGCCTGACCGGACGGGAGCTCAGAGACTGATGGCGGTGATCGATCATCTGCGCACAGCGCCGCGGCTGAGTTTTCGCTTTATCGCCGTGTGGCTGCGCAACCTGAAAGTCTGGCGCAAGCTCATGCTGCCCTCACTGCTTGGCAACTTCGGCGAGCCGGTGCTGTACCTGATCGCGCTTGGCTACGGGCTGGGGCAGTTCGTCGGTGAAATCGACGGCATGCGCTACATGGTGTTTCTGGCAAGCGGCATTGTCTGCTCGGCCGCGATGACCGGGGCGACGTTTGAAGCGCTGTATTCGGCCTTCACGCGCTTGACCACCCAGCAGACCTGGGCGGCGATGCTCGCTGCCCCCATGAATGTCGATGATGTCGTGCTGGGCGAGATTGCCTGGGCGGCCACCAAGGCGCTGATTAACGCCAGCGCCATCGTGCTGGTGGCCTCCGTACTGGGCCTTGTGGCAGGGCCCCAGGCGCTACTGGTGCTGCCGGTGATTCTGCTTGCAGGCTTCGCCTTCGCCGGGCTTGCCATGATCATCACCGCCATCTCACCGAGCTATGACTTCTTTTTGTACTACTTCACGCTGGTGATGACGCCGATGCTGCTCTTATCCGGCGTTTTCTTCCCGCTCTCAGGACTGCCGGATGCGGTCGCGCTTGGCGCGCAGTTCCTGCCACTGGCGCATGTGGTGATGCTCGTGCGGCCGTTGATGACCGGCGGCGTGGTCGAGATGCCGCTACTGCATCTGGCTGTGGTCGCGGGCTATGCCGCAGCGAGCTACTGGATTGCCGCCGCGCTGGCGCGCAAACGGCTGGTGCGTTGAGACACCGGGGCCGGAGCCGGCCCCGGCCAGCACTCAGTACTGAATCAGGGACTTCACCGGTGCGTCGGTCATGTGCTCACGGGCGTTGAGGAAGGTGAGCTCAATCACAAACCGATAACCGAGCATCTCCGCACCCAGCCGCCGCAAGAGATCCCCGGTCGCCTTGGCCGTGCCGCCGGTGGCGAGCAGATCATCCACAATCAGGGTCTTCGCCCCGTGATGCAGGGCATCGCGATGGACCTCCAGCGCGTCGGTGCCGTACTCCAGTTCGTACTCGCAGGAGTGCACATCCGAGGGCAACTTGCCGGGCTTGCGCACCGGGATAAACCCCGCGCCCAGGCGGTAAGCGAGTGCCGCGCCAAAAATGAATCCACGCGACTCGGTGCCGACGATGTATTCAGGGGCCGGGCCGTCAATGGAGTCGGCCAGCAGATCGATGGCCAGGCCAAAGCCTTTCGCATCGCCCAGTAGGGGTGTGATGTCCTTGAACAGAATGCCCGGCTTGGGGAAATCCGGGATGTCGCGAATCAGTCCTTTGACAGTGTCCAGGGCCGCGGCTGGATCCTCGATGGCAGCGCTCATGGAAAAAGGTCTCCCGAGTGAATCAGCCTGTATTATGCGGCATCCGTGTGCTTGGGCAACAATCCTTCGCGCAGATACTGCAGATGCCGCTCGGCGGCAGCCATGGCCGTTTCAGGGTCCCCGGCGAGAATCGCCTCAACCAGTGCGTGGTGCTGCTCGCGCAAAGCATCTTCGCCTTCCTGGCTGACCAGCATGGCCGCGCGGGCACGGCGGACATGCTCGCGCAACACCGTGAAAAGCCCGCGCATCATCGTCACCAGTGCGACATTGTGTGAGGCCTCGGCGATCGCCAGATGCAAACGCGCATCCCAATCCGCCGCTTCCTCGGCACGGCCGTTTTCCTGAGCGGCCTCCATACGCTGAAGGGCCTCGCGAATATCCGCGAGGTCCTCGGCCGTTGCCCGTTGTGCCGCAAGCTCCGCGCCCATGGTCTCCACACCCTGGCGCAGCTCCAGCACATCGGCCACGGCTTTTGGCTGGGTATCCATTAATCGCAGTAGCGGGTCGGTGAGACTGGGCGCGGCCACTTCCGCGACCGTATAGCCGGCATTGCGTCGGACGCTGAGGAGTTCGCGGGAGACCAGGATCAGCAGCGCCTCGCGCATGGAGGCACGGGAGACTTCCATCTGCTTGGCCAATTCGCGCTCAGCCGGCAGAGAATCCCCCGCATGCAGTCGCCCCTCGACGATCTGCCGTTCGATCTCCTCGGCAATGGCGTCGCACAACCGGCCATCGGCCGGTGCGGTCATTGGCTTGAAGGCACCTTCCACGTCGAACCTCCCTCTCCCCGCTTCACCTCATAGCCCGATGATAGGGCGGTGGCACCGGTGAGTTCCAGCAGGCAGTCCCGGCACAAGCAGTCATCATAGCGCAGCGCAATCATCTCGCGCAGGGCATCGGAGAGCAGCACATCCACACACTGACAGCGATGAATGCTGCCCTGCCGGCACTCAAACCCGCCACCGCAGCGCGGGCAGGTTTTCGGCTCGTGCTCAGGCATCGGGTTTTGCGGCCGGGGCCGCTTGGCCCGCCGGGGCAGCGTCGAAGGCATCGGCGGCGAACCAGCCGCCATTCGCCGCCTCTTCCTCAAGGCGATCCATGATCATCAGCCGCTGGGCCTCGGTATAGGTTTTCCACTCCGCGATCTCGGTCTCGCTGCGGCCACAACCAATGCAGCGGCCGTCCTCGACCTCACAAATGCTCACGCAGGGGGATGAAATCTTTGGATCTGCCACGGGACCTCCACTAGATATTGTGGAGTTGTTGTACCAGAGACCCTACCGGTCGGGCAATGCGGGATCACACGAAAAACGCTATAGTCTGTGGTCTGACCAGAGGAGGGGACATCATGGCGATTCAGAGCATTGGGCATTTCATTGGCGGCAGCGCGGTGGCAGGAGCTGCCGGCGGGAGAACCGCACCGGTTTACAACCCGGCCACCGGCGAGCAGACAGGCGCGGTTGCGCTGGCCTCAGCCGATGAAGTGCGAAGCGTCATTGCCAATGCCGCCGAGGCCCAGGCCGCCTGGGGCGCCACCCCGCCGCTGCGCCGCGCTCGGGTGATGTTCCGCTTCAAGGATCTCATCGAGCAAAACCATGATCGACTGGCCGAGTGCATCACCCGCGAGCACGGCAAGACCTTCTCTGATGCCAAGGGCGAAGTCATTCGCGGGCTCGAGGTCGTGGAGTTTGCCTGCGGCATCCCCCATCTGATCAAAGGCGAGTATTCGCCGAGCGTTGGCACCGGCGTCGATAGCCATTCGATGTATCAGCCGGTGGGTGTGTGCGCCGGCATCACGCCGTTCAACTTCCCGGTCATGGTGCCGCTGTGGATGGCACCGGTGGCCCTTGCCTGCGGCAACAGTTTTATCCTCAAGCCTTCGGAAAAAGACCCCTCCGCCGGGCTGTTGCTGGCCGAGCTGCTGCGCGAGGCCGGGCTGCCCGATGGCGTATTCAACGTGGTCAACGGTGATAAAGAGGCCGTTGATACGCTGCTGACCGACCCGCGTGTCGGTGCAATCAGCTTTGTCGGCTCTACGCCGATTGCCCAGTACATTTACGAAACCGGCGCCGCGCATGGCAAGCGTGTGCAGGCGCTGGGTGGTGCGAAAAACCACGCAGTTGTAATGCCCGATGCCGACATGGAGCAGACGGTTGATGCGCTGATGGGCGCGGCCTACGGCTCAGCCGGCGAGCGTTGCATGGCCATTTCCGTGGCCGTGCCGGTTGGCGAAGAGACCGCCGATCGACTGGTCGCGGGCCTCCGGGCGCGGCTGGAGACTCTGACGGTGGGTGACGGCATGGGCTCCCCCGAGCCGGAGATGGGCCCACTGGTGACCGCCGAGCATCGGGATAAAGTGGCCGGTTATCTGGATATTGGTGTTGCCGAAGGCGCTGAGCTGGTGGTCGATGGACGCCAGGGCCAGTATCCGGGAAGTGCCGCGGGCGGTGCGGGCGCGGCGGGCGGCTTTTTTATTGGCGGATCGTTATTTGATCACGTCCGCCCCGGCATGCGGATCCATGCCGAGGAAATCTTCGGCCCGGTGCTGAGCGTCGTACGCGCAACAGATTTCGAAGAAGCACTCACCATCGTCAATGAGCATGAGTTCGGCAATGGCACCGCCATCTTCACTCGCGACGGTGATGCCGCACGCAGCTTCAGCGAGCGTGTCGCCGCCGGCATGGTCGGCGTCAACGTGCCGATTCCCGTGCCCATGGCGTTTCATAGCTTCGGCGGCTGGAAGAACAGTCGCTTCGGCGTTCTGCATGCCCACGGCCCGGACGCCGTTCGCTTCTACACGCAGATGAAGACCATGACCGTTCGCTGGCCGGGCGGTGGTGTCCGCGAGGGCGGCGCCGGCAGCGCCTTTGTCATGCCGACGATGTAATTCCTCAGCGCCTAACTCAAGAACAGCGCATACGCGGGGTTATCCGACTCATTACGATACGGGTACCCGAGCTTATCGAGGCTTTCCTCGAACTTCTCGCGCTGCTCCGGTGGCACCTGGATGCCGACCAGTACGCGGCCGTAATCAGCGCCATGGTTGCGGTAGTGGAAAAGCGAGATGTTCCAGCGCCGCCCCAGGCGCTTTAGAAAATTCAACAAGGCGCCCGGGCGCTCGGGAAAGCTCACGTGGTAGAGCACCTCGTGATCAACGTTATGCCCGTGGCCGCCGACCATATGCCGGACGTGCACTTTCGACATTTCATCTTCGGTGAGGTCGAGTACCGGATAACCGCGCGACTCCAGCGCCTCCACCACTTCATCGCGCTCGGCGAGCCCGTCATTAAGCCCGATTCCGGCAAATACGTGGGCTTCTTCCGCCGATGAATACCGGTAATTGAACTCGGTAATCGCCCGATTGCCAATCGTCTCGCAGAACTCGCGAAAACTGCCGGGCCGCTCGGGAATCGTCACCGCTAGAACCGCCTCGCGATGTTCACCCAGCTCAGCACGTTCAGCCACATGCGCGAGGCGCGAGAAATTCATGTTCGCCCCGCAATTAATCCCGATCAGCGTCTGCCCGCTGACACCCTCGCGCTCGACGTATTTCTTGATCCCGGCCACAGCGAGAGCACCCGCGGGCTCCATCACCGTGCGGGTGTCTTCAAAAATATCCTTGATACCGGCGCAGATTTCATCGGTCGACACCAACAGACACTCATCAACGAGCTCACGGGCGATGCGAAACGTCTCCTTGCCGATCTGCTTCACCGCCACGCCGTCGGCGAAAATGCCGACCTCATCCAACGTGACCCGACGGCCGGCGGCCATGGCCCGAGAGAGGGTCGGCGCATCTTCAGGCTCAACCGCGATAATGCGAATATCCGGTCGCAATTGCTTAATATAAGCGGCGATCCCGGCAATCAGTCCGCCACCGCCCACTGGCACGAACACCGCATCAATCGGCCCCGGGTGCTGGCTTAAGATCTCCATACCTACCGTGCCCTGACCGGCAATCACATCCGGATCATCGTAGGGCGGGATGTATGTCAGCCCACGCTCCTCGACCAGCTTCTCGGCATGCGCCTTGGCCGCATCATAGGTATCGCCATGCAAGACCACTCGTCCGCCAAAATTGCGCACCGCATCGACTTTAATCGCCGGTGTGGTCCGCGGCATGACAATCGTCGCCTTGATGCCGAGCTTCTGCGCCGACAGCGCCACACCCTGGGCGTGATTGCCGGCGGAGGAGCAGATCACGCCGCGCTCGCGCTGCGCCTCGGTGAGCTTCGCGATCTTGTTATAGGCCCCGCGGATCTTGAACGAAAAGACCGGTTGCATGTCTTCACGCTTTAACAGGATGCGATTATCCAGCCGACGGGACAGATTGACCGCCTCGGTCAGCGGCGTTTGCTCGGCGACGTCGTAGACACTCGCGGTGAGGATGCGTTGCAGATACGATTTCATAAACGCAGTTTATCGGACATGGATAAAGGAGACACCATGAGCGCAGAAGCGCAGAAAAAAGCCGCCGCTGAGGCCGCTGTCGAAAAAGTCCAGGCGGGCAGCATTATTGGCGTTGGCAGCGGCTCGACGGTGAACCATTTTATCGACGCACTGGCGGCCTCGAGCATCGAGGTCGAAGCAGCCGTTGCCGCGTCCGAGGCCAGTGCCGAGCGGCTGCGCGGCCACGGCATTGAAGTACGCGACGCCAACAGCGTCACCGAACTGGCGGTTTATGTGGATGGGGCGGATGAAATCAACCGCCATCTGCAGATGATCAAGGGCGGCGGCGGGGCGCTGACCCGCGAGAAAATCGTCGCGGCGCTCTCAAAGCAGTTCGTCTGCATTGTTGATGCCAGCAAACAGGTCACCGCCCTCGGCGATTTCCCGCTGCCGGTGGAAGTCATTCCAATGGCGCGCTCTTACGTTGGCCGTCAACTCGTGAAACTCGGCGGCCGCCCGGAGCTGCGCGAAGGTTTCACCACCGATAATGGCAATATCATTCTGGATGTCCGCGGGATGGACCTGGCTGAGCCAATTGCCATGGAGAAACAGCTCAACAACATCGCCGGTGTGGTGACCAACGGGCTTTTTGCCCTGCGCCCGGCGGATGAGCTTTTAGTGGGAACGGATACGGGGGTGCAGCGGTTCACCGCCGCTTAATCGGGGCTGCAGACACGGGGTTATGCAGAAGACGCTCGTTACCATCGGCCTGATTATTCTGCTCATCGGCCTGCTCTGGCCGGTGATCAGCAAACTCGGCCTCGGCCGCCTCCCGGGCGACATCCTGGTCAAGCGCGAGGGTTTCACCTTCTACTTCCCACTCGCCACTTCCATCATCGTCAGTGTTGTTCTGACACTGATCATCTGGTGGTTTCGGCGCTAGGACCCTCGTCATGAATTTTATAAGGAATTCGAACATCGGGCGAAGCCGAAGAGAAAGCCTTTTCATCACGGGTGACTAAGAGTGCGTATTCACTCTGGGCTGTCGCCCAGATAATGGCATCCGGTAGCTTCATGCCACGCTGCCTTCTGATGCGCACTGCAGCCTCCATGACTACCGTATCAACCGGCACAACGCGAAATTTTTTGAGGAATGCACGAACTGCCGTGTCTTCATCCGGTTTCGCGCCCACCATCACCTCCATCCAGGTGATCGCGCTAATTAAAAGAACATCATGCCGCGCAATTTCCTCACGCGCCCACTCTGAACCCATGAGATAATCAATAAGAATGTTCGAATCAAAAAGCGCCTTCATTAATCATCCCACTCGGCGCGAATGCGGCGCTGGTAATCAACACCACTGCCAATTTGCTCCCGCCGCGCACGCCACAGACCAAAAGCCGCATCATCATTTATTGATGGCTGATGATCATTGACATAAGCCTCAATTGCGCGACGAATCAACTCGGCTCGAGATGCTTGCTCTTTTTCTCCAAGTTCACGCAATGCGGCGATCTGCGAATCTGGTAAGTCAATAATTGTGCGCATGGGAACTCAACCTCTAGCCACAGATAAATGATGACGATGTCATATATCATATGATGCCAAAGCGAGCGGATCAACGCCGCCTTCCATTACCCACCGCGTAACCAAGCCCACAGTCGGCCGAGGTACTCGTGCCAAGCAGCCTCTGTGGTGCGCAAATCATCGGCGCTGGGGGCAAAATCCGTGGGCAAATCAAAATGTCGCGGTAACGCGCGATAAGCGGTGGGCGCCGGGAGGGGATCAATGCCCGCTGACTGAAAAGCCGCTATGGCCCGCGGCAGATGACTGGCCGAGGTGACCAGAATCGGGCGAGCGGATCGGGCAGTGGCGGTTGCTGCCGCCGAAGTGGTCTCCGCAACAGACTCACTTCGCATTAATTGCGCAAAAGCTGCCGCCTCCTCACTGGTGTTCCGCGCCTCAGGCAGCATGCGGATTTTGGCCCGTGGCACGCCGAGTTCCTCAGCCAGATCCGCGGCAATCTCCGCCTGCGAGCGACCACGACTGAGCGCCCCACTGGTCACCAGCAGCGCCTCGGGATGCTGCCGCCACAGACGAATACCCTCAATCAGCCGCTGCAGCCCGGTGGAAGATAGCTGCGAAGTGATCGGAATGGTGGGTTCATCGAT
>CAJXNJ010000037.1 GCA_913057145.1 uncultured Ectothiorhodospiraceae bacterium
GTTGCAATCATCTCCGGGCTACCCGTTGCGAGATTCTCAAGCTTCTGAGCCCGCAGCTTATCACTGAGTTCGGGTTGCAGAACCGAGTAAGTGCCTGCCGAGCCGCAGCAGATGTGGGAGTCGGGCACCGGCGTGAGTTCAAAACCGATCTTGGCCAGCAGCTTATCAACGCGGCCGTTCAATTTTTGAGCATGCTGCAGTGTGCAGGGCGTTTGGAAAGCGATCCGTCGCGGAGCATTGTCAGCGGGGGCCAGATGCTCTGCATAGGACTCAAGCAGCTCGATCGGGTCAACGGTGAGCGCTGTGACCCGCGCGGCCTTCTCAGCATAGTCTTTATCATCAGCCAGTAGATGGCCGTAGTCTTTGACCTGAGCGCCACAGCCACTGGCATTTACAACGATTGCCTCGGCACCGGCTTCAATGGCCGGCCACCAGGCATCGATATTGGCGCGAATGCGGGCCTTGGCAGCCTCCGGTGCGCCGAGATGTTGATCGATGGCGCCGCAGCAGCTCACTTCCGGGGTTCGCTGAATACCGATGCCAAGCGCATCCAGAATGCGGGCGGTCTGCGGGTTGATGGGCGGCTCAAGTGCCGGTTGCACGCAACCTTCAAGCATCAGGACAAAACGGCTGTGCGTGGCCGCCTCGGGCCAGGCCGGGGCGGGTCTTCGCGGGCGGATTTTCTTCTTCAGTACACCCGGGACCAGTGGCCGGGCCATGCGACCCATGGTCAGCAATGAGGCGAAAAGTCTCGGCCGCGGCAGGACGGTGCGCAAGGCACCGCGCAGCAGTTTGGGCACACCCGAGCGCGGGACCTGCTCTTCGACCAACTCACGGCCAAGATCGACCAGGCGGCCGTATTCAACCCCCGAGGGACAGGTTGTCTCGCAGGCCCGGCATGTCAGGCAACGGTCCAGATGCAGCTGGATACTGTCGGTTGCCGCCTCGCCTTCGAGTACCTGTTTGATCTGATAAATCCGGCCTCGGGGGCTGTCGAGCTCATCACCCAAGAGTCGATAGGTCGGGCAATTGGCCAGACAGAAGCCACAGTGGGTGCATTTGCGAAGAATGGCATCTGCTTCGCGGCCGGCATCGGTGTTTTTAATGAAGTCGGCAAGATGCGTTTGCATGATCAGCGCCCTTAAAGTCCGGGGTAGAGTCGTCCGGGGTTGAAGATGCCCTTCGGGTCGAAGGCCTGTTTCAAGGATCGGTGCAGCCGCGTCTGAATGGCGTCAAGTGGCTGGAAAACACCCTCTGTTTCGGGGTTGTCGCCATAAAAGCGTGTAATGCTGCCACCCGCGGCGGCGGCCTCGGCGCGCAGTTGCGCTGCCGGCGCTTCGCTTTTCAGCCAAAGCTGTTGGCCGGACCATTCAACCAGTCGCTCATCGCCTGGCAGTATCTGCTCAAGATCACTGCCAGGGGGCAATGAGGCGCGCCAGACGGGCATCGATCTATCCTTGAAAAAGGTGTGAGTGTGGTTTCGCACACTGGCCCAGAGCGCATCGGCGGCTGGCTGCTCGATGACCTCGCCCGAGAGCTGTTCGGTGGCATCGGCGATCGCAGAGTGTGTGCCCGAGAAGCGTGCGTAGAGCGCCTTGCCATCATGTAGCAGAGCGCTTAGCGGACGGCCTGCCCGCAGCCAGCTCTCGCTCTGGCGATGGCATTCTGCAACCGGCATATCGAATTTCATCGTTGCACTGACAGCGGGTGCCGGCAGGACTTTAAGCGAGACTTCGAGGATCACGCCGAGTGTGCCCAGTGCGCCGACATTAAGTCGGGAGACATCGTAGCCGGCGACGTTTTTCATCACCTCGCCGCCAAAGCGCATGATCTCGCCTTTGCCGTTGAGTAGACGAAGACCGAGCACCATATCCCGGGCGGATCCCGCGTAGGGCCGGCTCGGGCCGGAGAGTCCGGCGGCGATTACCCCGCCAATGCTGCTGTGCTCACCAAAGGATGGCGGCTCAAAGGCAAGGGCCTGGCCCTGCTCGGCGAGCGCTGCCTCAATCTCCCCAAGCGGGGTGCCGGCCCGTGCCGTTAGCACAAGCTCTGTGGGCTCATAATTGACGATCCCACGGTGCCCGAGCGTCTCAAGCGGCTCACCTTCGGTGGGGTTGCCATAAAACGCTTTGGTGTTACCGCCGATGATATGCAGCGCCGTACCGGATTCGGCAGCAGCCCTGACCTGTGCGGCAAGCGCCTCGCTCTGATCCGCTGCCGCCATTACAAGCGCTCCAGTTCCGGATGGGGCAGCTCGCCATTGTGGACATGCAGGCGCCCGAATTCCGCGCAGCGATTAAGCGTGGGGATGGCCTTGCCCGGATTGAGCAGGCCGGCCGGGTCAAAGGCGTTTTTGACCGCATGGAACTGCTCGATCTCAGCGCTTGCAAACTGCACACACATCTCATTGATCTTCTCGACGCCAACGCCGTGTTCACCGGTCACGGTGCCACCGACTTCCACACAAAGCTGCAGGATCTGGCTGCCGAGGGTCTCAGCGGCATCGAGTTGCCCTGGCTGATTGCCATCGAAGAGGATCAGGGGGTGGAGGTTGCCATCGCCGGCATGAAAGACGTTGACCGTCTCAAGCCCCTGGGCTTCGCTGAGTTCGCTAATGCGCCGCAGCACATAGGCGAGCTGTTTGCGAGGGATGGTCCCATCCATGCAGTAATAATCGGGTGAAATACGTCCGACCGCCGGAAAAGCGGCCTTGCGTCCGGCCCAGAAACGCGCCTTCTCCTCATCATCTGCTGCCACCTGGATGCGCGTTGCACCATGGTCGGTCATGCACTCTTTGACCGCCTGCATCTGATCGGCCACTTCGGCCTCGCTGCCATCAAGCTCACAAATGAGAATGGCGGCGGCATCGGTATCGTAGCCTGCCTGCACGAAGTCTTCGGCCGCCTGGATGGCTGCGCCATCCATCATCTCAAGCCCGCCCGGGATGATGCCGCGGGCGATGATGCTGGCTACGGCATGACCGCCGGATTCCACATCGGCAAAGGAGGCCATGAGCACCTGTTTGGTCAGCGGATGAGGAAGCAGTTTGACGGTGACCTCCACGATCACGCCGAGCATGCCTTCGGAGCCGTGCAGCAGCGCGAGCAGGTCATAACCCGGCGTATCGAGCGCCTCTGATCCGATGGTGGTGCGCTCACCTTCAATGGTGATCATCTCAACGGCGAGGACATTGTGGACGGTGAGCCCATACTTCAGGCAATGCACGCCGCCGGCATTCTCGCCAACATTGCCACCGATGGAACAGGCAATTTGGGAGGAGGGATCGGGCGCGTAATAAAGCCCGTAAGCTGAGGCGGCCTCGGTAATCGCGAGGTTGCGCACGCCGGGCTCGACTTTGGCGATACGCTTTTCTGCATCGATCTCGCGGATGCGATTGAATTTGCCCATCGCAAGCAGCAGGCCCTGCGGATGCGGCAGGGAGCCGCCCGAGAGACTGGTGCCGGATCCGCGTGTAACCACCGGTACCCCGGCTTCATGGCAGAGCTTTAATACCTGCTGGACCTGTTCGATGGTCTCCGGGACGGCGACGAGCAGGGGCAGCTGCTTATAAGCCGAGAGCCCGTCGCATTCATAAGCCCGACGTCCTTCTTCGTGGACGATCAGCCCTTCTTCGGGCAGGACTTCGCGCAGTGCGGCGATGAGCGGGTCGACATCCACGTCAAAGCGGATATCTTCCTCTCGAAAAAGCGCATGAGCCGGCATGGCTGCTCCTCCTCGCTAATTGGTCTGACCAAGCTAGCGCAGAAAGCCTGCCGGCTCAAGTACGGGGATCAGCCCTTGGCGTTGTCCTCGGCCAGATAGAGCCAGGTCTCCACCACGCTGTCGGGGTTGAGCGAGACGCTATCAATGCCTTCTTCCATCAGCCAGCGGGCAAGATCCGGGTGATCCGAGGGGCCCTGGCCGCAGATGCCCACGTATTTCCCGGCCCGTTTTGCCGCCTGGATGGCCTGATGCAGCAGCGCCTTGACCGCCGGGTCACGTTCCTCGAACAGATGCGCGATCAGCCCGGAGTCACGGTCAAGGCCGAGCGTGAGCTGGGTGAGGTCATTGGAGCCGATGGAGTAGCCATCAAAGAGCTCAAGGAACTGATCCGCGAGTACTGCGTTGGAGGGCAGCTCACACATCATGATGACCTTCAGTCCATCCTTGCCTTTCTCAAGGCCGTTCTGGGCCAGCAGATCAATGACCTGGCGGCCTTCCTCCACCGTGCGGACAAACGGGATCATGATCCAGACATTGGTGAAACCCATCTCATCACGGACTTTGCGCAATGCTCGGCATTCGAGTTCAAAACACGGCCGGAAATCATCGGATATGTAGCGCGAGGCACCGCGGAACCCGATCATCGGGTTCTCTTCTTCCGGCTCGTAAGCGGCTCCGCCGATGAGATTGGCATACTCATTGGATTTGAAATCCGACATGCGAACGATGACCGGCTTGTCAGGGAAGCTCGCCGCGAGTGTGCTGATGCCCTCGCTGAGTTTCTCGACGTAGAACTCCACCGGGTCATCGTAGCCTGCGATCTGGTTGCGAATGACCGCTTGCAGCTCCGCTGACTGCTGATCAAATTCAAGCAGGGCCCGCGGGTGAATGCCGATCATGCGGTTGATGATGAACTCAAGCCGCGCCAGTCCGACCCCGGCATTGGGCAGTTGGGCGAAATCAAACGCCCGGTCCGGGTTGCCGACGTTCATCATGATCTTAAACGGCAGCTCGGGCATCGCCCCAAGCGCGATCTCGCGGATCTCAAAATCCTGAAGGCCGCGGTAGATATAGCCTGTATCGCCTTCGGCACAGGAGACAGTCACTTCGGCCCCATCCTTGATGCGATCGGTCGCATTACCGGTGCCAACCACCGCAGGGATGCCGAGTTCACGGGCAATGATGGCCGCATGACAGGTACGACCCCCGCGGTTGGTGACAATGGCAGCCGCGCGTTTCATGATCGGCTCCCAGTCGGGGTCGGTCATATCCGTCACCAGCACATCACCGGCTTCAACCGTGTGCATTTCAGCCAGGTCATCAATGACCCGGGCCTTTCCGGCACCAATACGCTGGCCGATAGCGCGGCCTTCGACGAGCACCTGACCGCGTTCACTGAGCTGGTAGCGCTGCATGCTCTGACCGCCATCGCGGCTTTTCACCGTCTCTGGCCGGGCCTGGAGGATAAAGAGCCGGCCGGTCTGGCCATCCTTGCCCCATTCGATGTCCATTGGACGGCCGTAATGGCGCTCGATGGTCATGGCCTGACGGGCCAGTGACTCGATCTCTTCGTCATTCAGGCAAAAGCGCATCCGCTCTTCGGCATCGGTCTCCACCACCTGCACGAGCTCATCGCTCGCTTTGTCGTCGTTGTAGACCATCTTGATGGCTTTCTCGCCGAGTGTCCGGCGCAGCACTGCGGGGCGGCCGGCCTCGAGCGTGGATTTGTGCACGTAGAATTCATCCGGGTTGACCGAGCCCTGAACCACCGTCTCTCCCAGACCGTAGGAGGCGGTGATGAACACCACATCCCGAAAGCCCGACTCGGTATCCATGGTGAACATCACCCCGGAAGCACCGGTATCCGATCGCACCATCTCCTGGACACCTGCTGAGAGCGCAACCTGTTCATGCGCAAAGCCGTGATGAACGCGATAGGAGATTGCCCGGTCATTGAACAGGGAGGCAAAGACATCACGGATGTAATGCAGGACATGATCGAGGCCGCGGACATTGAGGAAGGTTTCCTGCTGGCCGGCAAAAGAGGCATCCGGCAGGTCTTCGGCCGTTGCCGAGGAGCGAACGGCGACAGCCAGTTCGGCGTCGGTTTTGCCGGTGCGCTGCTGCAGCTGCTCCCAGGCGCCAACGATGGCTTCATGCAGTTTGGGCGGGAAGGGGGTGTCGATAATCATCTGACGGATGGCAGCGCCGGTCTTCGCCAGTTGCTGGACATCATCAACATCCAGTCCCTTGAGCTCGGCCTCGATACGCGGCCGTAGTCCGCTTTCATCCAAAAAGTCCCAGTACGCTTGAGCCGTGGTGGCAAAGCCGCCAGGCACCTGCACGCCGGCATCAGCCAGGTTGCTGATCATCTCGCCGAGTGAGGCATTTTTGCCGCCGACACGCTCGACATCGTTCATGCCGAGGGACTCAAACCAGACTACGTAATCGCTCACTTGCTCTCTCTCCCGTTCAACATTGCTGGCGTCCCGGTACACTGTCCCCAGTGACGCGATCCCCTAAGGTGAATAATAAAATGACTCAGTCCCGCAGCGTATTCTTTGTCTCCGACCGCACTGGTGTGACGGCCGAGACGCTTGGCCATAGTCTGCTCACGCAGTTTGCCATTGACTGCAGCCCGATCAGCCTGCCGTTCACCGACAGCCCCGATGCCGTTGACGCCGCGATTGCGCGTATTGAAGCCGCCGGCGAGCAGAACGGCCAGCGACCGATTGTCTTTAGCACGATTATCGATGCGGGTCTTCGTAATCGTCTGCGTCGGGTCAACGCGGTGGTGCTGGACTTCTTCGATACCTTCATCGCTCCGCTTGAAAGTGAGCTGGGTATGGAATCCTCGCATACCGTTGGCCAGAGCCATGGTATCGCCGATCCGGGTGCCTATGGACTGCGCATTGATGCGATGAACTACGCCCTGTCCGCCGATGATGGGGCGGTGGTGCGGCACTACGAGCAGGCGGATGTGATTCTGGTGGGTGTGTCGCGATGCGGCAAAACGCCGACCTGTATTTACATGGCGTTGCATTACGGCATTTTCGCGGCCAACTACCCGCTCACGGACGATGACCTGTTGAGTGGTCGGTTGCCCGAGGTGCTGCGACCTCATCGTCATCATTTATATGCCCTCACGATCCGCCCGGAGCGGTTGGCGCAAATTCGTGCCGAGCGGCGTCCCAATACCCGCTATGCATCCCTGCGGCAGTGCCAGTATGAAACAGCGCGTGCCGAGGGGCTTTTCCAGCAGGAGAAATTGCCCTGCTCCGATACCACCACCCGGTCGATCGAAGAAATTGCTGCGACAATTATCCAAGCCCGCCAGTTGCCGCGCAGACTTTATTAAAAACTCGGTCTAATTGCCAGAAAAAACGCCGAGTCATGGTGGCGCAGCGCGTCTGTGCTAGGATGCTTTTCATGCTTTTGACACCGCCGCAAACCGTTGTCCCACCGAGCTCCAAAGCCGGTTTTGCGGCGCTCATGGAGCTCTACGAGAATAACTACATCTACCTGCGTCGGTTGGTCCCGCAGCTCGATGGAGAGCGTGATCATCTGGTCTCGCAGGTTGACCACGCCCCGGCGCTCTATCTGCAGGTAACCGAACGCTTCCCGTACACGACCTCGGTGTTCCTGACCCATCGCTTTGATGCATGCAGCAGTAAAGAGTCGTTGCCGGATCTGCAGGTGAGGATCTATCACGATGCAAGGGTGGCCGAAGTCATCCCTCCGTTGGATAGCCAGGCACAGCCGCCCAGTCTCGCCTGGCGTTGGGTTGCAAACCGCTTTTTAAGTCGCTGGCTTAAATACTGTCTGGGCGAGGGGCATGGCTTTGCCATGGATGATGCCGAGGCGGCGGTCATCTATCGCCCCGAGGCAAAGCGCTGGGCGGTCTGAGGCAGGCGATGCGTCTCTCTGCAAAAGGCCGCTACGCCGTGACCTGCCTGATTGACCTGGCCGTGCACGCATCAAGCGGGCCGGTGACGCTTGCGGATATCGCGCAGCGTCAGTCAATTTCCCTGTCTTACGTCGAGCAGCTTTTCGCGCGTCTGCGTCAGGCCGGTCTGGTGCAGGGGATGCGCGGCCCGGGTGGTGGTTATCGGCTGACACGGGCAACCGATGCGATAACCGTGGCGCAAGTACTCGTTGCGGTTGAGGAATCGGCCGAGGTGGGAACGGATTACAGCCTGACTGACTGTCATCGTGGTGAACAATGTCTCACGCATGAGCTCTGGTCAGAGCTCTCAGAGCAGATTCAGGGCTTCCTCGGTGGTATTACCCTGCAGATGCTCATTGATTCGAGTGATGTGACTAATCCTGGACTTCAACCAGACCCAGCTTGACGGCGGCAAGGGTTGCCTCAGCGCGGGTCGAGACATTGAGCTTGAGATAGATCGCTTTGATGTGCCCGGCAACGGTTGATGGTTTGATGTACAACGCGCTCGCTACCTGATGGCGGTCATAACCCCGGGAGAGCAAGCGCAGGACCTCAATTTCACGCGGGGTCAGCCCGATTGATTCAGCCAGGGCCTCTTCACCTTCGGAAGCGGACGGCGTGTCGAGGTTACGATTTTCAAAATAACGCATGACCTGGCGCAGGATGGTTGCAGAGAGTGCCGACTCTCCTCGGCCGATCATCTCCAGCATCCGCCGGATCCCGGCATCCCCCTCTTCTTTGAGCAGATAACCATCGACGCCCCGGGAGAGTGCCGAGAAAACATGACTGTCGCCGTCGAGGTGGGTAAAAACCACGCGATGTGATTGGGGGTGCCGGTGCTGGACTTGCTCAAGGATCTCGAGACCCTCGCCATCCGGGAGGTGAAGTTCGCAGACGATCAGATTGGGTAGAAGATTGGCCAGCTCCTGCAGCCCGTCCCGAAGCGTGCGTGCCACCTTGATGGTGATATCCGGCCAGAGTGTTTGGACGATTTGAGATACCCGGTGCTGCTCGCTTGGATCCGGGTCGACAATGAGCAATCGCTCCATTCCGCCATCCTTGCTATGCCCACAATCCGCTGTATCTCTATGTGTAGCAGCTAAAGCCCGTCAGTTATAGCCCCTCATATGGGGGGTCAGTGCTGCAGGATCTGCTCGAGGAACTCCTGTGTTCTCGGCTGCTGTGGGTTGGAGAAGAATGTCTCTGGCGCCGCCTGCTCAACGATCTCACCGCCATCCATGAAGATCACGCGATCGGCGACGGTCTTTGCAAAGCCCATTTCGTGGGTGACGCAAAGCATGGTCATACCGCTTCCGGCCAGCTCGATCATGACATCCAGGACTTCCTTGATCATTTCCGGGTCCAGGGCCGAGGTCGGCTCGTCAAAGAGCATGATTTTCGGCTGCATGCACAATGCCCGGGCAATGGCGACACGCTGTTGCTGACCCCCGGAGAGCTGTCCCGGGTATTTGTGGGCCTGCTCCGGAATCTTCACGCGCTCAAGGTACTGCATGGCCGTTTCAATGGCCTGGTCACGTGGGGTCTTGCGCACCCAGATGGGGGCGAGCAGGCAGTTCTCGAGTACGCTTAGATGCGGGAAGAGGTTGAAGTGCTGAAAGACCATTCCGACCTCGCGCCGGATGGCCTCGATGTTTTTAATGTCCTCGTTGAGCTCCACGCCATCAACCACGATATTGCCGCGCTGGTGGGCTTCGAGGTGGTTGATGCAGCGGATGAAAGTCGACTTGCCGGAACCCGACGGCCCACAGATGACAATCCGCTCACCCTTGCGCACATTCAGGTTGATGGATTTCAGGACATGAAATTCGCCGTACCATTTATTCAGGTCCTGAACGGCGATGATGTCTTCATTGCTGGCAGCAGAGGCGACGGTGGCGTTGTTTTCCTGCATGGCCCAATCCTGTCCTGTTATTCCTTGTGGCCGGTCTCGAGTTTTTTCTCAAGCCGGTGGCTGTAGCGTGACATGCCAAAGCAAAAGACCCAGAAGCAAAAGGCAACAAACAGATAGCCTTCGGCCATCACATTGCCCCAGGCCGGGTCGCTGAGCGTGGATTTGACGGCACCGAGAATATCGAACAGCCCGATGATCAAAACCAGTGTCGTGTCCTTGAATAGCGAAATCACGGTATTGGCGATACCGGGAATCACGATTTTCAGTGCCTGCGGCAGGATAATCAGCCGCATTCGTCGCCAGTAGCCAAGACCCAGTGCCTCGGCTGCCTCGTACTGGCCCTTGGGGATGGCCTGCAGGCCCCCACGAACCACCTCGGCCATATAAGCCGACTGAAAGAGCGTGATACCCACCAGGGCGCGCAGCAATTTGTCAAAGGTCACGCCCTCGGGGAGGAAGAGTGGCAGCATCACCGAGGCCATGAACAAAATCGTTATCAGCGGGACAGCCCGCCAGAATTCGATAAAGACCACGCAGATACCGCGAATGATGGGCATCTCGGAGCGCCGGCCCAAAGCCAGTGCAGTGCCGATTGGCATGGCGGCAATGATGCCCACATAGGCGAGGATCAGCGTGAGCATAAGCCCGCCCCAGCGCGAGGTGGCAACGGGCTCAAGGCCGAAATGACCACCGGCGATGAGAATATATCCAGCCACGGGCAATCCGGTGAGGCCGAATATCGCAAGCCATTTCTTGATCACAGCAGGCGTTGGAAAGAACTGCGGTACAACCGTGATGGCAAAGAGCAGAAAGGCAATATCCGGCCGCCATCTCAGCTCCTCGGGGTAGAAGCCGTAGAGGAAAAATCCAAGCCGCTCATAGACGAATATCCAGCAGGCACCCTCAGGGGCGCAGGATTGCGGGCCTTCGCCGGTGAACACGGCGCTGAAAAAAGCCCAGTCGATTAATGGCACGAGGGTGGTGACCAGCCAGTAGCCGATCACCACCGTGAGGATGCTGTTGTACCAGGTGGAGAAAAGGTTCTCTCGCAGCCAACCGAGCAGCCCGCGTTGTGTTGCAGGCGGTGGAAGATCCGGCAGTGACTGATGGGGAGTCGCCATGCGCCTATCGCTCCTTGAGCGCAACTGCGCGGTTGTAGATATTCATCAGAATGGAAATCGATAGGCTGAGCAGCAGGTACACGGCCATGGTCATCGCAACGATTTCCACCGCCTGTCCGGTCTGATTGAGTGTTGTGCCCATGAATACGTTCACCAGATCGGGATAGCCAATGGCAACCGCCAGTGATGAGTTTTTGGTCAGATTCAGGTACTGACTCGTGAGCGGCGGGATGATGACACGCAGGGCCTGCGGGATTACCACCAGCCGCAGAATCCTGCGTGGTGGCAGCCCCAGCGCTGCAGCAGCCTCGGTCTGCCCCTTGCTGACCGCAA
Organism: uncultured Ectothiorhodospiraceae bacterium; assembly: GCA_913057145.1. Lineage (GTDB taxonomy): Bacteria > Pseudomonadota > Gammaproteobacteria > Nitrococcales > Nitrococcaceae > Spiribacter. The sequence continues at coordinate 11,036 of CAJXNJ010000037.1, forward strand.
CGATGCCGGAGCGCACGATCTCAGCGATAAAGGAGGCGGTGTAAAGCGTTAATGCGAGCAGCAGCGCTCCAAGTTCCGGGATGGCGGTGATACCGCCGCGGAAGTTAAAGCCTCCGAGCTCTGGAATATCCCAGCTCACCGGGCCGCCGGTGATGAAATAGGCCAGTACGGGCAAGCCAATGATCAGGCCGAGTCCGACCGGAAGGACCGGAAAAATCTGCCCGGTGGCCGCCTGTCTGCGTTTGGCCCATCGCGCGAGGATAAAGGTGACGATCAGGGCGATGAGAAGCCCCAATCCCATCAACCCGGCACCGGGCTCGAAGATCGGTTTCGGCAATACGATGCCGCGGTTGCTCATAAAGGCGATATCACCGACGTTAACCGCTTGGCGAGGGCCAGGGAGTGCGCCGAGTACCGCGAAATACCAGAAAAAGATTTGCAGCAGTAAAGGAATATTACGAAAGATTTCGATGTAGGCGAGAGAGACTTTGGCAACAAGCCAGTTACTTGAGAGCCGAGCGACACCGACAATAAAACCAACAATGGTGGCCAGCAGTATGCCGAGGCCGGAGACGAGCATTGTGTTGGCAAGGCCGACAAGGAAGGTGCGGCCGTAACTCATGGTCTCGTTGTACTCAATGAGACTCATGATGATGCCGAAGCCGGCGGTCTCATCCAAAAAGCCAAAACCCGTGCTGATTCCACGGCTTGCCATGTTGTTAACGGTATTCTGAAAGAGGGTGTAGCCGATCCAGATGACTGCGGCGATGGCCAGTAGCTGGAAGACAACCGAGCGTATGCGCGGATCATTCCACGGCTTTGGCCGGCCGGGTTTTACTGGCAGCTCCTCGCTTTGCATGGCGGCGTGGCTTTCCTGGAGTTATTGGGCTGAGAGACGGCGGGGCAGGTCTTAACCTCACCCCGCCGGCGGTTTACGAGTAATCGTGCAATCGATTACCGGAACGGCGGGGCATAGAGAATGCCGCCATCAGTCCAAAGGGCGTTAACACCCCGGCTCAGACCGATAGGCGTGTTCGGGCCCACATTGCGCTCGAACATCTCGCCGTAGTTACCGACCTGGCTGATGACATCGACCATGAAGTCGTCATCAAGTCCCAGGATTTCACCCATATTGCCGTCGGTGCCGACGATACGCATGACGTTCGGATCGCTAGATTCGAGCATCTCGTCAACATTGTCCGAGCTGATGCCATATTCTTCGGCGTTGATCTGGCCGAAGAGCACCCACTTCACAACGTTGAACCAGGCATCATCACCCTGGCGGACAACCGGCCCCAGCGGCTCTTTGGAGATGACCTCCGGCAGAATGACAGCACTGTCCGGATCGTTGAGCTCCGTGCGCAACGCGGCAAGCTGTGAGGTGTCCGAGGTGAGTACGTCGCAACGATTGTTATCGAAGGCCTGGGCACTGGCGCTGGACGAATCAACCACGACCGCTTCGAATTCCATGCCATTGGCGCGGAAGTAGTCAGCAAGGTTGAGCTCCGTGGTGGTGCCGGCCTGTACACACACGGCAGCGCCGTCGAGCTGTGTAGCACTGTCGATACCAAGCGCTTCGTCAACCAGAAAGCCCTGACCGTCGTAGTAGTTAGTGCCGGTGAAGTTCAGACCCAGTGATGCATCACGGGTCGTCGTCCAGGTCGTGTTGCGTGAGAGCATGTCGATCTCGCCGGACTGCAGAGCGGTGAAACGCTCAGCCGCGGTCAGCGGAACAAACTCAACTGCGTCGGCATCATCGAGTACGGCAGCGGCCACGGCGCGGCAGGTATCGACATCGATGCCAGCCCAGTTACCGCTGCTATCCGGCTGCGAGAACCCGGGCAGCCCGGTGCTCACGCCGCAACGCAATTCGCCGGCACTGATAACGTCATCCAATGTGGAGGCCTGCGCCTGGGCGCCCATAGCCAGCATCCCAGTGGCGGCAAGACCTACCGTCATGATCGTTTTCTTCATCGGTTCTTTCCTCTTTATCCGTCGAGGTTGGTTTTCAAGCCTATTGGCAAACAGCGTTATGCAATGCGCATGCCAAGTCCACTCTCTCCTCCACCTGGCCGAAACGCAGCGCTGTTCGC
>CAJXNJ010000038.1 GCA_913057145.1 uncultured Ectothiorhodospiraceae bacterium
CGATCCGCGTTTTTTACCGTCGAGAAGCGATGGGCGATCACCAGACTGGTTCGCCCGGCCATCAAGTGCCCAAGGGCCGCCTGCACCTGCTGTTCGCTCTCGGCATCCAGGCTGCTGGTGGCCTCATCGAGCAACAACAGTGCAGGATCCCGCAGCAGCGCACGGGCAATGGCGATGCGCTGGCGCTGACCGCCGGATAACTGCACCCCACCCGGGCCGATATCGGTAGCAAAGCCCTGCGGCAGGCGATCAACAAACTCATTGCAGAATGCCGCCTTGGCGGCTGACGCCACCTGATCATCACTGGCAGCTGGATCGCCAAAGCGAATGTTCTCGGCCACCGTGCCCGAGAACAGCACCGGTGTCTGCGCCACCAGCGCCATCTGCGCGCGCAGGGCCTGCGGATCAAGCTCGCGCAGATCCACCCCATCAAACCGGATAGCGCCGGCGGTAGGGTCATAAAAACGCAGAATTAATGACACCAGCGTGCTTTTACCCGCACCCGATGGGCCGACCAGCGCCAGGGTCTCTCCGGCCTGCACGGTTAAATCAACGCCGTTGAGCGCCGGGCGATCAGGCCGGCTGGGATAGGCAAAGCTGACCGCCTCCAGACTGACCTCACCGCGCACGGGCTGCTTGATCGGTGCGGGATTAAGCGGTGGTTGGATGGAAGGCTGGGTGTCAAGCAGTTCAAACAGGCGCTCGGCAGCGCCTGAGGCCCGAAAAAGCTCACCGGCCACTTCAGAGAGCACCCCAACCGCACCGGCTGCCAGCACCGCGTAGAAGATAAAAGCCGAGAGCTCACCCGCACTCATACTGCCCGAGAGCACCGCATGCCCGCCGCGCCAGAGCACAAAGGCAACGCCGGTGAAGGCCAGCATCAAGGCCACCGCGTTCAGACCGGCGCGCTGGCGAATCCGCCGGACCGCTGTTGCAAAAGCCGACTCCACCCGCTCATCAAAAAGGCGTTGGTCGGTGGGCTCGTGCACGAAAGCCTGTACCGTCTCAATCCCGCCCAATGTCTCATTGGCATAACTGCCCACATCGGCAATGCGATCCTGACTGAGCCGCGAGAGGCGCCGTACGCGCCGGCCATAAATCAGCATGGGTGCTACGACCAGCGGAATACCGACTACGACGAGTGCGGTCAGCCCGGGGCTGGTCACCACCAGCATGATGAGTGTGCCGATCAGCAACAGCGAGTTACGCAGCGCCATGGAAAAGGTCGAACCCAGCACGCTCTGCAAAAGCGCGGTGTCCGTTGTCATGCGCGACTGTATCTCGCCGACGCCATTTTCGGCGTAAAAGCCCGGCTCCAGCGCCAGCAATTGATGAAAAACATCCTGGCGCAGGTCGGCCGCCATGCGCTCGCCCAACCACATCACCCAGTAAAAGCGCATGGCCGAGGCGGCGGCCATCACCACAACGACACCGGCTGTCAGCAACAGCGCTCTATCGAGAGCAGCGGCCGTGCCGTTACCAAACCCTTCATCAATAACCAGCCGCAGCCCCTGGCCGATGGCAAGAACGCTACCGGCAGCAACGATGAGTGCTGCCGCGGCAATCAGCGCCTGGCGCCAATAGGGTTTGAGATAGCCGCTCAGGCGCAGCAGCCCCCGCAGGCGACGATCTTTCGCCGGTGGACGTTGAACAGTAGGAGTGCCATGTCGCATTACTCACCAATGTAGCGCTGTACGTTGCTTTACCCAAACTCAATTGCCATCCGCGAGAAGGTAGCGACACATCAAGCTGACACCAGCAATCCTTGCTGCCAGGTCATCATCGCGTTCATTCATGACGACAGGCACTTTCAGCCCAAGTAACAACCCAGCGCCCCGCGCACCGGCAAAATGGGTTAACTGTTTGACCATCATGCTCGCCGACTCCAAGTCAGGAGCAATCAGAATATCCGCCTGCCCGGCAACCGGAGATATCACCCCGCGCGCACTCGCTGTTGCCCGGGAAATGGCGGTATCAAAGGCCATCGGACCATCGATGAGCGCCCCGTTGAAGTTTCCTCGATCCGCCATCTTACAAAGCGCAGCGGCATCCAGCGTGGAGCTTAGTTTCGGATCAATCGCCTCAGAGGCAGAGAGCATGGCAACCCGCGGCTGATTGATATCGAGTGCATGAGCAAGCTCCACGGCACTCATCACGATATCTCGCTTGGTGAAAAGATCCGGGTTGGTATTGACCTGCGGATCGGCAATGAGCAGGGGACGAGGATAGGTTGGCACGTCAAAGGCCATCACCTGACTCGGCACCCGCTCGGTCCTCAGACCGGCATTCTCATGCATAACTGCAGGCATCAACTCATCAGCAGGCAGCGCGCCTTTGACGATGGCTGAGACCATACCCTCTGCGGCCATAGCGGCGGCTTTCTCCGCAGCCGCATGACTGTGTGGCACATCGGATATCACAAAGTCCGAAATATCCAGTCCCGCACTGCGGGCAGCCTCAGATATTCGGGCCTCTGGACCGACGAGCACGGGCCGAATCAATCCCATAGCCGCGCCCTTGACCGCAGCATCCAGGGATGCCGAATCAACAGGATGGACAACGGCAGTATCGATTAACCTTGAGTACTGACTATCCGTCAATAGCTCATCAAGCCGGCCATGCTCGGCCAAATGAACGTTCGGCATAATCGCCCGAGGCCGTGAGATTTTCTCAGTCGGCGCAAGCACCCTCGCCTCGCCATCAAGAACCAGCGCGTCCTCCTGATTGCGACACTCGCAAGCGAAGATCACCTGATTTTTTCCTGCAATCTTTTCACGGACCGTCACAGAAACCTGAACACGGTCACCCAGCATCACCGGCGCATGGAACCGCAGCGTCTGACCGAGGTAGATGGTGCCGGGCCCGGGCAGTCGCGTCCCGAGCAGTGTTGAGATCAGAGCACCACCCCACATGCCGTGGGCTATCTGTCCATGAAAAAGGCTATCTCGCGCATACTCCTCATCAACATGAGCCGGATTGATATCTCCAGACATCACGGCAAAGAGCTCAATATCCTGCAACGTCAGACGCCTCTCGAACGAGGCCACATCGCCCACGGCGAGCTCTTCGAATGTACGGTTTTCGATGAAATCTCGACGCTGACGATGATTCACGACGAACCACCACCAAACTGATTGTGGTAACCACCGTCGACAAAATGCACACCGCCAGTGACCGCCGATCCTGCCGCCGAGACAAGCCAGGCGGCGGTATTGCCCACATCATCCACAGTGGCCAAGCGGCGCAGCGGGGCCCGCGTCTCGGCATCGCTTGCCAGACGCTCAAAATCCTTGAGCCCGGAAGCTGCGCGCGTTCGGATAGGCCCCGGAGAGATCGCGTTTACCCGAATACCGGCGGGGCCAAGTTCAGCGGCCATATAACGGGTTGTTGTCTCGAGCGCCGCCTTCACGGGCCCCATCAGGTTGTAATTATCCACGACCTGCTGGGCTCCGTAATACGTCATCGTGACAAGCGCGCCACCTCGATCCATCAGAGGCTCAGCCTGTTTTGCCATTCGGATGAAGGAGTGACAGGAGATATCCATCGCCATCGCAAATCCATCGCTTGAGGAATCAACCACTCGTCCGTGAAGCTCATCCAACGGCGCGAATGCAATCGAGTGAATCAGAAAATCCAATCTGCCCCAGCGGTCTCTCACACGCTGAAACAAGGCATCCACGGAAGATGCTTCTCGGACATCACAGAGACAGTATTCGGGATTCCCCATTTGGCTGGCCAATGGTTCGATATAAGGCTGCGCTCTGGTATCGGAATAAGTCACCATCAGCTCCGCACCGAGAGCACTCAATGCCTTGGCACAACCAAAAGCAATGCTATTGGCATTGGCGAGACCTGTAACAACACCAACCTGCCCTTCCAAAGAAAAAGCGTTAGATACACTCATACCCAATCCCCCTTGAAACGCAGGCAAAAGCCTGCCTTCCCCTGTTTTATGCAAAACCCCACTTCTACAAAACCTCTTCTGAGGTCTGTGCGAGTCGTGAGCGCTCTACCGTTTTGAGCGTGACATGCCCGGCATGCGGCCAGAAGAGGAAACGCTCAACCAGATAGGCAAGCCCGCAGGTCTGAGGCGTCAAATACGGTGTGTCGATCTGCCCGACATTTCCCATGAAAATGAGCTTGGTATTACGGCCTGCCCGCGTCGCCAGACTCTTGACCTGTCGCGGCGTGAGATTCTGCGCTTCATCCACAATCAACAGCGTGTCGGTGAAGGTGCGGCCACGCATAAAGCTCATGGAGCGCATCTGCACACGGGACTCGAGGAAATGGCGTGCGGCTGTCGAGACATTCTCATCCTGCACCCGCAATAGCTCGTTGAGATTGTCCTGGAATGCCCCCATCCACGGGCTCATCTTCTCCTCTTCTGTGCCCGGCAGAAAGCCAATTTCCTCGCCCATCGGTGTGGTTTCCCGGGTAATAACCACCCGCTCGAAGGCGCGCTCATCAAAGACCAGCGACAAGGCGGCGGCCATGACAATAAAAGTCTTCCCCGTCCCCGCCGCACCGGCCAGACTGACCAGGTCGATATCCGGGTCCATGAGCAGGTTCATGGCAAAATTCTGATGCTCATCCCGCGCATTCACGCCCCATAAGTTGCGGCCATTGCGATAACTCGAACACGTTTCAACCTCAGCTTCATCACTCGAGCACTGACGGACAATGCCTTCAAAACCCTCTTCATCACGAATCAACATACCCGGGTGCCATTCCGCAACGGCATCACCGCGAACGGCATAGCGCGGACGGCCTGACTCACTCGTCTCACCCAGTTCATAGGCCTTGAGATCACCCCAAACGCGCGTCGTCTGCCAGACGCCATCATGCATGGAGTCGCTATCCCGCAGGACGCTGTCATGACGGTAGTCCTCAACCAGCAGATCGAGCGCCGCGGCCTTCACGCGCAGGTTGATGTCCTTGCTGATGACCACCACGGTACGGCTGGCGTCCTCGCGGCTTGCGGCGATGGCAGCGGCCAGGATCAGGTTATCCGGTGTCGTCTGATGGAAGGTCTCGCTCGCCTTGAGATCGGGTGTCGGCAGAAAACGCAGGGTTCCGCCGAGGCCCCGCCCAGAGGCGACAATCGGCACACCTTCATGCACCTCCGCCGGCGTACAGCCATCAAGCAGACTACTGAGCATGCGGGTGGCCTGCCGCGCGGCGCGGGCGGCGTCGGAGCGGCCGGTTTTAAGCCCGTCGAGCTCCTCGAGGACCGTCATGGGGATGAGCACTTCATGCTCGTCAAACTTCAGGATCGCGCTAGGGTCGTGAATGAGAACGTTGGTGTCGAGAATGTAGGAACGGGGGGCACTCGAGTCGAGCGGTTGAGTCATTAACGGCACTCCAGGACTGGGTAGAGATGAGTCATAGCTCAGCCCTCACCCTATGTCAGAAATGCGACAGAAATATTGCGATGGGTTCAAGCAGCTGGCCCAGTGAGCGTGGTCGCCGATGCGGTGACAAGCAGGATGACCAGAATCAGGAATCCCTCAAGCAGCAGAGAACGCCGCAAATGGGACGCTGCTCCTCGTTGACCACGCATTAATGCCGGCGTGAGCGACAGGCGATTGTAGGCAGCAAAACCCATCACCAGGCCAAACACCGTGAGCTTTGCGGCGAACAGCTGGCCGTAGGTCGTAGTCAGGGCCGAAACAAGGCCGCCGGTGAGCTGGTGCAGAGTAAAAAGACCCGCTGCTGCCAGCGCGGCAACAGCCCATACCGCAAGCTGTCCAAACTGGTGCGCAACCGGGCCCGCGGCAGCAGGATCACGACGCGCAAGCTGAAAAAGCGGAGCAAAAACTCCCAACCAGAACGACAACAGAAACACATGCATGATGACGAGAGCATTTAAAATCCAGCCCGGAGCCGCCCAGGTATGACCAGTCATGCCAAAACTCACGGCAATGGCCAACGCACCTGCCAGCGCAGCGCCGTCAGCTGCCCGGTTAGCGAGCAGGGTCAGCGGCATCAATATTATCCCGATGGTGAGGACTGTCAGAGAGCGACCTTTTGAACCATCGAGAATAAATCCGATGAGTTCCCAATCGAATGCTGCCGACCAGTCATTCGCTAAGAACACGGATTCAAGGGCAACGCCAGCCGCAGCCGCGATCATCGCAAGAAATGCGGCAGCGGATGCGATGATTCGCAAGCGCTGTTGCTCGGGCACAGGCAGCCGGGAGAGTAACCAGAGACAGAGCACTGAACCTGTGGCGATCAGCGCGCCCAGATAAAACAAAGCGCGGGCAGCGACCGCAAGGGCATCGAGCATCACTACTCCTGCACCGAAAAACTGAGCTCCCCGGACATGGCATGCCCGTCTCTAGCGATGCCTCGCCATTCGAAAATATAGTCACCTGCCGGTAATTCCGGCGGGTTCACCTGCAGTGTTTCAGTGGCGGCCCGTCCGCTTAACGACTCAACAGAATATTCATCACCCGATGCACTGGTCAGCGCCACACTGATAATTCTCATCGCATCATCGAAACGAATTTCGATCATCTCAGGCGGTGCAGCCAACTGCGCACCATGAGCCGGCACCGACGCGCTTTGCTCAGAATGGGCGAATACAACCGGGCTCCATAGCGATGCGGTCAACAATAGTAACGGGAAGATGATTCTCATAACGTAACTCTTCACCCATACAAAGCCGGCAGCTCTCGCACGCCGCCAGCCGTCTGCAGAAAAGGATTCACCACTCGAACACTGCCGTAGTAGCGACCATGCTGAAAGTCCTCTGAGAGAATTTCACGAACTCCGTTTACCTCGGCATAAGCCCAGAGATGCGCATCAAACCAGGATAGCCCGTATACCGCAGCCCCCCTCAGCGCAGTCTGCAACACGAGCGAGTCCGGATAGATCACTTCAAACTGATGCATCATCGCTTCCGCTTCAATGAGGGCATCTTCCCGACTTAAAAGAGGTTGCCCGTCAAGCGCCCGGCGCGGGCGAGTGACAGCCGCGACAAATTCGAGAATTGCCTGATGCGGAACGAACGTCCGCTCTCCCGTCTCGAGCCGTCGCATCAGCAACTCCGTGACTCCCGCCTGCTTAATCTGGTCAACGGGGTCAAATCGGTAGACCAGCAGATTGGTATCAATCAGAACGGACACGGTCGTAGAGTGCCTCCCTCGTCCATTCTCTGTCGGCCACCTCAGACTGATCTTTGCTTATTGACAGTGTCCGCTCTCGAGCACGTTGCCTTTTGGTTGCCTCTTCAAACAGCCGTAACCGCTCTGCTTGAGACAGCGAGGCTTTATTCACGTCCATGACATCAGCCTCCCTTCGATAAATTCGAATCACATCACCGGCAGACTCAAACTCGATCTGATCACCCGGGCTAATGCCATGCGCCTCGGCAATCTTTTTGGGCAGTGTTAACTGCAATTTACTAGTGACTTTAGCCATGGAGAAACTTTAACAAGGAAAAAATCCTTACTCAATCCTTGTTTTGGTCTTCAAAGCGCCAGCAAACTGCGTGTCAGGAAAATGGCCAGCATGGCAGCCAGAATGCAAACCATCACACTGGTCAGCACGTAGGCGAAAGCTCGGACCGCCTCGCCGGCATTGAACAGCATGACCGCATCCAGGGAGAAGGCGGAAAATGTGGTGAAAGCGCCTAAGAGGCCAACGGTGAAAAACTGTCGCCAGGCCGGTGACAGAAAGCCGCGCTCGACCAGCAGCACAAAGGCGATACCGATCAGCAGACTGCCGATGATGTTGACTAGCAGCGTTCCCCACGGCAGCCCCCGCGGCAACGCGCGCTCAGCCCACAGAAAAGCGCCGTAACGGGCTGTCGCACCAATCGCGCCGCCGCCAGCGACCGCCAGCCATTCACTCAAACCCGGCATAATCACCCCGTTTATTTATGACCGCTCTGCTTGAGACAGCGAGGCTTTATTCACGTCCATGACATCAGCCCCCTTCGATTAATCCGAAACCTTTGAGGACTTTAACAAGTAGGGAATCCGCACTCTATCCATGCTTTTTGCGATGAACCTTTCAGCGCAGACAAACGTCTTATATCGCGAGGTATGACTCAGCAACTTATGGAGTGACGAATGAAACGCCATTTGCCCGGTTTTTTAGCTGCATCCGTACTGGCGCTTACCGCAACCGGACTGGCCGCTGGCCCTATTGCTACCTCCAGCGCCGCAGACTCGCCTTCCGTGACCGCATCCAATCTGCCTGATGCCAGCGCTATCACGCCCATCGGTGATATCCGCCGCGGCTCGATGGTCACCGTTCATGGCACGGTTGAGCGTATTCTCGATACGGATGAATTCCGCATTGCGGATGACAGTGGCGATATCCGGGTCTACATTGGCTACCGAAACTTTGTACCCGTTGCTGAAGGCGAAACGGTGCATGTCACCGGTTTTGTTGACCGGGATATACTCAAGGAAATTTATGCCCGCGAGATCATCCACGCCGATGGGCGGATCACGCAGCTGAGTCAGGGCTATGAATAGCTCGCAAACCACCTGATCGGGGTATTGATGGATCAGTCACGGCGTCGATTAATGCAGGGTCTTGGCGGCGGTGGCATTGCTACCGCCATGGGCGTCACCCGCCTTGCAGGCTTAAGCGGTCTGGCAGCAGGCCTGGCAGGCCAGCCATCGAGCGCAGCGACTGATCAAGCAGGCAAGCCCACTGCCGCCTGGGAACAAGCACTTCCACTTGACACCCCTTTAACCGCCTCGCCTGCCAGCATTCAATTGGCACCCGCCGAATACGCTGAGACCCCCGTTTGGGCCTATAACGACACGGTGCCGGGACCACTGCTGCGTTACCGCCAGGGCGAGACACTCAACCGGCTGCTGATCAACGATCTCCCCCAACCCTCCACCATCCACTGGCACGGTCTGCGGCTACCCAATGGGATGGACGGGGTACCCAATATGACGCAGGCGCCGGTGGAAGCCGGAGGCGGACAGTTCCGCTATGTATTCGACCTGCCGGATGCCGGCACCTACTGGTATCACCCGCATGCAAAAAGTGAAGAACAGGTAGGCCGCGGGCTCTACGGGCCGCTGATTATCGATGAAAAAGATCAGGCCGGCTGGGCGCAGGAAGCCGGCGTTGAAGATGACCAGATCCTGATCCTGGACGACTGGCGCCTGACTCAAACCGCCGCACTCAGCGAGCCCTTTGGCAATCGTCATGACCGCTCGCATGGCGGGCGCATCGGTAACTGGGTGACAGCCAATGGTGTTGCCGAGTGGCGTTATCCGGTGCGTGCCGGGCAGCGCTTTCGCCTGCGGCTGATCAACACCGCCAATGCGCGCATTTTTTCGCTGCAAAGCCTAGGCCTGAACGCCTGGATTGTTGCCCTGGATGGCATGCCGCTGGCCGATCCGATGGCCACTGACCAAATCCTGCTGGGCCCGGCTCAGCGCGTGGATTTAGTCATTGATATTACGGCAAGCGCCGGTGAAGCCATGTTGATCAGCGAAGAGCGTGATGGGGGTTATGCCATTGCCACCTTCCCGGTGGATGAGAGCGCCACCGCAGGGCGCAGCGGCGTCGATAACCGGGCAAAACCCGCTCCCCTGCCCCCCAACACCGTCCCTGCCATCAATGACCCAGCCCGGGCAAAAACGGTTGATCTACTGATGCAGGGTGGTGCCATGGGCGGTGCGGCCAGCCTGACCCGCGAGATGATCGATGCCGGCATGTTCTGGACGTTCAATGGCCGTGCGCATATGCAGATTGAGCCATTGGTTGAAGCCGAGCGCGGCGAGACCGTGCGGGTGCGCATGAACAACGACACCCGCTGGCCGCACAGCATGCACCTGCACGGCCATCATTTCCAAAAGGTCGAGGGCGAGAGGCTGGGGCCGCTGCGCGACACCATCCTCATGCAGCCCGGCGAGGCCTTTGACATCGCCTTTGTCGCCGATAATCCCGGCGACTGGATGTTCCACTGCCACATGCTGGGTCATCAGGCCGCCGGCATGATGACCTGGGTGCGGGT
>CAJXNJ010000039.1 GCA_913057145.1 uncultured Ectothiorhodospiraceae bacterium
GCCGATCCCATGCCCAACAGTCGGGAGACCCAGGGCAGGAAGCGCAACAGCGATGCCAGCCGCCAGACGACGGGCAGAGCAGCGCCGATGGCGGCAAAGATCCAGTTAAGACGCCCGGTGGCGGCCAGCGCCACGGCAACGGCACCGAGCGTGCCGAGAATCAGCATGGGGGCACGTGCCCGCAGCCAGCCACGCAGTCGCGGTGAGAGCATGACCGCGACAAAAAAGATCAGTATGGCGAGGCTGATAAGACGCATCATGAGGATGATTCTCCGTCTTTTTGTGCGGCCAGTCTGATGGCTTCGCAGCGCTCCCGCCACCGTTCAAGGCGTTGTTCGTAGAGATCAAACACGCAGGGGTCACAACCGCTGCCGCAGCACTCATCGAGATCAGGCTCACGCGGCGCTGGTGGCAGTTTCACGCTCGCGGCAGGCTGCGATGGATCAGTGCTCATCTCCTCGCTCCTCAGCCGGTGACAAAAGCATGGGCGTGACGCAACAGGACCATGACGGCGGCCGCAATGGGCAGGGCGAGCAGGACACCGGCAAAGCCGAAGAGCTGACCGCCTGCCAGTACAGCGAAAATAACCGCGACGGGATGCAGCCCGATGCGATCACCCACAAAAAGCGGCGTGAGCACGACAGACTCAAGCACCTGCCCCGCGCTGTAGACGGCCCAGACCAGCAGCAAAGGAATCAGCCAGTCGCTGAACTGGAAAAAAACGGCAAGACTGGCCGCGGCAATGCCAACGATAAACCCGAGATAGGGCACGATGGCTGCCAGCCCCGAGAGCATGCCGATGAGGATGCCAAGCTGCACGCCCACCAACCAGAGCCCGGCTCCGTAGAAAACGCCTAAGCTGATCATCACCAGGAGCTGCCCGCGCAGAAAGGCGCCGACCACCTCGTCACATTCACTCGCCAGCGTGCTGACCGTATCGCGCCACTTGGCAGGGACGACATTGAGAACGCCGCTTAGAACGCGGTCCCAGTCGCGCAGCAGATAAAAGGCGACCACCGGCACCAGGGCGAGTGTGGCGATGGCACCCACCAGTGCAAGACCTGACCGGGTGGCACGCTCAATCACCGCCGCGGCGATGTTGCCGGTGGACTGCCAGTGCTCCTGGAGGGCAGCACGAATGGCCGCCATGTCAAAGGCCGCGGGTTCAACCCCGAGTGTCTGCTCCAGCCAGGGCAGCGCTGAGGTCTGTATCCATTGCAGCATGGCCGGCAGCTGTGCCTGGAGCATGTCAATCTGGCGGCCGATGAGCGGGATCAGCATGAGCACGCAGAGCACGATCAGGGTGACAAGGCCAAGAAAGACAATGCTCACCGACAGTGTGCGGTTGAGGCCGAGCCGATCGAGCCGCCGGGTGATGGGGTCACCCAGATAGGCCAATAGGGCTCCGGCCAGGAATGGCGTGAGAATGGGGCGCAACCAGTAGACCAGCAGCCCGATTAAAACCAACAGCGCCAGTCCGAGGCCGATTCGATAACTTCGCAACGTATCGTTCATGCTGCGAGGATAGCCTATGCGTGGTGTGTTCGCAGCCGGGGGCTACAAGTCATGAGATTTCGCGGTAGGGTAGTGGCTGAAGCGCGAATGAAAAAAGGGGGTCGGTGTGCGTAATCCCAATCGCGTCCTTATCTGGATTTTTCTCTTTCTCGCCATTGTCGCGGCGGTCAGCGGGATGCTGTTGGAGCCGCTCAGTGAAGCCTTTCTGGCCAATCCGGTTTTCAATGGCCTCATCCTGGGTGTGCTGCTGGTCGGGTTGGTGATCAACTGCCGCCAGGTGCTGGTGCTCAAGCCCGAGGTCGATTGGGTAGAGCGCTTTCGCCATGCCGAGGCCGGGGATGCGCCGGCGCTCTCCGGCCAGAGTCTGCTCGGGTCGATGGCGCGCATGCTCACCGGGCGCCGGGCCGATCGTCTGAGTCTCTCTGCGGTGTCGTTGCGGACCGTGCTGGACGGTATCCGCAGTCGGCTTGATGAATCCCGTGATCTATCGCGCTATCTCATCGGCCTGCTGGTCTTCCTTGGCTTGCTGGGTACTTTCTGGGGGTTGCTCGATACCCTGCGGGCCGTCGGTGGCGTCATCGCCAATCTGAACATGAACGGCGCTGATGCCGGGCAGGTGTTCACCGAATTGCGTGATGGACTGCAGGCGCCGCTCACCGGCATGGGGACGGCTTTCAGCTCCTCGCTGTTCGGCCTGGCTGGCGCGCTTGTGCTGGGGTTCGTTGATCTGCAGGCAGCGCATGCGCAGAACCGCTTCTACAACGATCTGGAGGAATGGCTCTCGGGTCTCACCCGTCTTTCCACCGGCGCCATGGGCGGTGATGGGGAAGGCTCCGTGCCGGCCTATATCCAGGCCCTGCTCGAGAATACGGCCGACAGTCTGGATAAGCTCCAGCGGCTGATGGCCCAGGGGGATGCCGAGCGACGCAGCATTGATACCCGCATCAATGACTTGAGACAGGAAATTGCCGTGGACCGGGAGCGATTGCTGGGTGAGTTGCGCGATGAGTTGCGACTGCTCACCCGAACCCTCTCGCATTTGCGCGATGACAGAACGGACTGAGTGCTGAATGCTGGGGAGTAGCCGCCGCAGTCGCTCAAGCGTGAATATCTGGCCGGGGTTTGTTGATGCCCTGGCAACCATACTGCTCGCCTTTGTTTTTGTCCTGCTGCTTTTTGTGGTCTCCCAGCTTTATCTCAGTACCCAGCTCTCGGATCGCAATGCCGCGCTGGATTCACTGCAGGCCCGGCTTTCGGAAATGGCTGATGCCCTGTCGATGGAGCGTGCGACTCGAGCGCGGCTCGAGGAAGAGGTCTCCGGGCTCTATGAGGAGCTGCATGCAACGCTCGCCCAGCGTGATGAAGCCAGAGAGGAGCTGCGCCTCACCGAGGAAGCGCTCACTGCGCTGAGAGAGCAGTTTGCCGCGAGCGAATCCGAGCTTGAGGCCAGTCTGCTCGAGATTGCGAGCCTGCAGCAGGATATTGCCGCGTTGCGTGAGGTCCGCGACGAGCTTGAAGCCGAGGTGGGTAATCTCGCCTCCAGACTTGATACCACCGAAGCCGAACTGGGTGCCGTACGTGATCGCAGCCAGGAATTGGAGGCGCGGCTGGCCGAGTCCAGGGAGCGCACCCTGCTGGCGCAGCGTGAAATCGAGGCGCGAGAGATGCGCATACGCGATCTGGTGGCCGAGATTGAGGATCGTGATGAGGCGCTCGCCGCCGAACAGCAGCTGACAGCCGATGCCGAAGCCCGCATTGATGCCCTGCGGCGGCAGGTGAACGCCCTGCGCGAGCAGATGAGTGCGCTTTCCGAGGCGCTGAGGCTTGAGGAGGAGACCGTCGCCGCGCAACAGGTGCAGATTGATGAGTTGGTGGAGCGTTTGAATGTCGCGCTTGCTGAAGAGGTCCAGGAACTCTCGCAGTACCGCTCAGAGTTCTTTGGCCGCTTGCGCGAGGTCCTCGGGGATATTGAAGAAATCGAGATCGATGGGGATCGCTTTCGTTTTCAGTCCGAGCTTTTCTTTGCTTCGGCTTCTGCGGAAATCGGCGAGGATGGAGAGGCGCGGTTGCGTCAGGTGGCAAGCATTCTCAACCGGATCGCCGAGCGTATTCCACCGGAGATTGACTGGGTGTTGCAGGTGGAAGGGCATACCGACCGACGCCCGATCAACACGCCGACTTTCCCCTCCAACTGGGAGCTTTCCTCCGCGCGGGCTCAATCCATTCTGTATTTCCTGATTGATCAGGGAATTCCGCCGGAGCGACTTGCCGCGGTGGGCTATGGTGAATATCAGCCGATCGCCGAAGGAGACAGTCCCGAGGCACTCGCCAGCAATCGCCGCATCGAGTTACGCCTGAGTGCCCGCTAGGGCTTTGTCAGACCGCATCGGCCCCATCCGCGGCGATGACGCCCAGTCCGGTTCGACTCAACCCCGAATAGGTGTCGGGTTCCGGCTCGAAATAATCCGGTCGCATCATCTCCAGAAAGCGTCTTGCCTGGGGTGAGAGGAAGCGACCCCGCCGTGACATGGCGCCATAGGTCCGCTTGGGGAAAACCTCGGGCAGAGAACGCACGACAATGCCGGGCGTGTCCTCATTGAGGCAGACGTTACTGACGATCGCGATGCCAAAGCCGAACCCGACGTAACGTTTGACGGCCTCCCAGCTGCCCACTTCCAGGCGAATACGATAACGAATGGCGTGTTGCTGGAAGACCAGGTTGATCAGTCGCCAGGTGGTCATGCCCTGAGGCGGGATGACGTAATCCTGGCCGGCGAGATCGCGCATGGTAATGACATCGCGTCTTGCCAGTGGATGATCGGGTGGGGTGATCAGGGACAGTCCATAGGAGTAGATCGCCCGGTAGCGCAGCTCATCCGGCATATCCAGCAGCGCGCCCACGGCAAAATCCACCTGGTCCTGGCGCAGGGCCTCCATCAGTTCACCGACCGATAGATGGTGCAGGCGGACCTGGACATTGGGGTGGGTGTTCATGAAACGCTCAAGCGTGGGCGGCAGCAGGTAGAGCGTGGAGGATTCGCCGGCGCCAATATCCAGCCTGCCACTGTCGAGCGGGCGATTGCCTTCGGCAAAGCGGCCAGCCAACCCGTCAATGCCTTCAACCAGCTTGTGCGCCTCGGCATACAGCTCTTCGCCGTCGGGGGTTAAACGGATGCGCGGGCCGCGGCGCTCAAAAAGCGTGATCGCCAGATCGCGCTCCAGGGCCTGTATCTGGAGCGATACCGAAGGCTGAGTGACGCCCAGGCGCTCGGCTGCGCGGGAGATGCTGCCGGCTTCTGCGGTAAAACAGAACGCCCGCAGCTGGCGCAGGCGGTCATGACGGAAGCTGGTGTTGGGGTCGAGGGCATTGGCCATGGCGTGATCTTAGTATTAGCAAAAATAATGATTTGTATTGTTTACATTATCTTGTGCAATGATTCAACGGCGCCTATCTTGTCGCCATCGTGTGCAGAGGCATCGATGGAAACGAACACGGCCTGAGAGGAGGCGATCAAGCATGAAAACATTAAAAACGGCAGCAGAAATTGAAAAGGACTGGGCCAGCAATCCCCGCTGGGCCGACGTCAAGCGTACCTATCCGGCCAGTGAAGTGGTCCGCCTGCGTGGCACCGTCCCGGTTGAGCACAGCATCGCGACGCTGGGCGCCGAGAAGCTCTGGAATTACCTCACAAGCGGTGAGCTGGACTACGTGAACGCCCTTGGTGCGCTCACGGGTAACCAGGCCATGCAGCAGGTCAAAGCAGGCCTCAAGGCGATTTATCTCTCCGGCTGGCAGGTGGCCGCGGATGCCAACCTGGCCGGCACCATGTATCCCGACC
The DNA here is from genome assembly GCA_913057145.1 of uncultured Ectothiorhodospiraceae bacterium. GTDB lineage: Bacteria > Pseudomonadota > Gammaproteobacteria > Nitrococcales > Nitrococcaceae > Spiribacter. Next base: position 5,355 of record CAJXNJ010000039.1, read on the forward strand.
AGTCGCTGTATCCGGCCGACTCCGTGCCTGCCGTTGTCGAGCGCATTAATAACGCGCTGCTGCGGGCCGATGAGATTCATCACGCCGAGGGCAATGATGATGTCGATTGGATGCAGCCGATCGTGGCCGATGCCGAGGCCGGCTTTGGCGGCGTGCTCAATGCCTTTGAACTGATGAAAGGCATGATCCGTGCCGGTGCCGCTGGTGTTCACTTTGAGGATCAGCTGGCTTCGGTGAAAAAATGCGGCCATATGGGCGGCAAGGTGCTGGTCCCGACGCAGGAGGCCGTGCAGAAGCTGGCCGCCGCGCGTCTGGCTGCCGATACCATGGACGTCCCCACGTTGCTGGTGGCGCGTACCGATGCCCTGGCTGCTGATCTGATCACTTCGGATGTTGACCCGTATGACGCGCCTTACATCACTGGCGAGCGCACGGTCGAAGGTTTCTTCCGGACCAAGGCCGGTGAAGAGCAGGCCATCAGTCGTGGGCTGGCCTACGCACCGTTTGCCGATCTGGTCTGGTGCGAGACCGGCACGCCGGATCTTGATTTTGCCCGTCGCTTTGCTGAGGCACTGAAAAAAGAGCATCCGAATACGATGCTCGCCTACAACTGCTCGCCCTCATTCAACTGGCGCGGGAAGCTCGATGAGGCAACGATTGCCAAGTACCAGAACGAACTGGGCGCCATGGGCTACAAGTTCCAGTTCATCACGCTGGCCGGTTTCCACAGCCTCAACTACTCGATGTTCGAACTGGCCCGGGGCTACAAGACCCGTCAGATGGCGGCCTATTCCGAGCTGCAGGAAGCGGAGTTTGCCGCCGAGAAGAACGGCTACACCGCCACTCGCCATCAGCGCGAGGTGGGTGCCGGTTACTTCGACCAGGTCACCCAGACCATCCAGGGCGGCGTCTCCTCGGTGACGGCCATGACCGGCTCCACCGAAGAAGAGCAGTTCTAACAACAGTCTGCCTGAGTGGGTTGATCGCCACCCACTCTTTTTTTAGGGGGCATGGATGCCCCCATTTTTTTAGGCGCTGTATTTTTTATCGAGTGCCGTGTACTTGTCCGTCCCGATAACCTCTTCGCGTCCCTTGAAGGTCACCATCCGCTCCTGCATGGAAGCACTGTGGCCATCACGCTTAATGGCGGCCAGGGTGTCCTGCATGCCTTTGATGGCAGCACGCTGGGTATCGCTCGGGATGATGATCAGGCTGTAGCCAAGTTCACCGAGTCGGTCAGCCGGCATGAGCGGCGTCTTGCCGCCATGGAACATGTTGATCAGTTTTGGGTGTGGCAGGTCGCGGGCAATCTGCTCGATCTGCTCCTCAGATGTTGGCGCTTCCACGAAAATCATGTCCGCGCCAGCTTCCATATAGGCATTGGCACGCTCCATGGTGGGGCCGTAGCCTTCAACGGCCAGTCCGTCGGTGCGGGCAATCAGCAGGGTATCGGGGTTCTCAAGCGCGTCCTTGACTGCCTTGATCTTCTGCGTCATCTCAAGCGTTGGCACGATCGATTTATCATCGTAGTGGCCGCATTTTTTCGGGAAGACCTGATCTTCCAAATGGAAACCCGCCACCCCGGCGCGCTCAAAAGCCCGGGCGGTTTTCTGGGCATTGAGCGCATTACCGTGACCGGTGTCGGCATCACCGATCAGCGGGATTTCGGTGACCTCGACCATGGTCTCAAGGCGCTTGACGATTTCATCCAGGCTCATCAGGCCGAGGTCCGGGATACCATTGCCGCGGGCGATGCCGCCGCCAGTGGCATAGACGGCAGAGAAGCCGGCCTGCTCCACCAGGCGGGCGGATATGCCGTCGTAGGCACCCGGTGCAACGACAGGCGCGTTATTGGCAAGCAGTTCGCGTAATTGACGGGCTTTCGTCATGAGATCTCTCCTCCCTGTGCGATCTCACCATTGTCGCGCAGCTGCCCGGCCAATGCACTCCCGCTAGATCGAGCGTTGATTGACTCGCGCCGAGACTTCCTCGGCGCTTTCTATGCGCTCTGAGTAACGATCCACCAAATAGTCCCGGCTGCCCCGCGTGAGGAGTGTGAACTTCATGAGCTCCTCCATGACATCGACGATGCGGTTGTAGAGCGGCGAGGGTTTCATCCGATCGTTATCATCAAACTCCAGATACGCCTTTGGCACCGAGGATTGATTGGGGATGGTGATCAGGCGCATCCAGCGGCCCAGAATGCGCAGCTGGTTGACGGCGTTGAAGCTCTGGGAGCCGCCACAGACCTGCATGACCGCCAGCGTCTTGCCCTGCGTGGGACGAACACCGCCCATTGCCAGCGGTATCCAATCAATCTGCGCTTTCATGATGCCGGTCATCGCACCGTGGCGCTCCGGTGAACACCAGACAAATCCATCGCACCAGGTAGCAAGCTCGCGCAATTCCACCACCTTCGGATGGGTGGCGTCGGCGTCATCCGGCAACGGCATTCCGCTGGGGTGGAAAAACCGCGTCTCTGCACCCAGTAAGCGAAGAATTCGTGCTGCTTCCTCGGCGCACAGGCGACTGAACGAGCGCTGCCGTAACGATCCGTAGAGCAGGAGTATGCGGGGTGCCTGCTCGCCCGGCGGCGCTTGCAAGGTTTCTACATTGATATCGGGCAACGCCGCAGCGTTGAGGTTGGGCAGCGTTTCATCCATCAGGCGGTGATTGTCCTTTCGTACCAGCGTCGTGAGCCGTTCACCAGCTTAACAAGGGCGAGCATCACTGGCACTTCAACCAACACCCCGACCACCGTCGCCAATGCCGCGCCTGAGTTGAGCCCGAACAGGCTGATGGCAACCGCCACGGCCAGTTCAAAGAAATTGGAGGTGCCGATGAGGGCTGCGGGCGCACCGATGGAAATCGGCACATTCCAGCCGCGGGCCCAGAGATAGGCGAGCCCGAAGATCCCCACACTCTGAATGATGAGCGGAATGGCAATCAGCACAATGACCAGTGGGTTGGCGAGGATGCGCTCACCCTGAAAGGCAAAGAGCAGCAGCACGGTGACCACCAGCCCCATGATGGTGATGGGCTTGATGCCGCTGGTGAATCGATCCACCGCTTCCTGACCGCCTTTGGCCATGAAATGACGGCGGGTGAGCACGCCGGCGATCAGCGGGATGATTACATACAGCCCGACGGAGAGCAGCAGCGTCTGCCAGGGAACGATGACTTCGGCCACGCCCAGCAAAAAAGCCACCAGTGGTGCGAAGGCAAAGATCATAATGATGTCGTTAATCGCCACCTGAACCAGCGTGTAGGTGGCATCACCCTCGGTCAGCTGACTCCAGACAAAGACCATGGCCGTGCAGGGAGCGGCGCCGAGCAGGATCATGCCGGCGATGTAGGCCTTGGCATCATCCGGCGGGACCAGGCCGGCAAAAAACCCTTCAAAAAACAGCACACCGAGGCCCGCCATGGTGAAGGGTTTGATCAGCCAGTTGATGACCAGCGTGATGGTGAGCCCCTTGGGCTTTTCGCCGGCATGCGTCAGCGAGGCAAAATCCACGTTGATCATCATCGGGTAGACCATCGCCCAGATGAGAACGGCGACGACCAGATTGACGTTGGCGACCTCGAAGCTGCTCAGCACCTGAAACGCACCCGGGAAGATTTTTCCAAGGGCAATTCCGGCGACAATCGCAAGCGCCACCCATACACTCAGGTAGCGCTCGAACACACCCATCACTTCACCGGCGGCGCGGCGTCCGGTCACATCACATTGCACACTCATTGTTCACACTCACTGCGGTTGCGGGCGATGGCGCGTTTGATGGCCTGAAGATCGGCGGAGAAAGGCGGTTCGCCGGCGAGTTCTTTGGCCATTTGCGAGAGTATCTGCTGTGCCCAGGCGGGAAGCTGTTGGCTGGCGCGATAATGAATCCACTGACCGGCACGTCGGGTCTCAACAACACCAGCATCGCGTAAGTGCGCAAGATGGCGTGACATCTTTGGCTGGCTGACCTGCAGGGCTTCGGTGAGCTCGCAGACACAGAGTTCCCCCTTGTGCTGGATCAGCAGCATGGCGCGCAAGCGAGTCTCGTCGGCCAGCAGGCGCATGAAATCGGCAGCGCTGAGCGCGGGCTGCGGATGCCGGGCGACCATTCTCGTCATGCTTTGCTCTCCGGCGTGCTGCTGCCGATATCTTCGAGTTTCTTCTGCAGCTTCAAGCGATCCAGTGAGGCAATGGGTAAATTGATGAAAAGCCCGATGCGGCTTCGAAGGGCGATGAAAGTCTCGCGAAAAGCCCGCAGCCTGGTGTCATCATCGCCTTCAACGGCGGCCGGGTCCGGCATCCCCCAGTGTGCGGTCATCGGCTGTCCGGGCCAGACCGGGCACGGCTCGGCAGCAGCCTGATCGCAGACCGTGAAGACAAAATCCATCGTTGGTGCATCGGCCCCCGAGAAGACTTCCCAGTTTTTGCTGTGCAGGCCGTCGGTGGGCAGTTTCATCTGCTCGAGCAGCTGGATGGCATACGGGTTGACCTGACCGGCCGGGAAGCTGCCGGCACTGTAGCCAGTGAACTGCTCGCCACCGAGCTGATTGATAATGGC
>CAJXNJ010000040.1 GCA_913057145.1 uncultured Ectothiorhodospiraceae bacterium
ATCGCCGACATGCTGGTGCGCTCGGGCGCGGTCGACATCGTTGTCGTCGACTCCGTGGCCGCACTCACGCCCAAGGCCGAGATCGAGGGTGAGATGGGTGACTCCCATGTTGGCCTGCAGGCACGTCTGATGTCCCAGGCCCTGCGCAAGCTCACTGCCAATATCAAGCGCTCCAACACCACCGTGATCTTCATCAACCAGATTCGCATGAAGATCGGCGTGATGTTCGGCAGCCCCGAGACCACCACAGGCGGTAACGCGCTTAAATTCTACTCCTCGGTCCGCATGGACATCCGCCGCATTGGCGCGATTAAGAAAGGCGACGAAGTGGTCGGTAACGAGACCCGGGTGAAGGTGGTGAAGAATAAAATGGCACCGCCGTTCCGCCAGGCCGAATTCGAGATTCTCTACGGCCAGGGCATCTCGCGTGAGGGCGAGCTGATCGAGCTTGGCGTCAAGCAGGGGCTGATTGAGAAATCCGGCGCCTGGTACAGCTACAACGGTGATCGCATCGGCCAGGGCAAAGAGAACGTCCGGCAGTATCTCAAGGACAATCCCGAGGTGGCGGCGACCATTGATCGCTCCATTCGCGAGCAACTGCTCAAGCCACCGGTCCAGACCGAGTCACCGGAGGCCATGCTTGAGGATGAGGCCGATAGCTGAGTGCAATGACACAGGCCGATGAGCCACCCAGCGACGAAGCGTTGCGTGAGCAATGCATTCGTCTGCTGGCAAGACGCGAGCATTCCCGCCGCGAGCTATCCAGAAAGCTCGCGGCGCGGTCGTTTGAGGCCTCGCAATTCAATCCGATACTCGATGAGCTGGAAGCCGAAGGACTGCTCAGTGATGAGCGCTTTGCGGAGAGCTTCGTGCGCAGCCGACTCGAAAACGGACAGGGGCCGCTTAAAATCCGGGCCGAACTTGGCGAGCGCGGTGTAACCGGCGTGATTGTTGACCAGGCGCTCGATCTCGAAGACGATGAATGGCTTTCGCACTGCGAGCGGGCCTGGGCGCGACGTTTTGGCCAGGCACCTGAGGATCGTCGCGAGTGGGCTCGGCAGGCAAGGTTTTTGACTAATCGGGGTTTTTCCGGCGACATCGTCGCACGAGTGCTCGCACGGATAGGTGAGGGGAATGAGTAAGACAAGCGCGGAGATTCGCACGGCCTTTGAGCAGTTTTTTGCAAGCCGTGGCCATGAAATCGTGAAAAGCAGCTCCCTGGTGCCGGGCAATGATCCGACGCTGCTTTTCACCAATGCCGGCATGGTGCCGTTCAAAGACGTCTTTCTTGGCCGGGAGTCACGCGATTACAACCGCGCGGTCAGTGCTCAGCGTTGTGTGCGTGCCGGTGGCAAGCACAACGACCTGGAGAACGTGGGTTACACCGCCCGTCATCACACGTTCTTCGAGATGCTGGGCAACTTCAGTTTTGGCGATTACTTCAAGCGCGAGGCGATTGCCTATGCCTGGGAGTTTCTCACCGAGACCCTTGAGCTGCCGGCTGAACGGCTCTGGGTGACGGTATTTGAGGAGGATGACGAGGCAGCGGCCATCTGGCTTGATGAAGTGGGCGTTGACCCTGAGCGCTTCTCGCGAATCGGTGCCGCCGATAATTTCTGGTCCATGGGGGATACCGGCCCCTGTGGTCCATGCTCTGAGATTTTCTATGACCACGGCCCTTCCGTCCCCGGTGGCCCGCCCGGCACCCCCGAGGAGGATGGGGACCGCTATGTCGAGATCTGGAATCTGGTCTTCATGCAGTATGACCGGGGTGCAGATGGAGCGTTGACGCCATTGCCCAAGCCCTCGATCGACACGGGTATGGGGCTTGAGCGCGTGGCCGCGGTGGTCCAGGGCGTGACCAATAACTTCGATATTGATCTTTTCCGTAATCTGGTTCGGGCGGCGGCGGATCTGGCGAAGATTGATGATCTTGAGAACAGCTCCCTGCGCGTCATTGCGGATCATATCCGCGCCTGTGCTTTTCTGGTTGTCGACGGGGTGCTCCCGAGCAATGAGGGACGCGGCTATGTGCTGCGCCGGATTATCCGGCGTGCAGTCCGTCATGGCTACAAGCTCGGGATTGCCGAGCCGTTCTTCCATCAATTGGTTGCCCCGTTGATCGAGGAAATGGGTGAGGCCTACCCGGAGCTCCCTCGCAATCAGGCACTGGTGGAGCGGGTGCTGCGTCAGGAAGAAGAACGCTTTCGCGAGACGCTTGAGCTCGGGCTCAAACTGCTTGCCGATGATCTCGCGGGGCTCAAGGGGGATACGGTACCGGGTGAGACCGTGTTCAAGCTCTACGATACCTTTGGCTTCCCGGTAGACCTCACCGCTGATGTCGCGCGTGAACAGGGCCTGCATCTGGATATGGCCGGCTTTGAGAAGGCCATGAGCGAGCAGCGGGAACGTGCCCGTGCAGCGTCAACTTTCCGGGCCGAATACGGCGGTGTAGCCGATTTTGGTGGCAGTACTGAATTCAGCGGCTACGAGGTGAGCGAAGATGCCGCCCAGATCATCGGGCTCTACCGCGATGGTGGCGCAGTGGATCGGCTTGAAGCCGGCGATCAGGGCATGGTGATTCTGGACCGTACGCCTTTTTATGCCGAGGCCGGTGGCCAGGTCGGTGACTCTGGCGTGCTGGTGGCCAATAACGTTGAGTTCGTTGTCGAAGACACCCAGAAGTACGCCAATGCCCGAGGGCATCTCGGGACCGTCCGAAGCGGTGCCCTTGCGCTCGGTGATGCGGTTGATGCGCGGATTGATACGGCCCGGCGGGCGCGGGTGACACTCAATCACACGGCAACGCATCTCCTGCATGCCGCGCTTCGAGAAGTCCTCGGTGAGCATATCCACCAGAAAGGCTCACTGGTTGCCCCGGATCGCCTGCGTTTTGACTTTGCGCATTTCGAGCCGATCACCGCAGAGCAGTTGCGGGAGATTGAGTCACTGGTCAACCACTGGATCCGTGAAGATGCCGATGCGGATATCTTTGAGACCGACTATGACAGCGCGATTGAGCTGGGAGCCATGGCGCTTTTCGGTGAGAAGTATGGAGACAGGGTGCGCGTTGTGCGCTTTGCCCCGTTTTCCACTGAACTCTGCGGTGGCTGTCATGTTCTGCGGACCGGGCAGATCGGGCTTTGCAAGATCACAACCGAAGGCGGCGTCTCTGCCGGTGTGCGTCGTATCGAGGCGGTAACCGGCGCTGAGGCGGTTGACCGCGTCCAGGCGCAGGAGTCGCTTTTGAACGCGGCTGCGCAGAAATTGCGGGTCTCGGCGGATAATCTGCTGCTCCGGGTTGATCAGGAAATCGACCGCGGTCGTGAGCTCGAGCGCGAAGTCACTCGATTGCAGCAGAAACTCGCCAGTCAGGCAGGCAGTGAGCTCTCAGACAGCGCCGTGGAGATTGCCGGGGTCAAGATTCTGGCTGCCCGCGTGGATGAAGCGGCCGGTTCGCTGCGTGAGACGGTGGATCAGCTCAAGAACAAGCTCGGTGAGGCCGTTGTTGTGCTTGCGGCCGGAAGTGACGGGAAAGTAAAGCTGGTGGCTGGTGTCACCGGTGGCACCAAGGATAAGGTTCGCGCTGGCGAGCTCGTCAACTTCGTCGCTGAACAGGTTGGAGGCCGTGGCGGTGGTCGTGCGGACTTTGCCCAGGCAGGCGGTACGGATATCGCGGGTCTGCCGGCGGCGCTTGAGTCGGTCGAGCACTGGGTGCGTGAGCGGTTAGAGGAGTAACAAGGGTTAATAATGGCATTGATTGTCCAGAAATTTGGCGGCAGCTCGGTGGCGAATATCGAGCGTATCGAGAATGTCGCACGGAAGGTGATTGCCTCGCGCGATGCCGGAAATCAGGTTGTCGTTGTGGTCTCGGCCATGAAGGGCGAGACCGATCGGCTGACTGATCTGGCTCATGCTGCAGCACAGACCAGTAATCCGCGTCCGCGCGAGCTTGATCTGCTGCTCTCCACCGGTGAGACGGTGACCATTGCGCTTTTGACGATGGTGCTGGAGCGACTGGGTGCCGAGGCGCGCTGCTATACCGGCGCGCAGGTTCAGATCCTAACCGACAGTGCCTTTAGCAAGGCCCGCATCCAGGAGATTGATGCCGAGCCGATCCGCGAGGATCTGGGGGCAGGTCGCATTGTCGTGGTCGCAGGCTTCCAGGGTGTGGATGAAAACGGATCGATCACCACGCTTGGCCGGGGTGGGTCGGATACTACGGCCGTCGCACTGGCCGCGGCCCTTGAGGCTGATGAGTGTCAGATTTATACCGATGTGGATGGGGTTTACACCACGGATCCACGCGTGGTGCCTACCGCGAGAAGGCTCGATCAGATTACCTTTGAAGAAATGCTCGAGCTCGCAAGCCTCGGCTCGAAGGTATTGCAGATTCGCGCCGTTGAGTTTGCCGGTAAATATCAAGTCCCGCTGCGGGTGCTGTCTTCATTTGAGGATGGCCCCGGCACACTGATTACGATGGAAGGAGAAGACATGCAGCAGGGCAGTATGGAAGAGCCGTTGATCGCAGGCATCGCTTTCAGCCGCGATGAAGCCAAGCTGACGATGCTTGGCGTGCCGGATACCCCGGGTATTGCCGCACAGATCCTCGGGCCGATCGCCAGTGCCAATATCGAAGTCGATATGATCGTCCAGAACATCAGTAATGATGGCCTGACCGATTTCACCTTCACGGTGCAAAAGCGCGACTACGAGCGGGCAATGGAGACGCTCAGGCGACTGGCAGCAGAGCTCAGCGCCCGCGAGGTCTTTGGCGATACCAGTATCGGCAAGCTGTCTCTTGTGGGGGTGGGGATGCGCTCACATGCGGGCGTGGCCAGCAAGATGTTTGATGCGCTTGCCGCTGAAGGAATCAACATCCAGATGATTTCAACATCAGAGATAAAAATCTCTGTGGTGGTCGAGGAGAAATACCTGGAATTGGGGACCCGGGCTTTGCACCGGGCGTTCGATCTCGACGATGAGAGCGGGCGTACGGTGAGTGTTGAAGGGCAGAGCGCATAAGGACGTCATTTTTTGTAAGGAAATGTCCGCGAGACGGCAGACAGCAGAGGTTTTAAGGGTTACACTAATTGTTAACAATTAGCTGTCCTGCATTGGGGGCTCTACAAAAAACAAGGCAGGACGGGTACCGAAAGGGATCTATAACGGTCCTTTCGATGTCCTATTTATTACACACTCGAATATAACGAGGAGATGTCGGAATGCTCATTCTGACGCGCAGGGTCGGCGAAACCCTGATGATTGGCGATGACGTGGCGGTCACGGTACTCGGTGTAAAAGGCAATCAGGTTCGGATCGGAGTGAAAGCACCCCGTGATGTATCCGTGCATCGTGAAGAAATTTACGACCGCATTCGCGGAGATGAGGGCGTGGGCGATGAGGAGGTGGAAGAGTCACAGGATTAAGCCTTCCAGAGCCGATCCCGGTTTACCTGAGGTCGAGTTTGCCGTATTCTCCACGCCTGTTTCGGAGAGGTGGCCGAGTGGCTGAAGGCGCTCCCCTGCTAAGGGAGTAAGGGCTTAAACGCCCTTCGAGGGTTCGAATCCCTCTCTCTCCGCCAGATACTAAAAGGGCCCCGCTAGGGGCCTTTTTTGTATCTGAGAGAGGGGTTCGAACCCTCGAAGCAGCAAATGTTGGGTTCGACTAACTGCCGGAGGCAGTTAGGACACTGAGCGTTAGCGAAGTGCCCGAAGGGTGAGGCCCGAAGTATGAGGGCCGAATCAATCCCTCTCTCTCCGCCAGACATAAAAATGGCCCCTTTTGGGGCCTTTTTTATGTCTGAAGCAGTGAAAGATTCGAACCCCCGAAGAACCCTAGGCTGGATTCGACTAATCGATAAAAAAAGGGCCTGTGAAGGCCCTTTCTCTGAAGATCGCCGGTAATGACTCCGGCGAGTCCCTCGCTGCTAAGCCACTTTCTCTCGCAATGAGTTGCGCACATCCCGAACGATCGGGTAGAGCACACTCAGAATAGCGGCGCCAAGAATGATCGCCGAGATCGGGCGGGTGAAGAAAATCGACCACTCGCCATTGGAGAGAATCAGCGCACGCCGCAATGAGGTCTCGATCATAAAGCCGAGCACCATGGCCAGAATCAGCGGTGCGGCCGGGAAATCGAGCCGGCGCATGACATAGCCGAGCACGCCAAAGAACAGCACCAGACGGACATCAAACATGAGTCCGGTGATTGCCATCGCGGCCATAAACGCAATACCCGCAACGCCGGTAATCAAAAACGGCTTGGGTATGCGCATTACCAATGCCAGATAAGGCGTCAACAGAAGGCCCATGACCAGCAGCATGATCGAGGCGATCGCCAGTCCGAAGAAGATGCTGTAGACCATCACCGGTTGCTCGGTAAAGATCTGCGGGCCCGGTTTAATGCCAAACATGATCATCGAGGCCAGAATCACCGCTGCGGCACCAGAACCCGGGATGCCCAGGGCAAGCAGGGGCACCATGGCGCCACCCTCGGTGGCGTTGTTGGCCGCCTCGGGTGCGGCTACGCCTTCCTTGTGTCCCGTGCCGAACTTCTCTGGAGTTTTGGAGAATCGCTTGGCTTCGTTGTAGGCGATGAACGCGGCAATTGAGCCACCCGCGCCCGGTGCTGTACCCACCAGCATGCCGATACCCGTGGAGCGCAGAATCACAGGCATCAGTGCCTTGATCTCGCTCCAGCTCGGCAGCTCACGTGAGAATGCCTGGAACTTCGACTGCACATTGGGCTTCTGAGCCTGGACCAGCACCTCTGCGATAGCAAAGACACCGATCATCACAACCAGAAAGTTAATGCCGCCGATCAGCTCATAGCGGCCGAAGGCAAAGCGTGGCGTGCCGCTGAACGGGTCGGTGCCCACGGTCACGATAGCCAGTCCGACCAGAGTCGAGATAATGCCTTTGAAGACGTTCTTGGTCGCCATACTGGCCACCATGCTCAGGCCAAAAATGCCCACCGCAAAATACTCCGGTGCACTAAACTTCAGCGCAAAGGCAGCCAGCGGGATGGCGGTGACGGCCAGCATGATCGTGCTCAGGAACCAGCCGATTGCCGATGCCACACAAATGATGCCCAGCGCTTTGCCGGCCTGGCCTTTTTGTGCCATCGGATAGCCGTCAAAGAGCGTCGCCGCCCCGGAGGCTGCGCCTGGCGCGTGAACCAGGGTTGAGGTCACACCCCCACCAAAGTTCTGGCCACCCCAGAGGCCCAGCATCATAAGGATGGCCGGTGTGACATCCATCGTGAACGTAAATGGAATGATCAGGCTGATGCCGATCGCTCCGTTAATTCCGGGCAGGATGCCGGCAACAATACCGATCAAAACGCCCAGTGCGATAAAAAACAGCGTGTAGGGTGTCAGGACACCGAACAGGGCTTCTGAGATTGAGACAAAATCAATCATGGCCAACGGCTTCCTTTTGCTTAAAACAGTGAGGCTTCAGGCACATTCATCCCGAAGATCACAGCAAACAATGCATAAAGAATCGCGGTGATAAAGATCGCGCCAGCGGCCACCGGAATAGGACGGCGCTCTCCGGCGATCACGATCATCGCGGTAAAGACAATGAGCGAGGCCACGATATAGCCCACCCAATTTAGAATCAGGGTGTAGACCGCCATGCTGGCGATAAATCCAAACAGCCGGGCCCGGGGGGCAGGCATGCCGAGCACGGGAGGCTCTTCGGCAATGATCTCTTCAGGCGTGTTTTCTTCGGCTTCCTCTTCGGGAACATCAGCGTGCTTGCCGCCGACCTGTCCACCGGCAATTTCCACATTCATCAGGCCGGTGATAATCAGCGCAATGCTGCAGATGATGATGCCAATGGCGACCAGCATGGGGAAGAAGCGACCACCGAGCTGATCGGTCATGGTGAAATTCGGTACTTGGCTGGCGAGCCAGGCCAACAGCAGCCCGAACGCCAGGCAGACAATGCCTGAGAGAACGTTGGCGCGATTCATTTCTACTTAGCTCCTCGAGAACCGGCCGACATCGGGAGAAGATGCCGGCCGGTGGGTTAGGTCAAAAACCGATATTTACTGCAGGCTCTCAAGGAAGGCCTGGATGTTGCCGTTTGAGCGATCAAGGAACGCGGCAAACTCATCGGGACCCAGGAAGGCCGGCGCCATGTTGCTGTCGCGCCAGTAGCTGGCCCAGGGTTCCACGTCGTACATGCCTGAGAGAGTCTCGGCGATGGATTCCGCTGTGGCACGGTCC
>CAJXNJ010000041.1 GCA_913057145.1 uncultured Ectothiorhodospiraceae bacterium
CGCCCAGGTTTCTTTCGGGTCCCACTGCCAGTAAGCGCCCCAGGCCTCCGCGGCCCACAGCGCCCCGAGAATCGTTGCCACCGTGAAAAAGGCAAAGCCAAGCGCAATGGCCCGGTAGCTCACATCATCGATCTGCTTTAACGTCGGCAGCCGCTTGGCCCAGGGGCTGTCATCGGAGACCCGGTCACGAATCAGATAGGCCACACCCAGCATGGCGGCAATGGCAAAGCAGCCATACCCGACAAAGTTCGTCGGCACATGAATCTTCATCCAATAGCTGTTCAGTGCCGGGACCAGCGGCTCGATCTGATAGGCGCCGCGGTCGAAGTGATACCAGAGCAGAAAGCCCACCGAGGCGGTGATGATCAGCAGCACGAAAAAGCCCATGGAGCGGGTTTTATGCACGCCCTCGTAGTACAGATAAATCAGCGCGGTCATCACCGCAAACAGCACGAAGACCTCATAGAGGTTGCTCACCGGGATATAACCGATGCCGCCCTCATAAAGATGCGTCTCATGCCAGCGCACCAGAAGCCCGATGAGGCCTGCCGCGGCAGCAATCCAGGTCATTCGCGAAGCCACCCGACCGGTGAATTCATTGCCGGTGACAAGGGCTGCGCCATAAACCAGTGTGGCGGCCGGGAACAGCGCACTCATCCACATGATCGCGGACTGACTGGAGAGCAGATACTTCAGGAAGAAATCCTGCTCGGCCGAGGCCAGCTCCGGATAACGGGTGATGGCAAAGAGACTGAGCAGGCAGACGCTTGCCATGTACCAGCGCGAGACCGGCCAATGCCAGCCGAGGCCGACCATGGTGAGTGCCGTGAAGAAGGTGATGACCACCTCATAGTGATTCATGGCATCCCAGAGCCAGTAGTAGGTGCCGACGGTTGCCACCAGCATGATGGCCGCCCAGGCCCAGTCAGCGAGTGTGAGTCGCTGCCAGAGCGAAGGCTGGCGCATCTCCCGGATCATTTCTTCACGTGAAGCCACCATGATCGGTTTCCTCAATCCTTACGTTCTTGTTGCATCTGTTGATCCACCGCCTCGGCAATGGTCTTGAATTCCTGTTCGAACTCCTCGGGCCGGCGCTGATTGGCACCTGCCATGAGCAGTTCGGTCCCGCCATTCTCACGCGGCATGATCATCGCCCAGATCCGGCGCTGCGAGACATAGAAAAGCAGGAAGATCCCCAGCACCAGCATGGCCGAGCCGGCGTAGACAATATTCTTGCCCGGTGCATAGGTAATCTGCAGCCCGGTGGCCTCGCGATGCTGGAAATGATCGATTTCAAAAATAATCGGCGAGCCGTATTCGGCAACCGCGGAGACGGCATTCATCATCGCCTCAAAGAAATCGCGCTGCTCGACCGTGGGGTCCACCATCGACAATGCCACATCCTGCTCGGCGGCGAGCTGTTCGAGATAGAGCTCGAACATGGTCCGCTGCAGCACCGCCCGGGAAAACTCCAACAGCATATCCGCCCGCGACGTGCCGGCCACGCGGGCCTGCAACTCGGCATTCACCTCACCGAATCCACCTCGCAACAGGGTCTGGATCATGCCGTGCGCGGTGCCGGCGACGCGCTCACCAAGCTCGGGGTTGGCCACACCCATGCGTGAGAGCAGCCTGTCGGCCGCGCGCAGGGCGGCGGCGTCCACCCGTTCGCGGTCATGCAGTGCCGCGTGAAACGCCATGAAGGTATCCATGGAGGCTTTGTCATCCGCCGGGATGTGCAGATAACGGAAGGGCTCACCGGCATTCGTGCGCATGCCGTGCAGGTAATACCAGCGGCCCTCGATTTCGATCGGCGCCATGTAGGTATGGAATTCCCGCGCCTGTCCGGCCTCATCGCGCATGGTGTAATTAAACGAGGGCCCGACATTGCGGAACTCATCGCGGGCACCGGTGCGGGTGACGGCACGCGGGTCACGGTCGACATTGAAAAGCTGGAAGTCGTCAATCTCGAGCGTCCGGTTCACCGCGCCGAGCTGCAGGTTCAGATCTTCAAAGACCCGCGCGTCGATTGGCAGTCTGGCACCGGAGCCATCCAGCAAATGCCCGGTCAGCTCAAGGCCCGTGCCACCGTCGGTAAAGCTCGCCTGATAAATGGTATGCCCGCGGTGGGTGAGCGGGTGGTTGACCGAAATGGTCTGGCGAATGGGCTCGGCGAGCTCGGGGTCATGGATGACCAGATCGCTTTCATAGGCACTGGGCATCCCGTTGGGGTAGTGCTCAATGCGGAATTCTTCGACGAAGATTTCAAACGGCAGCTCCTGGACGACGTAACCATCGCGCAGCTGCAGAAACACCACGCCGCTGTTGGAGCCTTCCGGAATGGTGACATTGCCACGGAATGAGCCGCTGTCGACCGGCAGCCAGCTGTCACCCGGCACCTGCGAGAGCGGCAGGTCGCGGGTCTCGATGGCCAGATCACCGGTCATCTCCTGGATTTTCAGATTGATGTTGCCATCGGCCAGGGCGCCAAGGGCGATCACCACAACGGCAACATGCGTGAGCACATAGCCCATGCGGGTGGCCGCGCCTTTCATGCCGGCGATAATCGTGACATCTCCCCGGCGCTCGGCCCGGGTGCGAAAACCAAAACCCTGCATCGCCGCCATGGCAACAGACTCGGTGGTCTCGCTGTCATAGCCGGACTGCCAGCGCTGGTGATTGGAGAGCGCAGTGAGGGATTTCTCACGCACATGGGTGCGATACCGGGTGATCTCGCGCCAGACTCCCGGGATATGCCGGCTCACACAAACGCCGGTGGAGAGCACCAGAAAGCCCATGATGGCGAGAAACCACCAGGCCGAGTAGACATCGTAGAGATTGAGCAGGCGGAAGACCTCAAACCAGAACGGGCCGAACTGAATGAGGTACTCGGTATAGGCCTGGTTCTGCGGCAGCACCGTGCCGATGATCGAGGCGATGCTGACCACCACCAACAGGCTGATGGCCAGGTTCATCGACCCGAGAAACTCCAGCCAGACCGCCGTCAGGCTACGGCGTGGCTTGCCGCGCGGGCGGGTTTCACTGGCAGCGATGGTGGCAGCGCTCTGGGCCATGGGCTTGTCGTTGTCCTCGATCAGTCGGAGTCACCCTTTCGGGCTACTCAATTGACCACAAACGGACAAATTAATTCTTGCGCGCGGTCAAGCAACTACTGCGCAGCAACGTCCGCCGGGTAGAGACCACGTACGTAGTTGGCCACGGCCTGCATCTCCTCATCGGTGAGGTTGCTGGCAATATCGTTCATGACCTCGGCCTGACCGTAGCCGGAACGCTCACCCGAGCGGTACAGCTGCAGCTGCTCGATGGTGTACTGCGTCTTCTGGCCACTCAGGCGCGGATAACCGGTGCTGGGAATGCCCATGCCACCCGGTCCGTGACAGCTCACGCAGGCCGGCACGCCCTTCTCGGCAATGCCGCCCATGTAAATGGCACGCCCCGTGGCAAGCAGTTCTTCGGGGGTTTCACCGATTTCAGACTCCAGCGTGGCGTAGTAGGCCGCAAGATCCGCCATGGTCTGCTCATCGAGACCGGCTGCCTGACCCAGCATGATCGCATTGGCCCGCTCACCCGATTTGTAGAACTGCAGCTGCTCGTAGATGTAATCGGCATGCTGCCCGGCGAGGTTCGGGTAATTGGGGATGGCACTGTTGCCATCAGCACCGTGACAGGCTGCACAGACCATGGCAGCGCTTTCGCCACGCATGGGATCGGCATTCTCAAGCTGCGCCGAGGCCGTGGAGCTGAGTGCGAGAAGCGCGACAAGCGCCGGGATCAATTTTGCGATCATGGTAATTAGAACTCTTAGGTACAATCGGCCAGATTTATACCAATGCGCCCGTGAGCGGTCAATTTAAAAGGGGTCTAGAAAGCATGTCTCTTGACTACCGTCAGACAAATTTCCTCCTCTCAGCCCCCGACCCGGAGACCCTCCCGGAGGACCTCGGCCATGAAGTGGCCTTTGCCGGACGCTCCAATGCGGGCAAATCAAGCGCACTGAATGCCATTACCGATCAAAAGCAGCTCGCCCGCGTGAGCAAGACGCCAGGCCGGACCCAGCAGATTAATGTCTTCCCGGTCGGTGATGTTGAAGCTCAACAGCGTCTGATCGACCTGCCCGGTTACGGCTATGCCAAGGCACCGCCTGCAATGCGGGCCCACTGGCAACAGGCCCTGCCGCGCTATCTGGAGACCCGCAAGAGCCTGCGCGGACTTGTTCTGATTATGGATATCCGCCATCCGCTCGGCCCGCTCGATGAGCAGATGCTGCGCTGGTGTGCCGCCGCCGAACTGCCGGCGCATATCCTGCTCAGCAAGGCCGATAAGCTCAAACGCGGGCCGGCCGGGAATACGCTGCAGTCCGTCCGTCCCAAAGCCCTGAAGCTCTGCAGCGGTGTCAGCGTGCAGCTTTTCTCGGCACAGAGTCGCATCGGTGTGGATGAAGCGCGGGCCCAGCTCGATCGCTGGCTTGCGGCATAAAAAAACCCCGAAGCCCATGGGGTGTGGACTTCGGGGACCGCGGGAGCCGGTCTTGGGGGCAAAACCGACTCCCCCTGGCCCGCTAATAAGGGAGGGAGAAGCGGGCCGCGCCGGGCACTGGCGCAACTGCTATGACAGCACCCGATACGGCGAAGTTCAGTGTGCCGTCTCCCAATTTTCACCCACGCCGATTTCCACCTCGAGCGGCACATCGAGCTCGGCGGCATCAGCCATGAAACCGCGGATTTTCTCAGCCATTTTCTCCTCGCTGCCGGCCGGGACCTCCAGGACCAGTTCGTCATGCACCTGCATGACCAGTGCGGTCTCCGGTGCATCCCGCCGGATCCAGTCATCCACGGCAATCATGGCGCGTTTGATGATATCGGCCGCTGTCCCCTGCATGGGGGCGTTAATCGCGGTGCGCTCGGCGTACTGCCGGCGCTGATTGTTGCGGCTGTTGATCTCCGGCAGGTAAAGCCGGCGGCCGAAGACCGTCTCCACATAGCCTTTGTCCCGGGCACTGCTGCGCGTGTTGTCCATGAATTCCCGCACGCCGGGGTAGCGCTCGAAATAACGATCGACATAGTCCTGGGCCTCACCGCGCTCAATACCCAGCTGACGGGCAAGCCCCCAGGCCGACATGCCATAAATCAGGCCAAAATTAATCGCCTTGGCGGCACGCCGCTGATCGGCCGTCACCTCGGCAGGCCTGCCGCCGAAGACCTCGGCGGCCGTGGCGGCATGAATATCTTCACCGGCCGCGAAGGCTTTCTTCAGCCCCTCATCCCCTGAGAGATGCGCCATGATGCGAAGCTCCACCTGGGAATAATCGGCCGCCAGCAGGACATGGCCATCGGCCGGGATAAAGGCACGACGAATACGCCGGCCCTCCGGACTGCGCACCGGGATGTTCTGCAGGTTGGGGTCCGATGAAGAGAGTCTGCCGGTGGCGGCAACAGCCTGATGATAGGAGGTATGCACCCGACCGGTTGCCGGGTGGATCAGTGTCGGGAGCTTCTCGGTATAGGTGGAGCGCAGCTTGGAGACACTGCGGTAGTCGAGGATGAGCTGTGGTAACTCATGGCCCTGAGCGGCAAGCTCTTCGAGCACGGACTCGGCCGTGGACGGCGCGCCTTTGGGGGTTTTTGAGAGCACCGGCAGGCCCTGGCGCTCGTAGAGGATTTCCTGGATCTGCTTGGGCGAGCCCAGGTTGAATGCGCCACCGGCACTTTCATGCGCCTTGGCCTCGAGCTGCTGCATGGTCTCGGCAAGCTCCTGGCTCTGCTGGCGCAGCAGATCCGCATCCACTCGAACGCCCGTGCGCTCCATGCGCGAGAGGACGGGCAGCAGCGGAATTTCAATCTGCTCGTACACCGAGCGCGGGCCGTCGAGGTCTTTGAGTTGCGGCCAGATCGCCTCGTGCAGCCGCCAGGTGACATCGGCGTCTTCCGCGGCGTAGTCCACGGCTTCTTCCAGCGCGACCTGATCAAAGCTGATCTGCTTGGCGCCTTTGCCGGCCACCTGCTCATAAGGAATGGGCTCGTAGTTGAGATATTTGGCCGCCAGCGAGCTCATGTCATGCCTTGATGCGGTGGCATCAAGACAATAGGACTCCAGCATGGTGTCGTGCACCACACCGCGCAGGGTGATGCCATGGTTGGCAAGCACGCTCATGTCGTACTTCAGGTTCTGCCCGACCTTGTGCTGATCCGCATCCTCGAGCAGCGCTCGCAGGCGCTCGAGCGTGTCGTCGCGGTCGAGCTGATCAGGCTGATCCGGGCCGGTATGCGCCAGCGGCACATAGGCCGCCTCGCCGGATTGAACGGCAAATGACACCCCGACAATGCGCGCTTTCATGTAATCCAGACTGTCGGTCTCGAGATCAAAAGCAAAAAGATCCGCCGCCTGCAGGCGCTTCAGCCATTCATCAAGCGTGTCGCTGTCCTGGATGCAGACATAATCGGCATCCGGGCAGTCGGCATTGTGCCGGCCAACGGCCGCTTCACCCGGCGGGTCGCTCGGGTCATCGCCATCGAGCTCGCGCAGCCAGGTATTGAAACCCAAAGACTTGAAAAGCCCGATTAATTGATCGCGGTCCGGGTCGCTGATGCGGATATCCAGCGGTTTGATCGGCAACTCGACATCGCAGTGAATGGTGGCAAGCTGCTGCGAGAGCGCCAGTTCATCAAGATGGCCGCGCAGGTTCTCGCCCACCTTGCCGCCAATCTCATCGGCATGCTCACGAATCCCGTCAATCGAGCCGTATTGGTTGAGCCATTTCACCGCGGTTTTCGGCCCGACCTTGGGCACGCCGGGGATGTTATCGACGCTATCGCCCACCAGGGCCAGATAATCAATGATGCACTCCGGCGGGATACCGAATTTCTCGATCACCCCCTCGCGATCAAGCACCGTATTGGACATGGTGTTGAGCAGGGTCACCTCACCGTTGACGAGCTGCGCCATATCCTTGTCACCGGTGGAGATCAACAGCGTCAGCCCCGCATCGCGGCCGCGAACGGCAAGGGTGCCGATGACATCATCGGCCTCCACCCCCTGGATTTCGATCAACGGCAGGCCCATGGCCTCGACCACCTGCTTGAGCGGCTTGATCTGGGCGCGCAGGTCATCCGGCATGGGCGGGCGGTTGGCCTTGTACTCGGCGAAAAGATCATCCCGGAAGGTCTTGCCCGGCGCATCGAACACCACACCCATATGCACCGGCTGATAGTCCTGGATGAGCCGGCGCAGCATGCTGATCACGCCATAAATGGCACCGGTCGGCTCGCCGCTGGGGCTCGTGAGCGGCGGCAGCGCGTGATAGGCACGATAAAGATAGGAGGAGCCATCGACGAGCAGCAGCTGTTTGTCAGGATCGGTCATGACGGTTTCCTTGTAAGCAATGCCGTTGATGATACCTGCCGGGGGTGAGGCGGTGACAGCCAGTCGTGCCAGAATGAACGGCAACGACACGGACATGGACATATCGCATGAGCAAGAACTCCTCCCTGCACCCCGGCGAAGATGCTGTGCTGATGACCCGCGAGTCATGGCGCATCTTCCAGATCATGGCCGAGTTTGTGGAAGGCTTTGAGCGGCTCTCGCCCATCGGCCCTGCGGTGAGCTTTTTTGGCTCCTCGCGCATCGGCCCGGAAGAGCCCTGGTATGCCGAGGCCAAGACCACGGCAAGCCTGCTCTCCGAGAAAGGCTTCTCGGTAATCAGTGGCGGCGGGCCGGGCATTATGGCGGCGGCCAATGACGGCGCCCGGGCAGGCAGCGGCGAGAGCATCGGGCTTAATATCGAACTGCCGCGCGAACAGATCCCCAATGCCTACCAGGAGGTCTCACTGCAGTTCCGGCATTTCTTTGCCCGCAAGGTGATGTTTGTGAAATACGCCTGTGCCTATGTGGTTTTCCCCGGCGGGCTGGGCACGCTGGATGAGCTCGCCGAGATCCTGACCCTGATTCAGACCGGTAAATCCCGGCGCATTCCGGTAATCCTCATGGGCAGTGATTTCTGGCGTGGACTGGCGCAGTGGCTGGAGCAGCAGATGGTGGCATCCGGCTACGCCAATGCCGAGGATTTATCGTTATTCACCATTCTCGATGACCCACAAGCGGCGGTGGATGCCATCTATGCGCATTACCCGAGCGGCGATTTCGAGCCCTCACGCGAAGAACGGGAGAAGATGCTGGATCT
>CAJXNJ010000042.1 GCA_913057145.1 uncultured Ectothiorhodospiraceae bacterium
CAGTCCTGCAACCCAGGCCGGGATGCCGGCATAGAGCAACGGCACCCAGCCGGTGAGGGTGGCAATAATGCTCATGACAAGCGACGTGGCGAGCGCCAGGCCACAGAGGGTTTGGACAGAATGATTCACGCCGTGAATTCTAGCGTAATCATTGCCCCGGCAGGCTTATGTATCGGCTACCGCCTCGAACCCCGAGACGACATCGAGCAGTTCACTGGTAATGGCGTCCTGACGCCGGCGCCGATAGGCCGCAGTGACCGATTCCATATGCTCACTGAGATTGGATTCGGCCCGCTGCATGGCAGCAAGGCGGCTGGCATGCTCACTCGCCTGCGAGGCGGCGCAGGCGCGAAAAAGCCCGACCAGCAGATACTCACGTATCAGCGCCGAGAGCACGCCTTCTCCGGTTAAAAAGCGCTGCGGCAGCCGCCGGCTCGGCCAGTCGGAGGCGCGCAGCCGATGCAGCCGCGCGAGCGGCAGCGGTAATAATCGATGCGCCCGCGGCCTGCTGGCCTGATGATCGCTCGCCTGGTGATGGAGGACGGTGATTTCGCGGAAGTCCCCAGCCTGCTGCCAGCGGTCAATGCGCTGCAGAATCACCTGCACACTGCCGACGATTTCGGCCGAGGTGGCAGGCAGCTCGAGAACGGCATCAGGGATAATATCGCGGGCCGCCAGGGTTGCCTCCAGCCGCAGGCCGACCGCGAGCACCCGAGGCGGCTCGTCTTCCCTGTCCCGGGTCTGCCAATGCTCGAGCAGATGATCGGCGATCTGTTCGTTAAATCGCCCGCAGAGTCCGTGGTCGCTGCCGAAAATGACCACCAGACGGCTCCGGGTCTGCTGCCCCGGCGCCAGCGCCCCGGCAAGCGAAGCCTGGGAATAGCCCTCGAGCGCCGCGGCAAAACCATGTTCGACATTGCGCTCATAGTCCGCAAGCGCAGCAACCGCCTTTTCATATTCGCGAATGGTGGAGGCAGACAGAGCCTTCATGGTGCGCACGATGGCCTGCAGATCGGCGAGCGCATCGAGCTGGTGACGCAGGGCCTCACGGGTTTCCATCAATCACCCCGCCACTCTTTGGCCAATTGTGCGAGAACACGATTCAGCGACTCCCAGTCCTGCTCATCGAGAGTCTCACCGGCCATCATGCGCTGTGGCATGTCCTCAAGCTGAGCAGGGGCATGACGGCGCAGGTGCTGCGCTAAATCCAGGGTCTGCTGCGCGGTGATGTCATCGAATAGACCCTGGTTGGCCGCCTGCAGGGCAATGATCTGCTCGGCCACGCTCAGGGTCTCAAGCCGCCCCTGTTTGAGGATTTCGCGCACACGCCGGCCCCGGGTGATGGTCCGCCGGGTTTCCTCATCAAGCCGGGTGGCAAAGCGGGAGAAGGTCTCCAGCTCCTCGAACTGCGAGTATGCCAGTCGCAGATCGCCGGCCACCCGCCGATACGCCGGCAGCTGCGTCTTGCCCCCCACCCGCGATACCGAGCGGCCGACATCCACCGCCGGCATCACGCCCTTGCGGAACAGGGCCGGGGAGAGATAGATCTGGCCATCGGTAATGGAGATCAGATTGGTGGGGATATAGGCCGAGATGTCTTCGGCCTGGGTCTCGACGATAGGCAACGCGGTGACCGAACCACCGCCCTCATCCGAGCGCAGACAGGTGGCACGCTCAAGAAGCCTTGAGTGGATAAAGAAGATGTCTCCCGGATAGGCCTCACGC
The DNA here is from genome assembly GCA_913057145.1 of uncultured Ectothiorhodospiraceae bacterium. GTDB lineage: Bacteria > Pseudomonadota > Gammaproteobacteria > Nitrococcales > Nitrococcaceae > Spiribacter. Next base: position 1,726 of record CAJXNJ010000042.1, read on the forward strand.
CCGGGGGGACGGCGCAGAAGCAGCGAGAGCTCCCGGTAGGATCGGGCATGGCGGGTGAGGTCATCCAGCACCAGCACCACATCCCGGCCCTGGTCACGGAAATACTCCGCCAGGCTCATCGCCGCATAGGGGGTGATGAACTGCAGACCGGGCGGGTCTTCGCCAGCTGCCACCATCACCGCGGTTTTCTCCAGCACCCCGGCCGCGCGCAGATCCTCAATGACGCGGGCAACCGCCGTGCCGCGCTGACCGATGGCGCAATAAATCCCCACCACATCGGTATCCGCCTGATTGATCAGTGTGGCAACCGCAATGGCGGTTTTACCGGTCTGCCGGTCACCAACGATCAGCTCACGCTGACCGCGGCCGATCGGCACCAGCGCATCGACGGATTTCAATCCGGTCTGAAGCGGCCTTTGCACCGGAGAGCGCGCCATAATCGATGGCGCCGGGCGCTCGATCGGCCAGCGTGTCTCGGCCTGCAAGGGCCCGGCGGCATCCCGCACGGAACCAATGGCATCAAACACCCGGCCAAGCAGTGCCTCGCCCACCGGCGTATCCGCCAGCCGATGCAGGGCCCGTACCTCATCTCCGGCTGCAAGCGCTGCCTCATCCCCCAGCAGCGCCACCCCGATCGTCTCCTCATCCAGATCAAGGGCAAGGCCGAGCGCACCGGAGGAGAATTCAACCAGCGTCTCGGCCCCGAGGCGCGAAAGCCCACTGACCCGAGCCACGCCACTACCAACCGACTCCACGCGGCCGACATCGGACTGATGCAGACCGGGCTCCACCTCGGCCAGGGCATCGGCCACCAGGCCCTGCAATCGATCCGGCAATTCCTTGAGTGCTGCCATCAGGCCACCGATTCCAGGCGCTGCAGCATCTGTTCATCCAGCGCATCGAGGAAACGGCCCATCGACCAGCTCAACCGCTGTCCATTGCCCTCCAGCGCGAGGCCACACAGCAACTCCTCATCGAGCTCATAGTCAACGCCCGGCGGATGATCGAGCCGCTCGTCAAGCCACTGCTCGAATTGCGAGCGCTGTGTCTCATCCAGACTGAAGCTGCTGCGCAATCGCAAGGGGCCCTCCGCGCGGGCGAGCGTCTGCCAGGTGTTCTCATCGGCCTGCTCCAGGGCTTCGAGGAAGCGCTCGAAAACGGCAGCCTCGAGCTGATACCCGGCGAGATCACTCACCGCCCGACGCGCAATCTCCACCACGGCCTCGGCCGACCGGGTCTGGATGTCCCGGGCCATGCGCGACTGCTCGGTGGCGAGCGACTCACGCCACTTCGCCCGTCGATTGGCAACCGCTTCTCGGGCCTCATCCATCAATCGCTCACGCAGCGCCTCGGCCTGCTCGCGCGCATCCTCCAGTGCCTGCTCACGCTCGGCCTCCAGCTCGGCCTGCGCCGACTCATAGGACTCGGCCCTGGACTCTGCCTCTTGCTCGCGCTCACGTGCCTTCTCCAGGCGATCACGAATACGCGCTTCACGCCGATCCATGGCCGCAATCACCGGCTTGTAGAGAAAGCGCTTGAGCAGATAGACCAGAATCAGAAAGTTGACGACCTGCGCTGCGACCGTCAGCCAGTCGATGTTCATATCAGCCTCCGGCCGCTGCCAGCTGATTCCAGAACGGATTGGCAAAGATCAGAATCATGGCGACCACAAAGCAGTAGATGGCTGTCGACTCGATCATCGCCAGACCCACAAAGAGCGTCCGGGTGATGGTGCCGGCCTCATCCGGCTGCTGAGCGATGGCAGAGAGGGCCTGGGCCACGGCACGGCCCTCACCGAGCGCGGGGCCAATGGCGCCAATGGCGATGGTCAAACCCGCCGTGAAAATCGAGATCAGGGCGACCAGTGCAGAGCTATCCATTCGCTTTGTCCTCCGATTGGGTCCGGCCATGGGCAGCGCTGGCCGATGCGATGTAAACCATGGCGAGAATGGCAAAGATATAGGCCTGAATAACGCCGGTTATCAGCCCGAGCAGCTGCATGAGCACGGGGAAGAGAAACGGCGCCAGGCTCAAGAGAATGCCGACGATCACCGTGCCGCTCATGATGTTGCCGTAGAGGCGCACGGCAAGCGCGATGGTGCGCGAGAGCTCACCGATGAGGTTGAAAGGCAGCATTAAGGGCGTCGGGCGGATGTACTGACGCAGATACCCGCTGAGGCCTTCACGGGCGATGCCGAAAACCGGCACCGCAATAAACACACAGAGCGCGAGTGCCGCGGTGGTTGATAGCGAGCCGGTCGGCGGAATCACCCCGGGGATCAAATGCAGCAGATTGGCGCTCAGAATAAAAATGAACAGGGTGCCAACGAAAGGCAGATACGGACCCGGCGCCTGACGGCTGACCGCTTCAATCTGGTCACGCAGCCCCGAGACCAGGACTTCGAGCAGATTCTGCCAGCGCGAGAAATCTTCGCTACTCGACAGCCGCCGGGTAATCAGCCAGGACCCGAGGGTGAGCACCGCCATCAATACCCAGGTGACCACGATCGTGGCATTCACCGGCCAGCCGGCAATCGTGAAAACAACCACGGCATCCGGACTGATCGTCATAACGAGACCTCCGGGCACATACGGCGCACGAAAATCCACCGCCCCAGCATGAAACCCGCGAGGGCCGCGAGCGCGGCGGCAACGCCGAGGAGTGCGAGCAGCGCATAAAGGCTGCCGAGCACCGCCAGCATGCGGGCAAGAAACCCGATGAGAAGGCGCTGACCGGGTCTTGCGGCCTGCTGCAGTCTGCCGATGTCAAAGGCAAGCCAGCGCAAATAGACCAGGCTCATCAACCCGCCAATGAGCAGGCCAAGCGCCGATAATCCGATTTCAGCGGCCATGGCCACTCTCCTCACGCACCCAGCGCCAGGCAACGACAATGCCGACGGCCACCCCGACAATCATCAGCGTCAGCGTCCAGGAGGGATCACCCGGGATGCGCTGATCAATCCAGACACCGATCGCCGTGCCAATCACCGTGGGTACGGCCACCGACCAGCCGACCAGCCCGAACATGCCAAGCCAGAACCAAACCGCCGAGGCATCATGTCGCCGCGCATCCAGCCGGCGTTTGGCCTTGCGGGCAATCTGCTCGGTGAGTTCGTGCTCCTGACGCTCACGCTCTTCTTCCTCTTTGCGTCGGGTCATGTCAGGCCCCGCTCCATTTGCTGGAGCTCCCGCAAAGCACCGGCCTCGAGCCGGGCAAGGGCGCTGCGCGTGAGCCGCTCCTGCTCATCGCGGGCACGAAACTGCTCGGCCACCACATCGGCCATGGCCTCAAGCGACTCACCCACACTGGCCTGCGCGGTGGAGACCGTGACCTCACCGGCACATTTCACCAGCAGTCCACCATCAACCGCGGCGTAGCGCAGCCTCCCCTCACTGTCTTCACCGGCCTCGCCCGAGTCGGGACAATCAATCTGCAGAATGCCAACAGCGAGCGCGGCCACCCCGTCGATATGCCGCGGCAGCACCGCAAAACTCCCCTCCAGGGACTCTGCAACCACCCGTCGGGCGGGGACATCCAGCAACACCCCGGTGGGCTGGATCAAACGGAACTGCAGCATGGTCTCGGTCATGCCGCTTCCACCTCCTCCACCGAGCCGATCATGTAGAGCGCCCGCTCGGCGTGGTCGCGGAACTCATCATTGAGAATGCGCTCACAGCCATCGAGCGTCTCCTCCAGACTGACCAGCCGACCCTCAATGCCGGTGAACTGCTCGGTAGTGAAAAACGGCTGGGTCAGAAACCGCTCCAGCCGGCGGGCCTGAGAGACCGTGGCGCGATCGGCGGCCGAAAGCTCCTCGAGGCCGAGCATGGCGATAATGTCCTTGAGGTCTTCGTACTCGGACAATGTCCGCCGCACGGCCCGGGCGACACGGTAGTGCCGCTCGCCCACCACCTCCGGGGAGAGCATTTTTGAATCCGAGGCGAGCGGATCCACCGCGGGATAAAGGCCCTGGCTTGCGCGATTGCGCGATAGAACAACCGAGGCGGAGAGATGCGAGAAGGTATGCGTTGCCGAAGGATCAGTCATGTCATCGGCCGGCACATACACCGCCTGCACCGAGGTAATGGAGGCCGTCTGCGAGCTGGCGATACGCTCTTCGAGCTCGGCGAGCTCGGTGGCAAGCGTTGGCTGATAACCGACCCGCGAGGGAATCCGGCCCATCAGCCCGGAGACCTCCATGCCGGATTGTACAAAGCGGAAAATATTATCGATTAACAGCAGCACATTGCGCTGCTCCTCGTCGCGGAAATATTCCGCCGCGGAGAGTGCCGCATGGCCCACGCGAAAACGCGCTCCCGGAGGCTCATTCATCTGACCGAAAAACATCACGGTCTGATCGAGTACGCCGGCATCACGCATTTCGCGATACAGCTCCTCAGCCTCACGGCTGCGCTCACCGATACCGCAGAAAAGGCTCACGCCTTCATATTCACGCACCGTGTTGTTGATCAGTTCGGTAATGAGCACGGTCTTGCCGACCCCGGCACCCCCAAAGAGCCCCGCCTTGGCGCCCATCTCCAGCGGCGCCAGCAGATCAATGGCTTTAATGCCGGTGGTGAAAATTTCCGTGGCGGTGACGCGGGATTCGAGCGCTAGAGGCGCACGATGAATGGGCCAGACCGGCGCAGCGCCGAGCGACTCACCCTCATCCACGACCTGCCCGAGGCCATTGAGCATGCGGCCGAGCAGCAGCGGCCCGACCGGTGTTTTAAGGCCCTCGCCGGTGGCCTCGACCCGATCCCCACGCGCCAGCCCCCGGGTGCCGGTGAGGGCGATGCAGCGCACGTCCCGAGCACTTAAATGCAGCTGCACCTCAAGGATGATGGCCCCGTCGGGCCCGGCCGTCAGCGCCTCCAGCCGCTCAGGCAGCCGCCCGCTGAATCGTGCGTCCACGACGCTGCCGTGGACGGCAAGAATATGGCCATCGGTCTGCTGTTGCGGGGCTGCTGACAAGCCGGCGCCTCCGTGCGGTGACCAGGGTGTCTACCCGCTCGGACAGTGCCCGCGGCAAGAAAAATCCTCAGATTTTCGGTTATTCGACCGTGTTGGAATAAATTTAGCTATATAAAACGGTCGGATGTTGATTATGGGTTCAACATCATAGCTCGCACCGGCGCCCTATCCTTAGACACCCTTAGCGACAAGCAACTGTACCGCCTCAATATCATGCATGAGTTGCAGGCTAAAGGTTTGAACACTCGGCAGATTGCAGACCATCTGAACTCACGAGACATCACTACTCCCACGGGGCAACGATACTACGGGAAGCTAGTCTGGGTGACGCTTGATAAGAGCAAGAAGAGGCAGTCACGAATGAACAATCTTCAGATCACAGTTGAGCGAGACTACTTTTTCTTAAAAGTACAGCACTCGGACAGCAGACCTATCCCCAGTCCAGCCAGAACCATGGCTTAATAGCATCCTGGCAACATAAACACTCATACTTATGCGACAGATCGGGTCGGAAACCGCTGTCCTCCTGATAATCATTAGCATCTGGCGTATCACTCACATCACTGACTTGGGAACCTTACAGGTATAAATAGATGTGAAATACGCAATGAGGTTGGGCTACGACATCGACAAGAAACTGATTAACTTCCGAATCCCGATTACCCTTGAGCAGTTATTAAGCCGTTCAGCCCGCCGTCGAGGCATTACGAGAACGGCATTATTGAACTCTCTGATACACGACTTCTGTGAATCAGATCATGAGAGCACACAGGATCAACTACCCGAGCCACCTCCAGCTAAACGATCTGGGAATCGCGGATGGCTCTCATCTCTTCGAAATCCCTTCGACTATAACCCGCTGGAGTAAGAGCACATGAAAACGTTCAGGACCTACTGGAATGCCACTTCAAGCGAACCGACACCCCGACCCATAGACAAACCAAAAGAGGAGCCTCTCACTAATGCTAAACATCGAAGAAGTCGGCGCAGATAGCCACGCCCAGCCCGAGGCGCCAATAAGATTTGATACTCAAGTGACTACAGCATTCGCCTATCAAGCCTGGCAGATGACGAATATAGAGCCCAGATGTTTCATGAACTGATAGAAGCACTGAACGACCTCACCTTCACGGACTCGCCAATCGAGGTCATGATTACCAATGACTGCGTTTCCGTTCGAAGACAGCCCTGCTGCGACGACTGATCACGCCAAGTCCACCTCATCATCCTGGCTAAGCTTCTGCTAAAGCGCGTCGCTATCGATGCCCCGTATGAATCCATTCCCTCGGTGTGACTTGCGGCTTATCCCGATTAGATGACGGCTCAAAGTAGTACCGCTTCGCCTGTTGGAGCAACACACAGGTC
>CAJXNJ010000043.1 GCA_913057145.1 uncultured Ectothiorhodospiraceae bacterium
CAGCCCATGGCCTTGGCGCGTTCCCCGGTCTTTTTGGGGTCGCGCCGGCTGCGTTTGACCTCCGGGCTCGCTTCCGGCCAGCCCTGCAAATGATCCATCGCCAGATTGGCCAGCATGTCGAGATGATCATCCCGGTCGTTGAGGGCGCGGATGTAGCGCAGCGACTCGCCGCCATGCTCCTCAAAAATCTCGGCGTTCTCCCCTTCGATTTCCTCCAGGGTCTCAAGGCAGTCGGCGGAGAAGCCTGGGCAGATGACGTCGAGCTTTTTCATGCCTGATTTCGCCAGTGCTTCCACCGTTTCATCGGTGTATGGCTGAAGCCAGACTTCCTTACCGAACAGAGACTGGAAAGTCACCTGCCAATAGTCATCGGGCAGCTCCAGGTGCTCTGCGACCAGTCGCGCCGTCTTCTGACACTGACAATGATAGAAATCACCGTTCAGCAAGTAGCGCCGTGGCATGCCGTGGAAAGAAAAGAGCATCTTCTCGGCCTTGCCGTGTTCTTCCCAGTGCTCGCGAATGGTATTCGCGAGTGCCTTGATGTAATCCGGATCGTCTGCGTACTGACCGATTAAACGCAGCTCGGGAATAAACCGCCATTTTTTCAGTTCATCGAAGACGGCATCGTAGGTCGAGCCAACGGTCGTCGCTGAATAATGCGGGTAGAGCGGCAGTACCAGGATCCGCTCCGCCCCTTCCTCGCGTAATTTGCGCAGCCCATCCCGTATTGACGGGTTGCCGTAGCGCATGGCGAGTTCAACGCTCACCGGCCCATGCAAGCGCTTTTCCAGCCGCTCTCTGATGCCTTCAGCCTGTTTGCGGCCGATGGTCAGCAATGGTGAGCCACCTTCTTCCCAGACCTCCTGATAAGCCGCTGCCGATTTTTTCGGCCGGGTCCGCAGAATGACGCCGTGCAATAACAGCCACCAGAGCGGTCGGTTGATCTCAACGACCCGAGGATCGCCCAGGAACTCGGCCAAATATCGACGCAGCGCCGGTGTGGTGGGCGCATCGGGTGTCCCGAGGTTGGTGACGAGGACGCCCAGGCGGGGAATATCGTCGTGACGGGCATTGGGTTTGGCGCTGTACATCGGCATGTCGATGAATCCTGCTTGGCGACTGGTTTGAAGTTACAAGCCGTCATCATAGGCTGTCAGCGGCTCAAGGAAAAATGCAACAAAGCTGAGTGATTGATAGATGCCCTCAATGACATGCGTAACTTATTGATGTCAGGTAATCTTTAGCTTAAACACCCTGGTTTTAGGGATAGAAAGGGGGAGGGTGACATGGAGCGTGAGAGGTTCTTGCGATGAGCCGTGATTGAGAGCGTACGGGCATCAGGCTCGCTGCGCACTCAATTGGGCCTGGCATTGCTGGGGCTGGTCTTGCTGGCGACGTTGAGTACCGTTGGTGTGATCCTGGTCTCTCAGTCTGCCCGGGATGATGCCGCCGCGATAAACCTCGCCGGCTCCCTGCGGATGCAGGCTTATCGAATCGCACTCATATCCCACACTGGGTCGTCGGAGGCCGATCTGGAGTCGGCTGTGCGCCGCTTTGGCGAGACGTTGAATCGCCCCGAGCTGCGCCGGGCCATCGAACGGCACGATCGGCTATCCACTCATCTCGACTTCGGTCTCGTCCGCGCCTGGCATCAACGCCTCAACTATATGTTCAAGCCGGCCATACCGGCTGTCGCAGGTCAGCAGCGATTGAAATCCCTGCTACCGATTGATGCGCTGGTGGATGAGATTGATGCCATGGTCGGGCAATTGCAGCTGCAGGCCGAGCGCCGACTGCGACTTCTGCGCTTGATGCAGGCGGTTACATTGGTGTTGATGCTGGGCCTGGCATTGGGGGTGATCAGGCGCCTGCGTGGAGACTTCGCCGAGCCACTGGCTCGCTTGATGGAGGCAATTAACCGTATCTCGCGAGGTGATCTCACCGCTCGGGTTTTCGACTATCCACAGAATGAAATCGGGCTGATTTCCCACCACTGCAATGAAATGGCGGGGCGGCTTGCTGTTTTACAGGACAATCTTGAAGCGGAGGTGGATGCTAAGACGGTTGCGCTGAGACGGAAAAACCAGGCACTCGCCAGGGAGTCGGAGCAGAAGCAGCGTAATGTGCTGATTCAGGAAAGACAGATCATCGCCAGAGAGCTGCATGACTCGGTTGCGCAATCCTTGAGCTATCTCAAAATCCAGATTCTGCGGCTGCGGCAGCAATTGAACCGAACCGAAAATGGCGCCGAGGCGCTCAGTACCACGATTGATGATCTGGATGACGGGGTGGCCCACGCGCAGCGCGATCTGCGTCAATTATTGGCGACCTTCCGACTGCAGGTCGAGCAGCCGCATCTGCCAGCCGCCCTGCAGGCGGTCATCGATGAATTCTCTGCCCGCTTCTCAGCAGTATCTATACGGTTCGAATGCGATCCAGATCTGCCTGATTTGAATGCTGATCTGAAAGTGCACCTGGTTCACATCCTGCGCGAAGCGCTCTCCAACGTGTTTCGACACGCGCAGGCCAGTCGGGTCGATGTCACGGTCCATCTCTTGCCGGGCGGCAAATCCTTACGGCTTTGGGTTGAGGATGATGGCATTGGTTTCGATCAACAGGTTGAAAGCGGTGCTGCCCCGCATTTCGGGCTTGACATCATGCGCGAGCGGGCATGGCAGATGGGTGGGCAGTGTCATGTCCATCCGGGTACGCCGCAGGGTACAAGGGTTGAGGTGGAGGTGCCGCTGTCATGACACATCGCGTGCTAGTGATTGATGATCATCCATTGCTGCGCAAGGGGATTGGTCAGCTTCTTGCGTTGCAGCCGGAGCTCGGCTTTGAGCTGGCCGCGGAAGCGGGAAGCGGGCAGGCGGGTCTGGAGGCCGCCACTTCCCTGCAGCCGGATCTGATTCTTTTGGATCTTGAGATGCCGGAGATGGGAGGTATTGAGACGCTGCGTGCACTGCGTGAGCACGGCGTGGCGGTCCCGATTATCATTCTCACCGCCTCCGCGCGTGATGAGGATATTGCTGAGAGCCTGAGTCTCGGCGCCAGTGGTTATCTGCTCAAAGATATGGACCCGGAGCGCCTGCTTGAGTCGTTATCGAGAGTCGTTGACGGGGAAATTGTCATCAGCCCGGCATTAACCAGAACGCTGTGTCGCGCCATGCGGCGTTATCAGGGCAATAGTGACATCACCCTCGGTCGGCTCACGGCGCGGGAGCGGGAGATTCTGGCACTGCTTGCCCGGGGCTTCAGCAATAAGCTGATGGCCCGTGAGCTCGATATCACCGAGGGTACCGCCAAGGTTCATGTGCGTAATCTGCTGCGCAAAATGAAGCTGCGAACGCGGGTTGAGGCGGCCGTCTGGGCAGTCCAGAACGGGCTTGGTTAACGCATCGGCAGGCTTTGGGTCAGCTGGTCAACGAGCACGGCTGCTTGTTCCTGGCGCTGTTTGGAGAGCCGATCGCCAAGAATATCGCCACCGACGGCACCACCAACGCCGCCAACAACCGCACCCGTGGAGTCTCCGCCTACCTCGGCACCGATGATCCCGCCACCGATCGCGCCGAGCAGCTGACCGGCGCGCCGGGTCATGTCCGCACCGGTGCGAGCGCTGCCGGATGCCGACCAGAGAATGGTGCCGTCTTCGACATCGATCATCTGCGCGCTCATGCTCATGTTGTCACCGAATTCCGGCAGATTAACCAGAACAACGCTATCCACATTCAGAATGCGACCTGCCTGTGCCGCACCCGAGGCGCTGGTCACGGCTGAGCGGGAGAAATCCTGTTCTTCGAGAACGGCATTGATCTGGCTGCGCTCGATAGGGCTGTAGCCGAGTCCGAGCAGTGCCTGGTTGAACATGCTCGCGATCTGATCGCGGGCCGCATCACCGCCGATACCCTCGACCGAGACAACAGCCGTTCTTTCGATGCTGCTGAAATCATAGGTCTGGTTGTACTGCCCACTCCCGCTAACGGACGCGCAGGCGGTGACCATCATGGCCAGCAGGGCAATCAATAAAATTTTTGAGGGGGCAAAAAGGCGTTCCATGGCTCGCGGCTCCTGATGCATATCGACGATTATTATGACCCTTTCATGGCCCGATGTTATCCCCCCTCTGGCGGGAGATCATTCAGCCGTTATACTCAAATGACCATTCACGCCGGAGGATGATCATGCTTGATAAAGCCAAACGCACCGCGCTGAGAAGTCTTGTCGTCAATGAATTCACCAACTCGGTGCTTGACCCCAATGAAGCGATGCTTGGGCCGATTGAAAATGGCGGCACGATCATTGCGAATACCGCCCCGGGCTGCTGGGGTCCGATGATCACCCCGAGCCTCAGAGGTGGTCATGAAGTCACCAAGCCGGTTGAGGTTGTCGGTGCCGAAGTGGGTGATGGCATGGCCATCCGTATTCGTGACATCACGGTAACGGCGCTCGCAACCGCCTCCGGACACGATTCCTCGCCGGAGGGCTTTTGTGTGGGCGACCCCTATGTCGCTGCCCGCTGTCCGACCTGTGACATGGTCTGGCCGGAGACGCATGTCGAGGGGATTGGTCAGGACTCAGTCCGTTGTGATGCCTGCGGCAATCCAGTAACGCCTTTCTCCATCGTGCATGGCTATACCGTTAGTTTTGACGATACCCGCAGTGTTGGCGTGACCATGGATAAGAAAGCAGCCGAGCAGATTGGTCATGAGGCTGATCATTATGCGGCCCTGCCTGATGGCAGCCATCAGCATTCAATCTTGAACTATGCGCCCTCAGACATGCCAAGGACGCTGATCCGCATGCGGCCGTTCCTCGGGCAGCTAGGAAGCTGTCCTTCCATGCCCATGCCCGATAGCCATAATGCTGGTGATTTCGGCGCTTTCCTCGTCGGAGCCCCCCATGACTATGCAGTAGATGCCGAGCAGCTCGCCGAGCATAAGACTGATGGTCATATGGATATTGATGCCGTGCGTGCAGGCGCCATTCTCATTGCACCGGTCAAGGTTGCAGGTGGCGGGGTGTACCTGGGTGATATGCATGCCGGTCAGGGCGATGGGGAGATCGCCGGCCACACGATGGATGTCGCCGGCAGCGTTACACTGCAAGTGGAGGTGGTCAAAAATTATCCGATTGATGGGCCAGTGCTCTTTCCATTGGTTGAAGACCTGCCTCCATTGGCAAAGCCATTCAGTGCCGAGGAGAAAGCCAAAGGCGAGCGTCTGGCTGAGCGCTGGGGTCTGGGTGAGTTGGAGGCAACTGCGCCCGTTTCAGTGATCGGTACCGCGGCGAACTTGAACGACGCCATCGACAATGGGCTCGAGCGCGCAGCTACCTTGTTGGATATGACCGTTGCCGAGGTCCGCAATCGCGCCACCGTCAATGGGGCGATTGAGATTGGTCGGGCGCCCGGTGTGATTCAGGTTACGTTCCTCGCGCCGTTGGCCAAGTTGGATGCTGTCGGTCTCGGGGACTACGCCCGGGAACAGTACGGGCTCTAGTTCGAAAAAGCGCTGTGGCGGCACTGAATTACCATCATTTGCGTTACTTTCGGGAAGTAGCGCATGAGGGGCATCTCACCCGTGCCGCCCAGCGTTTGAATGTCTCGCAATCGGCGCTCTCTGCGCAGATCAAGCAGCTTGAGGATCGTCTGGGGCAGGCGCTGTTCGAACGACAGGGCCGAAGCCTGCAGTTGACTGAAGCCGGCCGCATAGCGCTCGATTATGCCGATACGATTTTTGCCGCAGGTGATGAGCTCACCGCAACGCTGCAGCAGACCGGTCACGCTCGACAGGCACTGCGGGTTGGCGCGCTGGCGACATTGTCCCGCAATTTCCAGCTGACCTTTCTCAAACCGGTGCTCGATCGCCCCGATGTCGAAGTGGTGCTGCGGGCCGGTGGTGCAGCGGAGTTGTTTTCCGCTTTAAATGCTTTGCAGTTGGATGTCGTGCTGACCAATGAGGCGCCACAGGCTGATGCGCTGCAGCCTTATCGCGTGCATCGCATTGATGAGCAGCCCGTGAGTCTGATCGGCACCCCAGCATTGGTTGAGTTGGGCGATTCGCTGGCTGAGCGGCTGGCGAGAGCGCCGCTTGTCCTGCCAACCCGCTCGAGTGCTCTTCGCATCGGGATTGACGGTGTGCTGGCGCAACTGGAAATTCAGCCGCAAATCGCCGCGGAGATCGACGACATGGCGATGCTGCGCCTGCTTACCCGCGAGGGGGTGGGGCTGGCGGTGATTCCACCGATTGTTGTGCGCGATGAGCTTGAGCGTGGTGAGTTGATTGAAGCCGATCGGCTGCCTGCTTTGAGTGAGACTTTTTATGCCGTCGCCGTTGAGCGGCGTTTCCCCAATCCGCTTCTGCGCGATCTTCTGCCCTAGCTCTATCTTCTCTTTCGTCTACGCCATCACGGTTGGCCGGGCGCATTACCTACTAATTTAGTACTCGAATTTCGTTGCGATTCAGCATTCTGAATGGCTAATTTCCGGTGTTTGACGAGCACCACAGAGAGCATGCCATGGAGCGGCCGGAGAACCTGAGCGATACAGAATTTACGGAAAGGCTGCGCAAGGCGCTGGAGCCTGTTCTGCCCAACGGCCCATCACTGATACCGCTGGATATCCTGGTGGTCGTTGCGACCGCTCATCACGCCGGTCAGCCCTTGTCCATGAAGGAGCTGATGGCCGTGCTTCCGTACTCGGCCACCGGCATTCGTTACAACCTCGCTCAGCTCATCGCCGATGGCTGGATCAGCAAGGCCCGTCATCCAACAGACCGGCGACTGGTCAGTCTGATTCCCTCAGATCGTGTTGCTGAGGCGTTTGCCAAGGTGCGCGCGGAGTTTTTTCGCTCATCATCCGGTTGCAATTAGTGCGCCGTATCCACAGCATGGCGACTGAATCATCGATGGATTGAATCGGAGCCGAGCCATGCAGAATCGTACGATGCAGCTGCCCCCGGGCGGCGGGTTTGACCATATCGAGTTGATCGACAGCGGTAAGCCCGCGGCACCAGCCCCGGGTGAAATAACCGTTCGACTCCATGCCAGCTCGCTCAATTACCACGACTATGGCGTGGTCAAGGGGCCGATGGCGCCGAAGCATGAATCCCGTATCCCGCTCTCAGACGGCGCGGGTGAAGTCACCGCGGTGGGTGAGGGCGTGAGCGAGTTTGCTGTGGGTGATTCGGTTGTCAGCACCTTCTTCCTCGATTGGCCCGCCGGTGATCCTGTGAATGAGGGGTTTGGCTCGACGCCGGGCGATGGCGTCGATGGCTATGCGCGTGAGTGGGTGACTCGACCGGCTACGGCCTTCACCCGTGCCCCGGCTGGCTGGAGCCACGCCGAAGCAGCGACGCTGACCACAGCCGGTGTGACCGCCTGGAGATCGTTGTTCGTCAACGGAGGGCTCAAGCCCGGGCAGACCGTGCTCACACTCGGCACAGGCGGTGTTTCGATCTTCGCGCTGCAGCTTGCGGTTGCCGCTGGTGCCCGCGTCATCAGCACGTCTTCCAGTGAGGAAAAATTGGCGCGACTGCGGGAAATGGGCGCAGAGGCGGTCATTAACTACAAGGACGACCCCGAATGGGGCAAAACGGTGCGCAAGCTCACCAATGGTCGTGGTGTTGATCATGTGGTTGAGGTTGGCGGGCCGGGGACACTTCCGCAGTCGATGGTGGCGACGGCCGTCGGCGGTCATGTCTCGCTGATTGGTGTGCTGACCGGTGTGAAAGGTGACTTTTTAATGGGCCCGGCACTATTCCGGCAGCTGCGCCTCCAGGGCGTTCTGGTTGGTACAAGAGCCGATCAGCAGAATATGGTCGCAGCCATGGAGTCCACCGGCATCAGGCCAGTGATTGATCGCCATTTCCCTCTGGAGCAGCTCATTGACGCTTTCCGTCATGAAGAGGCCGG
>CAJXNJ010000044.1 GCA_913057145.1 uncultured Ectothiorhodospiraceae bacterium
GTCGGGGTGAGAGGATTCGAACCTCCGACCACCTGCACCCCATGCAGGTGCGCTACCAGGCTGCGCTACACCCCGAAATCAAGGCCAAAAGGATACATCAGCGAGGAACAAACGCCAACGCTGCTCAGCGCTTCAGGGCGGCCAGCACCTCTTCAAGCTCGCCGCGTAGCTGGCGGATAATCTGCTGGCGCTGATTGGCATCGTCCTTGGCGCCTTCACCCGTTAGCTGCTGACGGGCACCGCCAATGGTAAAGCCCTGATGATAGAGAAGCGCCCGGATCTGGCGGATCAGAATGACGTCCTGTCGGCGATAGTAGCGACGGTTACCCCGGCGCTTGACCGGGTTGAGCTGCGGGAACTCCTGCTCCCAGTACCGCAGGACATGCGGTTTCACACCACAAAGATCGCTGACTTCACCGATGGTGAAATATCGCTTTGCCGGAATCGGTGGCAGCTCGTCGTTACTGCTCGCGTCCAGCATATGCCTCTACCCGTGCTTTGAGCTTCTGCCCCGGCCGGAAAGTCACCACCCGCCGCGCTGAGATCGGAATCTCTTCGCCGGTTTTCGGGTTACGCCCGGGACGCTCGTTTTTATCGCGAATATCAAAGTTGCCAAACCCGGAGAGCTTCACGGCAGTACCCTGCTCAAGCGCACCCCGAATTTCTTCGAAAAAGCTCTCGACCAGCTCTTTGGCTTCACGCTTGTTGAGGCCGACCTCTTCGAACAGACGCTCAGCCATGTCCGCTTTCGTCAATGCCATTGTCTGTTCACTCCCTGAGCCCTGCCCCCAGTTGCTCGCTTAACGCAGCGACAATCCGCTGCACCGTCGCGTCAACTTCTTCGTCCGTAAGAGTGCGGGAATAATCCTGAAGAATCAATCCTATGGCGAGACTTTTACACCCTTCACTGACACCTTTGCCGCGATAGACATCGAACAGGTTCACGGTTTTCAGATGCTCTCCGCCAGAGGCTCTGATGCAATCCTCAAGCGCCTGGGCTGTTACCGATTCATCGACGACCACCGCAAGGTCACGACGAATCGCCGGATAGCGCGAAATGGCCGCGAACGCCGGGACCGGTTTTTCCTCAAACACCGACTGCAGAATCTCAAAGACATAGACCGGGCCATCAAGATCAAGTGCGGCAGTGACGGCGGGATGCAGCGCCCCCAACCAACCGACGGAGTCTGAACCAAGGAATAGCTCAGCACTCTGCCCCGGATGCAGTGCCGGGTGGGGAGCGGCGACAAACCGGCAGGCATCCTGCTGACCGGCCAGTGCGAGCAGTGCCTCCAGATCCCCCTTGATATCAAAGAAATCGACAGCGCGATCGGCTTCATCCCAGTGCTGTTCGACCACAGGGCCTGCTGCAATGCCCGCGATCACCGGCGTCTGCGCCAGATCGGACAGCTCGCCTCGAAAGCGCAGCCCCGTCTCAAACAAGCGCACGCGGCCCATCTGACGGTTACGGTTGTGCTGCAGGGCGCGGACCAGACCGGGCCAAAGCGAAGTCCGCATCACACCGAGATCCGAGGAGATCGGATTGGCGAGCGCCAGCGGTTTTTGTTCTGGATCGAGCAGTTTCTGTAGCTCTTCGGAGACAAAGCTGTAGCTGATCGCCTCCTGATAACCCCGGTCGACGAGCAGACTGCGCAACCGTGCGAGCAACACGCGGGATTCCGGACGCGATGGAATGGCCGCGGGCGAGGCGGTGCGCCGCACCGGCAATTGGTCGTAGCCATAAATGCGGGCGATCTCTTCAATCAGATCCACTTCTCGGGTGATATCAAACCGCCAGCTCGGCGGGGTCACCTGCCAGCCATGCTCGGAAGGCTCAACCTGCATACCAAGCTCTGAAAGTGTCTTCTGCATCCTGGCTTCGGGAATCTCGGTACCCAGCAGCGCATTCACCCGACCGGGACGAACGACCACCGGATCCCTCTTTGGCATACAGCCGGCCTCAGTGACCGCATTCACCGGCCCGGGCTGCCCGCCGGCGAGCTCAATGAGCAATGCCGTTGCCCGCTCGATGGCAACAAGGCTTTGTTCCGGGTCGACGCCCCGCTCAAAACGATGGCTCGAGTCCGTGTGCAGTCCATATTGCCGCGCCCGTCCGGCAATCGCGGACGGCGCAAAGAACGCCGCCTCGAGAAATACATCCTGGGTGTCTTCTCCCACCGCGGTGGCATCGCCGCCCATGACGCCGGCCATGGCAACCGGGCCATTATCATCGGCGATCACCAGGGTATTGCCGGACAACTCCACCGTCTCGCCATTGAGCAAGGCAAGACTTTCACCATCACGCGCAAACCGCACATCAATCCGGCCGTTGAGCTTGGCAAGATCAAAGGCATGCATCGGCTGCCCGAGCTCAAGCATCAGATAGTTGGTGATATCCACTGCAATGCCCAGCGGACGCACGCCGGCACGCCGGAGCCGTTCACGCATCCACATCGGCGTTGGGGCACGGGTGTCGACCCCGCGAATGACGCGCCCGCAGTAGCGCGGACAAGCCGCCGGTTCACTCAGCTGGATCTCTTGTGTCTGCTCGATCTGTGCAGCCACAGGCTCCACAGCCGGTGCCGCGACGGTCTGCCCGGTCAGCACACCCACTTCACGCGCCACACCGAGCATACTCAGGCAATCAGCGCGATTGGGGGTGAGCTCCACCTCGATAACCGGGTCGTCCAGGCCCAGCCAGTCGCGCAAATCGCGGCCGACAGGGGCATCGGCGGGCAGAGGCATCAGTCCGGCGCTTTCCTCCGAGAGCCCGAGCTCGCGGGCCGCGCAGAGCATCCCGAATGACTTCACCCCCCGCAGCTTGGCGGCCTTGATCTTGATATCCCCGGGCAGACGCGCACCGACTCTGGCAAAAGGCGCTTTAAGCCCCGTCTCGGCATTGGGAGCACCGCAGACCACGGTCTTTGGCTCACCGCTGCCGTCATCGACCTGGCAGACGCGCAGCCGCTCGGCATCCGGATGCTGCTCACAATGGGTGATCTCACCCACCACCACCTCGCTGAAAGCCGGCGCCGCGGGCTCAACGGCATCGACCTCCAGTCCCGCCATGGTCAGCTGCTTTGCCAGCGTCTCGGTATCCGTGGATAGCGATACCCAGTCTCGCAACCAATCTTGACTAATTCTCATCGGGCGCTCCTAGCGGAACTGGCGCAGAAAGCGCAGGTCGTTATCGAAGAAGATTCGCAGGTCATTGACCCCGTAGCGCAGCATGGCCAGGCGCTCCACGCCCATCCCGAAGGCATATCCCGTATACCGCTCGGCATCGATATCAACGGCTTCAAAAACCGCCGGATGCACCATGCCGCAGCCGAGAATCTCCAGCCAGCCACTGTGACTGCATACCCGACAGCCGCTGCCGTGGCAGAACATGCACTCGACATCCACTTCAGCAGACGGCTCGGTGAAGGGGAAATAAGAGGGACGAAAGCGCAGCGCCAGATCGTCCTCGAAGAATTGCTTGACGAAATCATCGAGCACGGCCTTGAGATCACCAAAAGTAATCCCTTCATCCACCACCAGCCCCTCGACCTGATGGAACATCGGGGTGTGGGTGAGATCGGAATCACAACGATAGACGCGCCCCGGTGCGATGACACGAACCGGTGCCCCATCGCGCTCCATCACCCGGATCTGAACCGGCGAAGTATGGGTACGCAGCAGGTGATGGGCATCGAAGTAGAACGTATCATGCATTGCCCTGGCCGGATGATCGGCCGGAATATTCAAGGCCTCAAAGTTGTGATGGTCATCTTCGACCTCTGGCCCCTGGGCGACGCTGAAACCAACGCCACTGAACATCGCCTCGATGCGCTCAAGCGTGCGGGTAATCGGATGCAGACCTCCCGGGCTCTGGCCTCTGCCGGGTAGCGTCACATCCACCCGGTCGGCTTCCAGTGAGGCGTTGAGCTCGGCCTGCTCAAGCCCGCTGCGCTTTGCCTCCAACCACTCGCTGACCTGCTGTTTGGCGGCATTAATGGCCTGACCGGCCGCCGGTCGCTCCTCGGCCGGCAAGGATCCGAGTGTTTTCAGCTGCTCGGTCAGCGCACCTTTTTTGCCCAGATAGGCGACCCGGACCTCATCCAGCTCGGCAACAGTATCCGCGGCCTCGACCGCCGCATGCGCTCGCTCAGTCAGTGTCTTGAGCTCATCACTCATGTTTCATCCGCCTGCAAATAAAAAAGGGGGAAGACGACGGCCTTCCCCCCTGTATGGCCGTCACACGGTCGGTGACTTACGCCAACGCAGCCTTGGCGCGCTCGGCGAGCGCGGTAAATCCGGCGCTGTCATGCACGGCCATATCGGCAAGGACCTTGCGGTCAATTTCGATCTCAGCACGCTTGAGCCCGTTCATCATCCGGCTGTAGGACAGACCGTTGACGCGAGCCGCCGCATTGATGCGCTGAATCCACAGAGCACGAAACTCGCGCTTGCGAACACGGCGATCCCGGTAGGCGTACTGGCCGGCCTTGATGACCGCCTGCTTGGCTACCTTGAACGTCTTGCGACGTGCACCGTAGTAGCCTTTCGCCTTGCCGAGGACCTTCTTGTGGCGGCGACGTGCGATGACGCCACGCTTTACTCTAGCCATCTTCAGAATCCTCTGTAATCAGTATGTTTTAAACGTAGGGCAGCATCCGCCGGATCGCCGGCGTGTCCTGCTCCGACACCAATGTCGTGGCCCGTAGCCGTGACTTCCGCTTCGCATCCTTTTTGGTGAGGATGTGATTATGGAAAGCCCGCGCCCGCTTGAATCGGCCACTGGCCGTCTTGCGAAAGCGCTTGGCAGCACCACGGTTCGTTTTGATTTTCGGCATGAACCGTTACTCCATTGCCACAAACAAGAACTCCCGGCAGGGCCGGGAGCTCACCCGTCGAAGGCGCTCTGGCCTCCGCTATTTCCCCTTGCGGGGAGACATCGTCATCACCATCAACCGCCCTTCAATCTTGGGCCGTTGCTCGACGACTGCATACTCTTCAAGGTCCTGCTCCACCCGCTCCAGCAGCTCTGCCCCGAGCTCCTGATGGGCCATTTCACGTCCCCTGAAGCGCAACGTGATCTTTACCTTATCGCCATCCTCAAGAAACCGCTTGAGGTTACGCAGCTTGACCTCGTAGTCACCGGAATCCGTACCCGGGCGGAATTTCACTTCCTTGACCTGGATCTGTTTCTGCTTTTTCTTTGCTGCCTGCTGCTTTTTCGACTGCTCGAACTTCCATTTGCCAAAATTCATGATGCGGCAGACGGGCGGATCCGCATTCGGATCCAGTTCGACCAAATCAAGTTCTGCGGTGGTTGCCCGCTCCAGGGCATCATCGGTGGCTACAATGCCGACCTGTTCACCGTTCTCATCAATCAGACGAACCTGAGAGACCTGAATCTCTTCGTTAATGCGCCGGTTTTCACCGGCGCCGGGCTGCTGACGGCGCGCCCCCGGCTTTCTGCGTATAGCGATCCTTCAATCCTCCAACAATGTCCGACCCAGACGCGCAATATCCGCATCCAGACGTTCGACCAACGCATTCAGCGTCATCGCACCCAAGTCCTCGCCTGAGCGGGTGCGCACTGCGACCTGCCCCGATTCACGTTCCTGGTCACCGACAACGAGCATGTAAGGCACACGTCGAATCGTATGTTCGCGAATCTTAAAGCCGATCTTCTCGTTCCTCAAGTCGGATTCCACGCGAAACCCTTTTTCGCTCAGGTGTTTCCGGACTTCTTCGGCATACCCTGCCTGGCGATCGGTGATGTTGATGACCTGGGCCTGAACCGGTGCAAGCCATACCGGCCAGTCGCCGCCGTAGTGTTCGGTCAGCACGCCGATGAAGCGCTCAAAGGAGCCAAAGATGGCCCGATGCAGCATGACAGGCACTGCACGGTCGCCGGATTCGGTGACATATTCCGCCCCAAGCCGCCCTGGCATGGAGAAGTCCACCTGCATGGTGCCGCATTGCCACACACGGTTGAGGCAGTCGCGCATGGCGAGCTCGATTTTCGGCCCGTAGAACGCGCCCTCGCCCGGGTTGATGCGCCACTGCATGCCCTTATCGTTCAGTGCCTGCTCCAGAGCCGATTCGGCGCGATCCCACAGCGCATCCTCACCAACGCGCTTTTCAGGTCGGGTAGAGAGCGCCACCTGCACGTCATCAAAACCGAAATCCCGGTAGATCTCGAAGGCCAGATCAAGGAATGCCGAGACCTCTGCCTGCAGCTGCTCTTCGGTACAGAAGATATGGGCATCATCCTGGACAAAATTGCGCACCCGCATGAGCCCGTGCAGTGTCCCGGAAGGTTCGTTGCGGTGACAGTTTCCGAACTCCGAGAGTCGGATCGGCAGATCCCGGTAGCTTTTCAGCCCCTGATTGTAGACCTGCACGTGGCAGGGGCAGTTCATGGGCTTTACCGCATAGTCCCGATGCTCGGAATGCGTTGTGAACATATCCTCGCGGAATTTCTCCCAATGCCCGGAGCGCTCCCAGAGACTGCGGTCGACCAGCTCCGGCGTGCGGATTTCATGGTAGCCATGCGACTCAAGCCGGCCACGCAGGTAATTCTGTAGCACGGTGTAGATGCGCCAGCCATTGGGGTGCCAGAACACCATGCCGGGTGCTTCGTCCTGGAGATGGAAAAGATCCTGGCTGCGCGCAATGCGCCGGTGATCACGCTTCTGCGCCTCCTCCAGGAACTGCAGATAGGACTTGAGCGCTTTTTTATCCGCAAAGGCCGTGCCATAAACCCGCTGCAGCATTTCATTATTGGCATCTCCACGCCAATAGGCACCGGCCAGCTTGGTCAGCTTGAAGGCCTTGAGGAAACGCGTATTGGGCACATGCGGCCCAAGGCACATGTCCACGTATTCCTGATGGTGATAGAGCGCCATGGCCTCGACATCCGGCATCGCCTCCACCAACTCGACCTTGTAGTCTTCGCCGCGTTCGCGGAAGAGCTGCAGGACCTCGAAGCGCGGCGTGACCTTTTTGACAACGTCGTATTCCTGGTCGATCAACTCGGCCATGCGCTTTTCAATGCGCTCGAGGTCTTCGGGATGGAAACCCGCATCATAACGGATGTCGTAGTAGAACCCGTCCTCAATGACCGGCCCGATGGCCATCTGGGCCTCGGGGTAGAGCTGTTTGACCGCCTGCCCGAGCAGGTGACAACAGGAATGCCGGATGATGTCGACCCCCTCGGGGTCCTTTGGCGTGATGATCTGCAGTTCCGCGTCTTCGGTGATGACATCGCAGGCATCGACCAGTTGGCCATTGACGCGACCGGCAACGGTTGCCTTGGCCAGACCGGGGCCGATATCCGCGGCGACGTCGAGTACACAGAGAGGCTCGGCATAGTCACGCTGACTGCCGTCCGGAAGGGTAATCTGAGGCATGAGAGAGATGCTCCACAGTGGTGACCGCTACCAAAGGCCACATGCATTGATATGTGCTTGAAGAAATTGGTAGGCACGAGTGGACTCGAACCACCGACCCCCACCATGTCAAGGTGGTGCTCTAACCAGCTGAGCTACGCGCCTACAACCAAGTTCACAAGTATAACGACAGACGCCG
>CAJXNJ010000045.1 GCA_913057145.1 uncultured Ectothiorhodospiraceae bacterium
TGACCGGCGCCCTTAGCCGCTAAGAGGACAGATTAGATGCAACTCAATCCCACGGAAATCAGCGACCTGATCAAACAGCGCATCGAGCAGTTCGAGGCGGTGGCTGAAGCCCGCAACGAGGGCACGGTAGTCAGCGTCACCGACGGTATCGTGCGTATTCACGGACTCAGCGACGCCATGCAGGGCGAAATGCTCGAGTTCCCCGGAGAAACCTACGGCATGGCCCTGAACCTCGAGCGCGACTCGGTGGGTGCCGTGGTCCTGGGTGATTACTCCCATCTGAGTGAAGGCGATAGCGTCCGCACCACGGGCCGCATTCTCGAGGTGCCGATTGGTGAAGCCCTGCTCGGCCGTGTGGTCAACGCACTCGGTGAGCCGATTGATGGCAAAGGCGCGATCAAGGCGGCGGGTTCCGCCCCGGTCGAGAAAGTCGCACCGGGCGTCATCTCGCGTCAGTCAGTGGACCAGCCGGTGCAGACCGGGCTGAAAGCCATCGACTCCATGGTTCCGGTTGGCCGGGGCCAGCGTGAGCTGATCATCGGTGACCGTCAGACCGGTAAGACCGCTGTCGCCATCGATGCCATCATCAACCAGAAAGGCACGGGCATTAAGTGCATTTACGTGGCGGTGGGTCAGAAAGCTTCCTCCATCGCCAACGTGGTGCGTAAGCTCGAAGAGTACGGCGCTCTCGATCACACAATCGTGGTAGCCGCTTCGGCTGCTGAGTCGGCCGCGCTGCAGTTCATTGCACCCTATGCCGGTTGCACCATGGGTGAGTACTTCCGCGACCGCGGCGAAGACGCCCTCATCATCTATGATGATCTCTCCAAGCAGGCCGTCGCCTACCGCCAGGTCTCGCTGCTGCTTCGCCGCCCGCCGGGCCGTGAAGCATTCCCGGGTGATGTGTTCTATCTCCACTCCCGGCTGCTCGAGCGGGCCGCTCGGATTAATGCCGACGAGGTCGAGCGTCTGACCAATGGTGAGGTCAAGGGCAAGACCGGCTCGCTCACCGCGTTGCCGATCATCGAAACCCAGGCTGGTGACGTTTCTGCCTTCGTGCCGACCAACGTCATCTCCATTACCGATGGTCAGATCTATCTGGAGACTGATCTCTTCAACGCCGGTGTGCGGCCTGCCATTAACGCCGGCCTCTCGGTCTCGCGTGTCGGTGGTTCGGCCCAGACCAAGGTCATCAAGAAGCTGGGTGGTGGTATCCGCCTGGCCCTTGCTCAGTACCGTGAGCTCGCGGCTTTCGCGCAGTTCGCCTCCGATCTCGATGAGTCGACGCGGAAACAGCTCGAGCGCGGTCAGCGCGCCATGGAGATCCTCAAGCAGGGTCAGTATGCACCGCTGTCGGTGGCCTACATGGCGATCTCACTGTTCGCACTCAACGGCGGCTACCTCGATGAGCTCGATCTGAAGAAGGTCGGTGATTTTGAAGCCGCGCTGCATCAGTACATGGCGAATAACTACGCCGATCTGATCAAGCAGCTCGATGAGACCGGTGATTACAACGACGACATCGAAGCGCAGCTTGGCAAAGCGCTCGATGACTTCAAAGCCAACGGCACCTGGTAACGGCAAGGGATAGATAAGGCATGTCCGGCGCAAAGGAAATCCGCACTCAGATCAAGAGTGTGACCAACACGCAGAAGATCACCACGGCCATGGAAATGGTCGCGGCCTCGAAAATGCGTGGTGCCCAGCAGCGCATGCGTCAGGCCCTGCCTTATGCCGAGAAGATGCGTCAGGTGATTGGCCATCTGGCCGAAGCCAACCCGGAGTATCGCCATCCGTTCCTGGAGCGTCGCGACGAGGTGAACCGTGTCGGTTACATCATCGTCTCGAGTGACCGCGGGCTTTGTGGTGGCCTCAACAACAATCTGTTCCGGGCCATCATCAAGGAACTGCGCGATGTGGAGCAGGCCGGTCAGGAGCCCAGGCTCTGCACCATCGGCTCCAAGGGCATTCAGTTCTTCAGCCGTCTCTCGGCACCGATTATTGCCGAGGTCTCGCAGCTGGGTGACACCCCGCATCTCCAGGATCTGATTGGTACCGTCAAGGTCATGATGGATCAGTACGCCGCCGGCGAACTCGATCGTGTCGTGATCTGCTACAACCGTTTCGTCAACACCATGACCCAGTCGCCGACGGTAGAGCAGATTCTGCCCCTGCCCACCGGCGCCGATGAGGCGCTCAATGAGCGCGGGCACAGCTGGGACTATGTGTATGAGCCCTCGGCCGCCGAGGCCCTGGACCTGCTGCTCGAGCGTTATATCGAGTCGCTGGTCTATCAGGCTGTGGTCGAGAACATCGCCTGTGAGCAGGCGGCCCGTATGGTGGCCATGAAGGCCGCCTCCGATAACGCTGGCAAGCTGATCGATGACCTCAATCTCGCCTACAACAAGGCGCGTCAGGCCGCGATCACCACCGAGCTCTCCGAGATCGTCGCCGGCGCCGAGGCCGTCTAACATGCAGGCCAATCAGCCAACGAATACAACGCTTTCGCGAAGAGGAACCGCGCTATGAGTTCAGGAAAGGTCGTCCAGATCATCGGTGCCGTGGTGGACATTGAGTTCCCCCGCGACTCCGTACCCAAGGTCTACGACGCATTGACCGTCGATGACAAGGATCTGGTTCTCGAGGTCCAGCAGCAGATTGGTGACGGTGTGGTCCGTGCCATTGCCATGGGAACCACCGACGGCCTGCAGCGCGGCGTTGCGGTGACCAACACCGGCGCGCCGATCTCGGTGCCGGTCGGTCAGAAAACGCTGGGCCGCATCATGAACGTGCTCGGTGAGCCAGTGGATGATGCCGGTGATGTCGGTGCCGAAGAGCTCTGGCCGATTCACCGCAAGGCACCGTCCTATGAAGAACAGGCCGGCTCCACCGAGCTGCTTGAAACCGGCATTAAAGTGATCGACCTCCTCTGCCCCTTCGCCAAGGGCGGCAAGGTCGGCCTCTTCGGCGGTGCCGGTGTCGGCAAGACCGTCAACATGATGGAGCTCATCCGTAACATCGCCATCGAGCACTCCGGCTACTCCGTGTTCGCCGGTGTCGGTGAGCGTACCCGTGAGGGCAACGACTTCTACCACGAGATGAAAGAGTCGAACGTTCTCGACAAAGTGGCGCTGGTTTACGGTCAGATGAACGAGCCTCCGGGCAACCGCCTGCGTGTGGCCCTGACCGGCCTGACCATGGCCGAGTACTTCCGTGACGAAGGTCGTGACGTGTTGATGTTCATCGATAACATCTACCGCTACACCCTCGCCGGTGTTGAGGTCTCCGCGCTGCTCGGCCGTATGCCCTCTGCGGTGGGCTATCAGCCGACACTGGCCGAGGAAATGGGTGTGCTCCAGGAGCGCATCACCTCCACCAGCAAGGGCTCGATCACCTCGATTCAGGCGGTTTATGTGCCGGCTGACGACCTGACTGACCCCTCGCCGGCCACCACCTTTGCTCACTTGGACGCCACCGTCGTGTTGGCCCGTTCCATCGCGGAGCTCGGTATCTATCCGGCGGTGGATCCGCTCGACTCCACCTCGCGTCAGCTCGACCCGCAGGTGGTCGGCCAGGAGCACTACGACACGGCTCAGGACGTCCAGCAGGTGCTGCAGCGTTACAAGGAGCTGCAGGACATCATCGCCATTCTGGGTATGGACGAGCTCTCCGAAGAGGACAAGCTGACCGTGACCCGGGCGCGTAAAATTCAGCGTTTCCTCTCGCAGCCGTTCTTTGTCGCCGAGGTCTTCACCGGCTCACCCGGCAAGTACGTCTCGCTCAAGGATACGATCCGCGGTTTCCGGGCCATTGTTGATGGCGAGCATGATGACCTGCCCGAGCAGGCTTTCTACATGGTCGGCTCCATTGACGAGGCCGTTGAGAAGGCCCGCAACCTCTAAGGTGATGCCCTGATGGCTTTGACCATGCACATCGACATCGTGAGCGCTGAGGAGTCGATTTACTCCGGCACCGCTTCCTATATTCTGGCTCGTGCCACCGAGGGTGAGGTGGGCATTTATGCCCGCCACGTCCCCATGCTGGTGCAATTGCAGCCGGGCGAAGTGACCGTGCGTGACGAATTTGGGGAAGAGTCTCATTACTATGTCTCGGGCGGGACCATGGAAGTCCAGCCACATGTGGTGACAATCCTTGCCGATGCCGCCACACGGGCGCACGATATCGATGAGGCGGCCGCCAAGGAAGCGCAGCGGCGTGCCGAGGAAGCGCTGGCCAATCGCACGGGCGAGATCGATTATGCCCGTGCCCAGGCCGAACTGATTGAAGCGGCCGCTCAGCTGCGGACCATTCAGAAGCTGCGCAAAACCGCGAACCGAGGCTGACCCTCCCGGGCAGCCCGGCGCTGCATGAAGGGAGAAGCATGGCCAATCCACCGCTCAGCGTTGTTGTGCTCGCCGCCGGCGAGGGCAAGCGCATGCGCTCCAGAACCCCCAAGGTGCTCCATACCGTGGCCGGCAAGTCCATGCTCGGTCATGTCCTGGATGCAGCCCGTGCCCTCGAGCCCGCCGCCATCCATGTCGTCCACGGCCACGGCGGTGAAGCCGTGCAATCGGCGTTTGCCGAAGCGCAGATTCACTGGGCGCATCAGGCCGAGCAGCTTGGCACCGGCCATGCCGTCGCCCAGGCCATGCCGGCCATTCCCGATGATCATCAGGTATTGGTGCTTTGCGCCGATGTGCCGTTGATTCGGCCCCGGACACTAAAGGCGCTGGTGGCCAGAGCCGCTGGCGGGGTTTCGCTGTTGACCGTCGAGCTGGCCGACCCCAGTGGCTATGGCCGCATTCTGCGCGATGCCGAGGGTCAGGTGACCGGCATTGTCGAGGAAAAGGATGCGAGTGACGCCGAGCGCGCCATCAGCGAAGTTAACGCTGGCATTCTCTGCCTGCCCGCTGGACCACTGCGCGGATGGCTGGCCAGTCTGGATGCCGGCAACGCCCAGGGTGAATACTATCTGACCGACTGCATTGCCAGGGCCCGTGCCGATGCCATGACCGTCACCCCGCTTGCCTGCGCCGATCCCTGGGAGGTACAGGGAGTCAATGATCGCCTGCAGCTCGCTGCGGTTGAGCGTGCCTGCCAGCAGCGTCAGGCCGAGTCGCTGATGCGCGAACAGGGGCTTGGCCTCGCCGACCCGGCACGGTTTGATTTGCGCGGCGAACTGACCGTGGGGCGGGACTGTTTTATTGACGTCGATGTCATTATCGAAGGCCGGGTGGTGCTGGGTGATGGCGTGCATATCGGCCCCTTCACCCGGTTGCGTGATTGTGAGATCGCGGCCGACAGTCGCGTGCTCGGGCATTGCGAGATAGAAGACAGCCGCATTGGTGAGCGCTGTCAGATCGGGCCCTTTGCCCGCCTGCGTCCGGGCACCACCCTGGCCGAGGCGGCGAAGGTCGGCAATTTCGTTGAAACCAAGAAAACCCATGTCGGCCCCGGCAGCAAGATCAACCATCTCTCCTATATCGGTGATACGCATATGGGGGCTAAAGTGAATATCGGCGCGGGTACGATCACCTGCAATTACGATGGACAGCAGAAACATCGCACAGAATTGGGGGATGGCGTTTTCGTCGGCTCAAATACCGCCCTGGTGGCGCCGATCGTTATTGGCGAAGGCGTGACCATCGGGGCGGGTACCACGTTGCGTGAAGACGTACCGGCCGAGACCCTGGCGGTCGATGGTTCTCGGCCGAAACAGATTAAAGGCTGGCGGGCAAAGCACCGTCAGGACTGACGGGCGCAGGGAGAAACGGATTTATGTGTGGAATTGTCGGGGCGGTGGCCGAGCGTGATGTTACCGCTATCCTGCTCGAGGGCCTGCGGCGTCTTGAATATCGGGGTTATGACTCCGCCGGGCTGGCGGTCATGGATGCCGAGGGCCAACTGCATCGCCATCGGGCCGTCGGTAAAGTCGCCGCGCTGACTGCCACACAGCAGGCCGATCCCATTGCCGGGTCGCTCGGTATCGCCCACACCCGCTGGGCCACGCATGGCGCGCCCACCGAGGCCAACGCTCATCCGCATCTCGCCCGCGATGAGGTGGCCATCGTTCATAACGGCATCATCGAGAACTACGAGCAGCTCCGGGAGCGGCTGACGGCCGCGGGCTACGGCTTTACCTCGGAGACGGATACCGAGGTCGTGGTGAATGCCATTCACGAGCGCCTTGCCGCCGGTGACGAACTGCTCACTGCCGTGCAGGCGGTCATTGCCGAGCTGGAAGGGGCCTTTGCCCTGGGTGTGATCAGCGCTCGGGCCCCGGGGCGTTTGATTGCCGCCCGGCGCGGCAGTCCGTTGGTCATCGGTGTGGGGATTGGTGAACATTTCATTGCCTCGGATGTGGCGGCTCTACTGCCGGTGACGCGTGATTTCATCTACCTCGAAGAAGGCGATGTGGCCGAGATCAGTCGCGAGGCGTTGGATATTTATTCCGCCGAGGGTGGCCGCGTTGAGCGCCCGGTACGCACCACAGAGCTCACCGCGGATGCCGCCGAGCGCGGCGCATTTCGCCACTTCATGGCAAAAGAAATTCACGAACAGCCACGGGCGATTGCCGAGACGCTTGAGGGAAGAATCTCGGAGAACCGGGTGCTGCCGGAGGCCCTCGGCCCGGAGGCCACCGCCATGCTGCAGCAGGCACGGCGGGTGCAGATCGTCGCCTGTGGCACCAGCTATCATGCCGGGATGGTGGCGCGTTACTGGTTCGAATCCATTGCCGGGCTGCCCTGCGATATCGAAGTGGCCAGTGAGTTCCGCTACCGGCCCCACGCCGTCGCCGAGGGAACGCTCTTTGTCACCCTGTCGCAGTCCGGAGAGACCGCCGATACTCTGGCCGCTCTGCGCGAGGCAAAAACCATGGGCTATCTCGGGACGCTTGCGATCTGCAACGTACCGGAGAGCTCACTGGTGCGCGAATCCGATCTGGTCATGATGACCCGGGCCGGCCCGGAGATCGGAGTGGCCTCCACCAAGGCGTTTATCACCCAGCTCACCGCGCTTTTGCTCACCGTCATTGCCGCGGCTCGTATGCATGGCCGCGATGGCGAGATGGAAGCGCGTCTGGTCTCCGCCCTGCGCGCTCTGCCGCGACAGGTCGAGGCGGTGCTCAGGCTCGAGCCCGAGATCGAGTCACTCGCCGAGCAATTTGTCGACAAGCATCACAGTCTTTTCTTGGGCCGCGGGCCGCAGTATCCGATCGCCATGGAAGGGGCGTTGAAGCTCAAGGAAATCTCCTACATCCACGCCGAGGCCTACCCGGCCGGTGAGCTCAAGCACGGCCCGCTGGCGCTGGTGGATGCCGAGATGCCGGTGAT
>CAJXNJ010000046.1 GCA_913057145.1 uncultured Ectothiorhodospiraceae bacterium
GCCTTGGGCGTGAGTGCGGCCACGGAGTCGACGACAACGATGTCGACCGCGCCCGAGCGCACCAGCATGTCGGCGATCTCAAGGGCCTGCTCGCCGGTATCAGGCTGCGAGACAAGCAGCTCATCCACGTTCACCCCGAGCTTGGCGGCATAGTCCGGGTCGAGGGCATGCTCGGCATCAACAAACGCCGCCGTACCGCCATCCCGCTGCGCCTCGGCGATGGCCTGCAGCGTCAGCGTGGTCTTACCGGAAGACTCCGGCCCGTAAATCTCAATGACCCGGCCGCGCGGAATACCACCGACACCAAGGGCGATGTCCAGTGTTAATGACCCGGTAGAGATAACAGGCACATTACCCACCGCGCGGGCATCGCCCATGCGCATGACAGCGCCTTTGCCGAACTGCTTTTCAATTTGCCCGAGGGCGGCGCCCAGGGCTTTTTTGCGATCTTCGTCCATGCTCAACCTTTGGTCTGCGTACTGGAAGTGGAGATAAGGCAAAAGTATCCCACAGTCCAGGTGAACCGCACACCCCGCTGGTCAGTGATTTATCGCCGATAAAGCTTCATCAAGGAGCTCACGCAGACGCTCGAGGGCATGCAGGACGCTCTGCCGCCGGATGGCTTCGCGATCTCCAGCGAATTTCACCGCCTCGGTCACACAGGCGCGCCCCGGAAGTGCCCAGGCAAAGCAGACAAGACCAACCGGCTTGTCATCGCTGCCACCGCTTGGCCCGGCAATACCCGTGGTTGCAAGGCCGGCCTGCAGAGTCGGCATCGAGACAATACCGCGGACCATCGCCGCGGCGGTCTCCTGACTCACTGCACCGTATTTTGCGATAGTGGCGCGCTCCACCCCGAGCAACCTGGCTTTAGCAAGATTGCTGTAACTCACGACACCACTGTCAAACCAGCCTGAACTCCCGGGCAGATCGGTACAGGTCTTCGCCACCCAGCCCCCAGTGCAGGACTCGGCGGTGACCAACTGCCAACCTGCCTGCATCAGCCGCTCAGACACACCACGGGCTTCATCCCTGAGCCCCTGGTCATCACAGGATGGAGCCACGGACATATCGACTAACGCACCACCGTCACCGGGCAGTTGGCATGATGCAGGACACGCTGACTGACACTGCCGAGCAGGATCTCTTTAAAGCCGCTCAAGCCGCGGCTGCCGATGACAATCATCGGTGCATCGGCTGCTTTGGCATGCGCGACGATGGCCTCGGCCGGATTGCCGGAGAGGATTTTCTGTTCAATCGGGACACTGCGCTCACCAATGGCACTGCGCGTCGCCATGAAGGCCTTCTCGGCGGTCTGTTCGCGCAGCTTGGCGAAAGCATCCGGGGAGAAATACTCCAGCTCCTCGGCTCTTGGCGCCTCGGTCGGGACGCCGAACATATCAACCGGATCCTTGGGGAAGGCATAGAGCAACTCAACCGGGATATCGAGCTTTTCGGCAAGACTGGCCGCATAGCTTGCGGCTTCGTTCGCTCCCTCAGATCCATCAACCGGGACAAGCAGAATTTTTGGATATGGCGTCATGGCAACAAGGCCTCCTGTCGTTGTGTATTCGTCCAGCCGGCGATGATTGGGCACTAACGCCCAACGGCCAACCCCATCTCCGTCATCATCGGCTCGAAAACACCGCCGACAAAATACGCAATGAGTGCCGCGCTACCGCCCATGAGCAGGGTCTCAAAGCCTGAGCGCCAGCGTCCACCGCCAACAATCATTCCTTTGACAAACCCAATCGAGAAAAATGCAATCGCGGTCAAAAGA
Source organism: uncultured Ectothiorhodospiraceae bacterium (assembly GCA_913057145.1). Classification (GTDB taxonomy): domain Bacteria; phylum Pseudomonadota; class Gammaproteobacteria; order Nitrococcales; family Nitrococcaceae; genus Spiribacter. The sequence continues at coordinate 1,781 of CAJXNJ010000046.1, forward strand.
CTGCTGATGGTGAAAGCCACGGTGATACCGAGCGCCGGCAGCATAAAAGGCAACAGCGGGACGGCACCCACAATGACGAATGCCCCGAAGGTCCAGAGCCCGGCACGCAGCGGATGCGCACCCTCAATCTCAAGACCGTGCTCTTCGCGCAGCATGGTGTCCACCCAAAGCGACTGATCGGCCGATATCGTCTCGACGATCTCTTCCAATACCTCGCCATCGAAGCCCTTGCGGGCAAAAATCTGCCGGATCTCCTCGCGCTCACCATCCGGGGCATGACGGATATGCCGATTTTCGGTCTCACGGGCCTTTTTCACCGCATCACGATCGCTCTTCACCCCCTGGTAATTGCTCACCCCCATGCTGAAACCGTCAGCAATCAGGCTCGCCAGGCCAAGCCCAAAGGCCACCAGAGCAGGCAACCCGGCACCGGCAACAGAGGCGACCACCGCAAAGGTCGTCACACAGCCATCAATCCCCCCCAGGATGGCATCGCGCAGATAACTGGGCCGCCGCCCCTCCTCAAGCCTTGCCTGAATGTCCTCGGGGCGATGACTGTGCTCAAGTTCTGTCATCTGTTTCTCCATCGAAGGTATGCTATGCCGCTGTGCTAAGGGGAACTCAAACATGAGCTTGCGGATTGCCATTAACGGATATGGCCGCATCGGGCGCAGTATCTTACGTCTGCTGCTCGAGCGCGATGATACCGATCAACTCGAACTCATCGCCATCAACGAGCCGGCAAGCGCGGAGGCCATCGCGCTTTTGACCCGCTATGACAGCCAGCACGGCCGGCTGCCCGCCCGATTGCAGGTGGAGGAGAACTGGCTTTCGATTAACGGCTCACGGATCCGGCTCTATCCGGGCTTAGCGCCCGAGGAGCTCCCCTGGGCACGGGATAAGATTGATCTTGTCCTCGATTGCAGCGGGCAGCCGGGCAGTCGCGAGGCCGCCACCCGGCATCTGCAGGCCGGAGCAGGAAAAGTTCTTTATTCGCAACCGGCCAGCAGTGATGTCGATATCACGCTGATCCCCGGCTTCAACCATGCCGACCTGCGCGAGGATCATCGCATCATCTCGGCTGGATCCTGCACCACCAATTGCCTCATTCCGGTGCTCGACTGCCTGCAGAGTGCGTTCGGCATTGAACGCGGTGCAGTCACCACCATTCACTCGGCCATGAACGACCAGCCGGTCTCCGATACGTTAAAAGGCGATGAACTGCGCCTTAATCGAGGTGCATTGAATGCCATACAGCCGGTTGACACGGCCCTTGCCCGCGGCGTCGAGCGACTGATGCCAACGCTCGGGCCGAATCTGGAGTGCCTGCATCTGCGTGTGCCAACCACCGCCGTCTCGGCCATGGACATCAGCCTGCAGGCGGCCGGGCCAGTGAGCGCAGCTTCTGTCGCCGACTGTTTATATGAGGCGGCAAGGCACTGCTATGCCGGCATTCTCGATGTCTGCGAAGACCCCGTCAGCTCGGTTGATTTTGCCCATGATCCGCATTCCGTGGTGGTTGATCTGACACAATTACGAGTGGCCGATAATCGCCTGATCAAACTGCTCTGCTGGTTTGATAACGAATGGGGCTTTGCCAATCGGATGATTGATATCGCTCGTATGCTAAGCGGCAGTCCGCCGGCTACAACAACGCATCAGAATCGCGCTCATCTCCACTAGCACAGGGCTTTTCACGAGTGAGGCACAGGCTCCAGATTTCCGGGCCCTGGTCAACGGGGCTGAGTGTGAATTCACCGGGGAAGCGCTCGTGGATGTAAGTCGGCAGGCGCAGAGGTTTTTCATGAAAGACAAAAAGCACATCTTCACCGGGGGCAAGCACCCCGAGCACCTGCTCGACGAGCGCAAGCCTTGTAGCCGGCTGGTGCAGTCGCAGATCAATCACGCCGGCGGCGTATTTCCTCAATTCACCCTCTCCTCAGTGTCGGCCCGGTGAGTGTGAGTCGCCCACCCTCGACCCCGGTTGTCCTGCTGTTGCTCTGGAGCGCCGGGCTCTACCTGCGCCTGACCGTCATGGTCGGCCCACCGCTCGCGCCCATCATCTCCTCGGATCTCGGGCTCGGGCAAGCCGCCACCGGTGCCCTGACAACCTTCCCCATCCTCATGCTCGCCATCGGGGGCTTCGGGGCTGCCTGGTTGATCAGTCGGATCGGCGCACGACAGACCCTCATTCTGGCGCTTATTCTGGTGGCTATCAGCTCCGCGGCACGCGGCCTGGGAGCCGCCGGCAACCTCTTTACCTGGACGGCCATCATGGGCATCGCCATTGCCGGCATTCAACCGGCACTGCCAACCCTGCTCACGGAATGGTGGCCCGGGCGGATTGCCCTCGGGACGGCTGTCTACATGAACGGCATGCTGGTCGGTGAGGTACTGGGCTCAACGCTGACCCTGCCGGTCATGCTGCCTGTTGCAGGCGGCGACTGGCGCCTTACCCTTGCCCTCTGGTCGCTCCCTGCCCTCATCCCGGCGATCTGCATCACTCTGCTCAGCCGACGCAGTGGCAGACCGGAAGATACCGGCAGCTGGATGCCAAAACTCAATAAGCCCCTGGTCTGGCAACTGGGCATCCTGCTTGGCGCAAGCGGTGCCATGTTCTTCGGGACCAATGCCTATATGGGCAGCATTCTCACCGCACGCGATGAGACCGATCTGCTGCCGCTTGCGCTTGGCATCTTCAATGGCACACAGATCGGGGCCTCGGTATTGATGTTCTGGCTGGCGCGCTATTGGGTGGGACGGCCGGCACCTTTCATCACCCTGATGATCACGGGACTGATCGGCCTTGGGTTATTTGTCGCAATGCCAGGCGCATGGGGACTCGCGGCTCTGCTCCCGGCCGGGCTCGCCGCCGGGATGATGCTCATCCTCATGGTCGCACTGCCACCGCTCTACACCCACGGCAATGAGACAGCCGGGCTTGCCGCCGGGATGTTTGCAATCGGATCGATCAACAATTTCGGCGTGCCGCTTTTCGGTGGCTTTCTCGCCGATCTGTATGCCACTCCGGCACTCGCGATGCTGCCGATCCTGGTTTACGGGCTCGTTGCCCTACCGCTCGCCCTGCGGCTACCAAGACCCTGACCGACGGTCAGCTCATGTACTGACCGCCGTTAATGCTCAGGGTGGAGCCGGTTACAAAGCCAGCGGCATCACCGGCGAGATAAACCACGGCGGCACCAATCTCCTCGACCTGCCCGAGACGGCTCACCGGAATCTGGCCGATAATCTTCTCAAGGACATTCTCCGGGACTGCCGCGACCATATCCGTGCCGACATAACCCGGGGCAATGACATTGGCCGTGACGCCCTTGCGCGCATTCTCCTGGGCGACGGATTTGGTGAACCCGATCAGCCCGGCCTTGGCCGCGGCGTAATTGGCCTGGCCCATCTGCCCTTTCTGCCCGTTGATCGAGGAGATTTGAATGATCCGGCCAAAACCGCGATCCCGCATGCCGTTGATGACCGCCCGGGTCATATTGAAAGCCGATGTCAGATTGGTCTGAATGACCGCCTCCCAGTCATCAATCCCCATCTTATGCAGCATGCCATCCCGGGTGATGCCGGCGTTGTTGACGAGCACATCGATGCCGCCGAACTCCTGCTCGATGGCGGCCACCTCGGACTGGCAGGCATCGAAATCCGTGACATCCCATTTCCTCGCCGGGATACCGGTATCGCGGGAGAACGCGCTCGCCGCCTCATCGTTACCCTGATAAGTGGCGATGACCTGATGACCGGCATCGGCAAGCGCCTTTGCGATCGCTGCACCAATGCCACGCGTCCCTCCGGTGACCAATGCAATCCTTGTCATTTCATCCTCCTCCTCGGCGCTCGAAAAAACCTGAGACACCCTGACCATAACCATCCCGGACGGCCGATGGCGAGCCGCAGCGCAACATAGCCATTCCAAATTCCGAGCGCTGCGGGCACAATCGCGGGCTTGTCATACCGTCGAGCAGGAAGAACATGGGTCGCAGCGCAACGCATCGCGTAGAGAACTTGCAGGCCGCGGGCGAGCGAGGATTACTGACCGGCAGCCGCTACGGGCTTGAGAAAGAAAGCCTGCGGGTAACCGGCGATGGGCATATCGCACAGACCCCGCATCCAGCAGGGCTTGGCTCAGCGCTCACCCACCCGGAAATCACCACGGATTACTCCGAAGCGCTGCTTGAATTCGTCACCCCGGCCTTTGTTGATGCGGATTCCGCCCTGCATCGCCTCGAAGAGCTGCATTGCTACACCTACACCCAAATTGGCGATGAACTGCTCTGGGCCACCTCCATGCCCTGTATTGTCGGTGGTGATAAGAGCATTCCGATTGCCAACTACGGCCACTCCAATGTCGGCTGGATGAAGCATGTCTACCGACGCGGGCTGGACTGGCGTTATGGCCGCACCATGCAGGCCATTGCCGGCATTCACTTCAACTACTCCTTCAGCGAGGAATTCCTGCGCGCCGTGCAGCAGCGCGAGGGAGATACACGAGACTTTGCAAGCTTCCGCTCGGATTTCTATTTCCGGCTGATCCGCAATTTCCAGCGCTATGGCTGGCTGCTGCCCTATCTCATGGGCGCATCACCGGCGATCTGTCGGTCGTTTACCGGGGGTGAAGACCGTGACTTCGAGCGATTCTCCGAGCACACGCTCTATGCCCCTTACGCCACGTCCTTGCGCATGAGCGATATCGGCTACAAGAACAACGCCCAGGCCGCCCTTGATATCAGCTACAACGATCTCGACTCATACGTCGCGAGCCTGCGGGCGGCCATCAGCACCCCTGATCCCGACTACCAGGCCATTGGCACCTATGTGGATGGCGAATGGCGACAGCTCAACACCAATGTCCTGCAGATCGAGAATGAGTACTACAGCTTTGTCCGGCCCAAAGCCATCGCCCGATCGGGCGAGCAGCCCACCTGCGCGCTAAAACGCGCCGGTGTTGAGTACGTGGAGATCCGCGCACTTGACCTCAATCCCTTTGAGCCAATCGGGATTAATGCCGAGCAGACCGCATTCCTCGAGACACTGCTGCTTTTCTGTCTGCTTGAAGACAGCCCCCCGATCGATGCCGCCGAGCTCAATCACATCAACGCCAACCAGGGCCTGGTGGCGCGCGATGGCCGCAACCCGGAGCTCACCCTGCACCGCGGAGATGGCACCCGGGTCTCGCTTCGTAGCTGGGCGGCCGAGCTGCTGGATGCCATGCAGGGGCCAGCCGCCCTGCTCGATGAAGTCCACGACGATGGCCGCTATGCCCGAGTGCTCGCCGACTATCGGGCAAGCGTTGACGATGCCGAACGCACCCCATCGGCACGCATCCTGCGCGAGATGCGCGAGCGCAACGAGGAGTTCGTTGAATTTGCGATGCGTGTCTCCACCCAACACGCGCGCACCCTCCGAGGCGGCGAGCTGGCGGCCGCCTCAAAAGAGCGCCTCGAGGCCGCCGCGAAAACCTCGCTTGCCGAGCAGGCCGCCCTGGAAGCCGCCGATGCCCCGGCCTTCGAGGATTTTCTGGC
>CAJXNJ010000047.1 GCA_913057145.1 uncultured Ectothiorhodospiraceae bacterium
TCAGCGGAGGCCGTGACGATCCCCGTGAGAAGTGCGACCCATCAGGCCGAAGGCCTTGATAATCCGGTGCCAGAGTATCCGCCCGCCGCATACTTTGATCGGATGGAGGGAACTGTTGTGTTACGGGTCCGGGTTTTGCCCGATGGCGAAGTTGCCGAGGTGGTGATTGATCAATCAAGCGGGCATTCTGTGTTGGATGACTCGGCTCAAAGTACCGTGGCGGAGTGGACTTTTCGCCCGGCGATGCGCGGTGAAGAACCCATCATGCAGTGGGTTGAAGTGCCGATTACGTTTCAATTAACGCAATAGTGATGAGCATGGCTTCTGATCTTGTTTTTGATTTGACCACTTACGCACTCTGGGCGATGTCGGTGCTGACCTGGACGATTGCGCTGGCAAAATTCATTCAGTTGCGAATTGCCCGCCGGCAGGTGCAGGAATTCGAACAATGGTTTGCAAAATGTGCCGATTGGGAGTCGTTGCTTGGAAAAGTCGACGGCCCGCCCAAAGGAGATGCAGCGTTTCTATCTCAGATGCTGCTTGCGGTCTGTCATGAGTATGCAGGGCCGAGTCATGCCAGCTACACCTTCGAGCAGCTCCAGGAGATGCTGGCGCGTGATCTGCAACGCAAACTTGCCATGGTCTCCCGGCACAAGGAGAGCTGGCTGAATGCGCTTGCCAGTATTGGCTCAACCGCACCGTTTCTGGGTCTGTTCGGGACAGTCTGGGGCATCATGCAGGCATTGGTGATGATTGGTGAGACGGGCGCGGCAAGCATCACGGTCGTGGCTGCACCGATCGGTGGTGCGCTGATCACAACGGCGATTGGTATTGTGACCGCTATTCCGGCTGTTATTTTCTTCAACTTACTGAGCCGCTTCGTGCGTTTGCATATGGGGCGGCTTGAGAATTTCTCCGAGCAGCTGCTGCGTTTTTCACTGGATAATCGGGGGCGATGGGCAGAGGTGAAATCATGAACCATGATTCTGAGCATCGGCCGATTGCCGATATCAACGTCACGCCCATGGTGGATGTGATGTTCGTGCTGTTGGTGCTGTTCTTGGTGTCAATGCCTTTGTTGATCCCGCAGACAATGGGCATTGATTTGCCGGACACCCAGCCGATTACATCGCCGACACCCAAGGAGCCGCATCGTATTGCGATTCATGCGGATGGCAGGATTGAACTCGATGGTGAGATGCTTGCCAACGGCGAATTACCTGCGCAGCTGGCTGAACTCGCCAGGGACTCTGAAGCCCGAATATTACTTGAGGCTGATAAATCAGTACGTTACGAGCGGGTTGCACAGGTGATGGTCGACGCGCAGGCATCGGGTATCCAGCGCATCGGTTTTCTCACTGAGGCCGAAGTCGAGTAGCGCCGATGCAGTCAGGCTTCATGCAACGCGCTATCGAACTGGCGCAGCAGGCCTCCGCGGCCGGTGAAGTCCCGGTAGGCGCGGTACTGGTGATGGATGAGCAGATTATCGGTGAAGGCCATAACCAGCCCATTGCCACCCATGACCCCAGTGCGCATGCCGAGATTATGGCCCTGCGCGATGCCGGGCGCCGAGTCGGGGCCTACCGCCTGCCCGGGACGACCCTGTACGTCACCCTTGAGCCTTGCCCGATGTGCCTGGGGGCGATGATTCATGCGCGAGTGTCACACTTGGTATTCGGTGCATCGGATCCTAAAACCGGCGCCTGTGGCGGGGCGTTTTCACTGCATACCGAGCCTTCTCACAATCATCAGCTGCAGGTAACCAGCGGTCTTGAAGCCGATGCCTGCGGCGAGCTGTTGCGGGATTTTTTCCGCGCCCGGCGCAGTGGTTGAGCGCAGCCGAACTTCGCAATAAAGTTCGCTGAGGTTTATCTGGATTAAAGGACCATCCCCGCTCATGACGGATTCCATCCCGCAGACCATGGCTGCTGTCCTGCTCACGCGTCACGGTGGGCTCGATGCCCTGGAGTATCGCCAGGATGTGCCGGTGCCCGCACCGCAGCCGGGTGAGGTGCTGATTGAAGTGCATGCCTGCGGCATGAACAACACCGATGTCTGGGTGCGTGAGGGTGCCTATGGCAGCGATACCGATCCCAATGCCGTATCCACCTGGCGCCGAGGCCGCTCAACGCTCACCTTCCCGCGCATTCAAGGCACCGACAGTGTCGGAGTGATTGTCGCTGTGGGTGAAGGCGTGCCGAGGTCGCGCGTGGGTGAACGCGTGATCGTGGATTTCAGTATCTACAACCGCGACGACGACAGCCTTGCCGATATTGATTACATCGGCCACGGGCGTGATGGCGGCTATGCCGAATATCAGTGCGTGCCGGCCGAGAATGCGCATGCGGTGGAAACCGATCTCAACGATGCCGAGCTGGCCACATTCTGCTGTGCTTATCTCACCGGTGAACACATGCTCGAGCGTGCCGCTTTGAAAGCGGGTGAGCGGGTGCTCGTGACCGGGGCCTCAGGCGGTGTCGGGTCGGGTATCGTGCAGCTGGCACGCGCCCGTGGTGCGATTCCCTATGCCGTCACCCGGGCTGATAAGGCCGAGGCGTTGAAAGCCATTGGTGCCGAGGCGGTCATTGACCGTGACAGCAACGATTGGGTGGCGGCGGTGGAAGAGGCCGCTGACGGGGCGCCCATCGATGTGGTGGCCGACCTGGTGGCAGGCCCTTATTTCAATGATCTACTGCGTATACTGCGCCCGGAAGGCCGCTACACCACGGCCGGTGCCATTGCCGGGCCGGTGGTCGATTTGGATCTGCGCACCATGTATCTAAAGCAGTTGCAGCTGCATGGCTCATCGCAGGGGACGCGCAAGGATTTCAAGCGTTTACTGGGCTACATCCTGGAAGGCCGGATCAAACCGCTGCTCGACCGGACGTACCGGCTCTCTGATTTTCATCGCGCGCAGACTGACTTTATGGCCAAGGACTACATCGGCAAGCTTGTCGTGGTACCCGATCGCCATTGGGAGACGATCGGTGCCCCCTTCGCCACAGACTAGCCGTTCGATCCAGCTGCACTGGATGGATGTGGATGTTGGTGGGGACGTCCATCGCATTCTGCTCTCTGATCTGCCGGTCCCTGACGGTCTGAGTGTCAGAGAGCGCATGGAATGGCTGGCCGGCCCGGGTGATGGGCTGCGGCAATTGCTCATCGAGCCACCGCTGGGAGATCCCGCATTCTGTGTGGATTGGATTACTCCTGCGCTTGAGCCGGATGCCCAAGCCGCCTTCGTCATCATGGAGTGCATGGGCTATCCATTCTTCTCCGGGTCCAACACCATGGCAACGGCCTGCGGGCTATTGGCAAGCGGTTATCTGCCGAAGGACATTGTCGACGGCCAACAGATCCTGCGGCTTGAAGCCCCTGGCGGGCGAGTGGATGCGCATGTGAGCTTTGCCGATGGCATGGTGCAAACGGTTGCCATTGAAGGGGACGAAGCCTTTGTTCAGTTGCCTGACCAGCAGGTTGAAGTCGTCGGTATTGGAGTTGTTCCCTACACCCTGTGCTGGAGTGGCGGCCACTACGTCATGGTGGATGCCGAGTCGTTGGGTGTATCGCCGCAGCGGGCCGGGGAGCCCGAGGGCCTTGCCATGGCCGCTGCGATCATTGAAGCCATTCAGCAGGATTTCACACTGCAGCATCCGCGATTAGGCGATGTCGGGCTGCCGCGGTTTTTGCATTGGATGTGGCCAGCTCTCGAGAGCGAATCGGGTTGTTGGCAGGGCATTGGGGGGACTTATGGCCATCCGGGGGTGCTCTGGCGCTGCCCGACCGGAACGGGGACAGCGGCCCGGCTGGCCATGCTCAGCCAGCAGGAGAGATCTGCGGTGGGGGCCCGGATTCAGAACACAAGCCCGGCCGGGACCATGTTTGAGGCAACGCTCCGCGGCCATGGCCGGGTCGGCGATTATCCGAGTATCCACACCCGGGTAGTGGGCTCGCCGCAAGTACTGGGTGAGGTTCGGTTGGAGTTGCCAATCACAAGTCCGGCGTTGGCCGGACGCGATCTTGACTGGCTGTTTGCTTAAGGGCGCTCCAGAATCCAGTCCGGCGCAATGCCCGATGCTTCAATCGCGGCCTCAATGTCACTACCGGCCAGCACCCCCGTATCGACGACCAGCGCCGTTTGAATACCGGCAGCCAGCCCGCCCAGGATGTCGGTATGCAGGGTGTCACCCACCATCAGCACGCGGTCAGGGTCAAAGTCTGCGCCCAAATGCGCCAGTGCCAGTTCATAGATATTGCCAAACGGCTTGCCATAGAACTCAGGCACAATCCCGGTGGCCTCGGCAATGGCATGACCGTAGGTGCCGGGTTCGGTCGAAAAGCCATTCTCCTGTGGTGCCATCAAATCGGGGTTGGCGACCCAAAAGGGTCGTGGCCGGCGTTTGAGGGTATCGATCAGTCGTGCCTGGCGGTGATCATTCCAGGCCGAGGCGCCCACGAACAAAAACCCCTCGGCTTTTTCGTAAATCTCGGGATCATCTCCAAGACGGGTGAAATCCAGATCCCCGAATTCTTCCGGGCCGAACACCTCACCGGCTGCCATACCCCAGTGTCGCGGGCTCTCTTTGGCAAGCCCGGCCAACAAGGCCTTGCGGCTGGTAATGATGTCATCGCTATCGAAGCGATAACCAAGCCCTCCGAGGCGCTCAACAATGGCCGAATGCGGAAATCCGGCGGCATTGGAAACCACCATGGCCCGTTTGCCTGATGCCTGCAGCTGCTCAATGCGTTCCGGCGAGCCGGGGACGGCCGCCTGGCCGATATTCAGAACACCGAAGGCATCAAGCAGTAGCGCATCAAAATGCTCGCTGATCTCGGCCAGGTTGGCAGCCCGCCGGCAAGCGCCCTGGCGGGGGATGGCCGGCAGTCGATGCCGCACGGCCTGATAGCGATCAAAACCCGAATCTAGATGATCGCGTGACGCATTTTTGCCGAGATCCATTCGCTCACTACAACCGTTGCCAAAATTAGCAAGAGTATAACGCTGACTTGACCCCAAGCGAGGGTGTTCAAAGATCCCTGCAGCTTCAATCCAATGCCCCCGGCACCGACCAGGCCCAGAATGGTGCTCTCGCGAATATTAATATCCCAGCGAAATACTGAAATTCCCCAAAAAGCCGGCATGATCTGCGGGACAATGCCGTAGTTAATGACCTGCGCACGATCAGCGCCGGTGGCCGAGACCGCCTCAACCTGCAGTGGGTCGATCTCCTCGATGGCCTCATAGAGTAGCTTACCGACAAAACCGATGGAGCGAAGCGCAATAGCCACCATGCCGGCCAGCAGTCCGGGGCCGATAATGGCCACCAGCAACAGTGCCCAGATCAGTGCGTTTATGGATCGTGAAGCAACAATAATGAAAAGCGCGATAGGCCGCAGGATTCTCGGCGAAGGCGTGGTGTTGCGCGCAGCCAGAAATGCCACGGGGATGGCCATCAGCACCCCACCAATCGTGCCGATGGTCGCAATATTAATCGTATCCCACAGCGGAATAAGTAGCTCGGGCAGATACTCCCATCGCGGCGGCCACATGCGCGAACCGATATCCGCTGCCTGACGCGGAGCATCGGCGACAAAAAACCAGATGGTATCGCGATTCATCAATTGCCAGCACCAAAGAAAAAGTGCCACCAGGGAGAGCCAGCCCATCCACATAAAAAGCCGGGTTTTGGGTGTGCGGTGATGCCAGATCTGGCTGTAGTGGCTGATCTCACTCATTGCACAAACTTCCGGATATAGCTTGAGCTGTATTCAGCCAACATGACGATGGCGATGATAATCAGTAGTACCGCGCCCGCACTGTCGTATTCATAGCGGTCAATGGCGGTGTTTAGCGTGGCACCGATACCCCCGGCACCAACAATGCCGATGACCGCGGACTCGCGAAAGTTGATATCCAGCCGGTAGAGCGAAAGCCCGATCAGACGAGGCATAACCTGCGGCTGAACCGCGTAGTTAATCAGCTGCCACCAACTGCCTCCCGTGGCGCGAATGGCATCGGCCTGCCCGGGCTCAATTTCTTCAATGTCATCGGCAAGCAACTTGGCAAGAAAACCAATAGTGGCAAAACTCAGGGTCAGGAATCCGGCAAAGGGACCAAAGCCAAACATCGCGACAAAGAAAATCGCAATGATGACTTCCTGCAGCGCGCGACTGACCGCGATGATGCCGCGACAAATTAGGTATACCGGCCGCGGTGCCAGGTTGCGCGCCGCCCCGATACCAATGGGAACAGAGATCATCACGCCAATGACCGTGGAGGTCAGCGTCATGGTCAGACTTTCAATCAGTCCGCGTGAAATATCGTTCCAACGGCTGGCAAAATCGGGTTGTAAAAATCCCATCACAAAGCGCTGTCCGCGCTCTAGGCCCATGGCAACGCGCTGCCAGTCCACCTCAATCGAAGCGCCAGCAAGAATCAGGTAAGCAAGAATCCCCAACTGGATACCGATGCGCCAACCGCGATGCGTCAGAATCTGCGGCGGGCGACGCCAGGTGCTCGGATAAGTATGAGCTGCTGTCATCAGATCTTTGCCTCAAACGCTTCAGCATCAGCGATCGAAGCGGCTTTAGTCACTGCCGGGTCACCCGTAGTGCCGGTTGTTGCCCCCGGCTTGTTGGCTTCGGACTCATCCTCTTCTCTCGTTGGATTCCAGTCCTCTTCGCCATAGATGGCCGTCAGCGTGTCTTCATTAAGATCTTTCGGGCTACCATCAAAAACGATTTGCCCGGCGCGCAGTCCCACAATGCGCTGCATAAACTGCTGGGCCAGCGGCACATCATGAATATTCACAATGGCCGGTAATCCACGCTCGGCACAAATTTCAGTCAGCAGACGCATAATCTGTCGGGAAGTTTTCGGATCAAGACTGGCGGTGGGTTCGTCAACCAGCAATAACTCCGGCTCCTGCGCGAGCGCCCGTGCGATGCCCACGCGCTGGCGCTGACCGCCAGAGAGCGCATCGGCACGTTTATCGGCGTGTTCCATCAGACCCACGCGATCAAGCAGTTGGTAGGCGCGCTGAATATCCTTTGCTGGAAATCGACGCATAAAACTCCGCCAAAAGGGCACATAGCCAAGCCGCCCTGAGAGCACGTTCTCCATGACGGTCAGCCGCTCAACCAACGAGTATTCCTGGAAAATCATGCCAATACGACGACGCTGGC
>CAJXNJ010000048.1 GCA_913057145.1 uncultured Ectothiorhodospiraceae bacterium
GACATTGAGTTGCTCTCTAGATAAAAAAGCCGGCAATGAAGCCGGCTTTTTGAGTTCCGCGGTTTATTGCCGCTTTTAGTGCATGAATGCAAACCGCAGGGCGAACAGCGCTGCGATGATCCACACCGCAAGATGCACGTCTTTGGCTTTTCCAGAAAGTGCCTTGCCCAGGACATAGGTAATAAACCCAAGCCCCATGCCATCGGCGATGGAGTAGGTCAGCGGCATGGCGATCGCCGTGACCACGGCAGGCGCGGTGTCGGTGATGTCATCCCAGTCCAGATCTGCAAGACCGCGGGCCATCATGCAGGCCACAAAAAGCAGCGCCGGTGCGGTGGCATACGCGGGGATCCCGCTGACGAGTGGCAGGAAGAACAGCGAGAGCAGGAACATCACGGCAATCACCACCGCGGTCAGTCCCGTGCGCCCACCCGCGTTCACGCCAGCCGCACTCTCGATGTAGGTCGTGGTGGTGGAAGTACCGAGCGCCGCACCGCCGATGGAGGCCGTGGAGTCAGCCACCAGTGCATTGCGTAGCCGGCCCAGCTTGCCGTCCTTATCAAGAAAACCCGCCCGATGGGCAAGTCCGACCAGCGTGCCGCTACTGTCAAATAAATCGATGAAAAGGAACACCAGCACAACGGTCACCAAGCCAAGTTCCAGTGCACCGGCAATATCCATCTGCAGGAACGTCGGGCTAGGATCCGGCGGCAGTGAAACCACACCCTCAAACTGCGCGACACCAAATGGGATGCCGATAATGCTGACGGCCAGGATGCCGATTAGCACCGCACCCGGGACTTTGTGATAGCTCAACGCAACCATGATGACAAAGCCAAGCGCGGCGAGCAGCGTTGGCAGAGCGGTGAGGTCGCCCAGGGTGACCAGCGTTGCCTGACTGTCAACCACAATGCCGGCGTTTTTCAGCGCAATAATGGCAAGGAAAAAGCCGATACCCGCGGAGATCGCCATTTTCAGCGACATCGGAATGGCGTTAATAATCCATTCACGTATCGGCAACAGCGAGATAATCAAAAACAGAATACCCGAGACGAACACAGCGCCGAGGGCTGTCTGCCAGGCAATGCCCATGCCGAGCACCACGCCGTAGGCAAAATAGGCATTCAGGCCCATGCCGGGTGCCAGGCCGAACGGGTAGTTGGCGTAAAGGCCCATGATCAGGCTGCCAAGTGCGGCCGCCAGACAGGTCGCGACAAATACGGCTCCCCAATCCATCCCGGCATCCGACAGAATGCTCGGGTTGACCACTACGATATAGGCCATCGTTAAAAAGGTCGTCAGACCCGCGAGGAGTTCCCGGCGAAAATCCGTGCCGTTTTCAGTCAATCCAAAAAAACGATCCAGCATTGTTCATGCCCCCAAAAAGTACCAAGACTGCAGTATAACGCTGCAGCGCAGTATCGGCATGTCTTCATTTGGTCATCATCTGTTAACACCACTGTCATTCGGAGGATCTAGTTTTAAGTTTGGGTATTTAAAACAAGGACCTTCCGATGAAATTGACCAACGCTTTGGCCCTTGCGGCCTTTTTTGCGGGCGCGACTGCGGCACATGCCATGGCGCCTATTGTCGTGACCAATACACAGGATAGTGGGGCAGGGTCCCTGCGGGCCGCGCTCGCTGAAGCCTCTGAGCATGAAGCACCCGTGCAGGTGATTATTGCCGCCGACGGTGATGTGGTCATTGAAGACAGCCTCGTCTACAGCGGCGAAGCGGCGCTTGAGATCATTGGTAATGGGCAGCGTATTCGCACACATGAGAATGTCGATATTCTCGTGAGCGAGAATGGCGGCAACCTTCGTGTCAGTGATCTGGCGTTCGAAGGCCCGGGTCAGTTCAGCATTCTCAACCGAGGCGACCAGAACGGTGAAGTCGCTGGTAAAGGTATTTTCATCGATGTCCGCGACAACCAGACCGGCATCGTAGAGCTCGATCTTGAAAATGTTTCGGTGAAGGGTGTTGCGAACCACGGCATCCATGTCTCCGACTGTGATCTGGCGGATGACTGCGGTGCAGGGGCCGGTGGTGGCGGAGAAGGCTCTCGGGCCTCCATCAGCGTTCGACTGAACAATGTGCTTGTTGACGGCGTTGGCAACGGGAAATTTGATGCCGATGGCCTGCGGGTGGATGAGCGTGGTCCCGGCGATATTCATCTGCGGACTTTTGCTTCGGAATTTGCCCGCGTCGGTGCCGATGGTCTTGAGCTGGATGAGGGTCAGGACGGCAGTATCCATTCGACGATTGTAGAGACCGCCTTTGTCGATAACGGTGCTTACTGCGACCCGGCCATGCTTGAGGCCTTCATGCCCGCAGTACCGGAGGCGGAGTTTGATGATGGCGACCGTCAGCCCTCCGAGATCCCCCAAGCAGTATCGGGTTCTCCTGATGACGGGTGCTTTGAGTACAACGTAGACACTTACGACTCTGGCGCCGTTGAAGAGTATGAGATTGCCATCGATGTTGATGATGGTATCGATTTCGACGAGGCCGACGACGGCGATCTCAACCTGACGATGATCAACAGCCTTATCAGTGGTAACTATGATGAAGGCGTTGACATGGATGAAGCTGGCGCGGGTGGCGGTAACCTGCACTACATCAACACGGTTGCCTACGGCAATGCTGACGACGGCTACAAAATGTCCGAGGAAGACGGTGGTGATGTGGTCGGCATGATGGTCGGTGCCATCTCACGGGATAACGGCGGCAAAGGCGCGGTTTTTGAAGAAGAAAACGGCGGCGATGTTCGCGTGCAGGTTGTCGATACGCATACGGTGAATAACGACGACAGCGATCAAACTGGTCTCGAGCTCGTTCAGGAAGACCGAGGTGAGGGAAGCCTTACTGTTTCTGATAGCCAGATAATTGATGGCATCAAAGCCGAAGGCGTTGTAGTTAATCCCTAAGCATCCAGAAGTATATGCCTACAAAAAAGCGGCCTGCGGGCCGCTTTTTTAATTACTGATTGTGGCGGTTGAATACCGTCGTCTCGCGGCCATCATGAACCAGCAATGTCTCGAAGGGATCACGCTGATCGCCCATCTCCATGCCGGGTGAGCCGATCGGCATTCCTGGAACGGTCAGTCCACGCGCATCGGGGCGATCTGATAGTAACTGCTCAATATCACTCGCCGGCACGTGGCCTTCAATGAAATAGCCATCCACCATAGCCGTGTGGCAAGAGGTCAGCGACGGGTCGATATCCAGCTCAGCTTTAATGGCATTGAGCTGTTCGTGCGAGACATCGTAGGCCGCAACCTCAAAACCATTGGCTTCAAGATGCTCAATCCACGCGGTACAACAACCGCAGGTGGGAGTTTTGGCAACATTGATCGCAGCGGTCTCTGCATGGGTGACACTCATGCCAATGATCAGCAGCAGCGCTGCGGATAGCGTTGTTGCAAACGTGGATGCGCGCAGTTTGGGCATTGATGTCTCCCGAGGAAATTCCATACCGTGGACGAAAAGCTTACCAGATAGCCATGCAGTCGCAGACCTTGACCACCTGTCCTAAAAACCCCATACTTCGCGCCTCTCGCAAAGCGCCCGTAGCTCAACTGGATAGAGCACCTGACTACGGATCAGGAGGTTGGGGGTTCGAATCCTCCCGGGCGCGCCAGATAACGAAATGACCGGCCCCAGGCCGGTTTTTTCGTTATACATATGTGGCTTGCGGGCATTCACCTCGGACGCAAAGTTCAGCTCGAGATGCGGTAATGGGTAATGGTAGTATTACCTAGTACTGCACAGGAGGCGCACTATGGAAACTGTAGCCAGCAAGCTGACAAAAAAGTATCAGGCAACCATTCCTGAGTCGGTCCGTCGCGTGCTGCAACTGAAAGCGGGTGACACAATTGCCTTTGAGATTGAAGGTGATGAGATTTATTTGCGCAAGGTCAATCCCACCGATGTGGCGTTTCATCAGAGCCTGCAAGCAACACTGACCGAGTGGGCCTCCAAAGCCGACGATGAGGCATATCGTGACCTATGAGCAGTTCGACGTCGTTGTTGTGCCTTTCCCCTTTACGGATAGGGCAACATCCAAGAGACGGCCAGCATTGGTGTTGTCGGATCGCCAGATCTTCACTGCCAAAGCCGGTCACTCCGTGCTTGCGATGATCACTAGTGCTAATAATTCTGACTGGCCACTGGATATTGTCATAAATGATCTTGATGCCGCTGGACTGCCTTCGCCTTCGATCGTACGAATGAAGCTTTTCACGCTCGATAATCAGTTGATCATTCGCAAAGCCGGTAAGCTGTCGCTGGCTGATCAGACCAAAGTCATTGGCGCGACACAGCAGCTTCTAAACCTCTAGGCAGCCGAGTGGCGATGGTTTTAACCAATCGCCAACTCAGCCAGCGTAATCCATAGCGGAATTGAGAGAATCGCCACCGGCGTGCCAAGCCCGGTTGAAGTGCCGATGTAAGCCGATGGATTGGCCTCGGGCAGGGCACCGCGCAGCGTCGGCGGTCCTGAGATGTCCGAGCTTGATGCAGCCATCACCGCAAGCAGGACAACACCACCGAGCGAGAATCCGGTCAGCTCATGCGCAATAAGTCCGGCGCTGAATCCGACCAGCCCGTGGATTAATGGCGCAAGCAGGCCATAGGCCACGTAAACATGGGCTACACCCTTTAGCTCCTTGAGCCTGCTCCAGGCTTCAAATCCCATGACCAGCATGAGAATTGAGAGGAGGCCGCGGAAAAGAGGCTCATAGAAGCTTTCAAAAACGCTGTCGGGCCGGGCGAACAAGCCGAGCGCGATACCCAGCAAAAGCGCTGAGATGGCGGGGCTCCGCACCGTGTCGACCAGAATGGATTTTATCAATGCGAGGTCTCTCGCTGCCTTGTGGCCGGGATTCCGCCCGAAAATACCCAGTCCGACACCGCCGCCTACAGCGATCGCATCGCGTGCTGAGGGCACCTTTGCGGCTTTGCGCTCGGCACTCAGCCTTGCCAGGACAATGGCGGTCAACAACGCTGCGATGTCCATAAAGGGGTAGAGCGCGCCAATATATCCCTCGTAGCCAATGCCGGCGTCATCCAGCATAGCCATCCCGGCTGCCATGGTGGATGCAGAGACGGCGCCAAAAAGCCCGGCTGTTGCCATGCCGTCCATCGGTTTGACGCCCGGCAACCTCATCAGAGTAAAGCGTCCAAGGAGGACGATAATGATGCCGGCGAGCATGGCGAGCAGCCCCGGTACGGCAACTGCAATGAAATCTGCCTCGCGAATTGAGATACCCGCTGACAGACCCACCTTCAGCAACAGCACCATCACGATGAGTTTATAGACCGCGTCGGGTACTTCCAGTCGGCTGGACATCGCGGCCAGCGCCATTCCGCCAAGCAGAAAGGCAAGGGTGGGTTTTTGCAGCGAGTCGAGCAGCGAGCCGCCCAGTAGCGCGAGGATTTCCATTCGAAGCATCTCCCTAAAGCAAGTTGCGGGAGACAATGCCGCTCGAAAAAAGATAATTCAAATAGAAGTTTTAAGCCTTAACGTTCTTTAAAATAGAACAAATGGCGCTCCGACTATACGGGCTCATCAAAAACCCACTCAGCCAGAGCAACGCTGCACCGACTAGCGGCCAGTAGTCATACGGAAAAGCCAACCGAATTAATGCACCGCTGGCAATCAGCACCACCCATGGCTGTAACAGGAAAAACGCAAGCGATTTCAACCACTCGTTGGCCGCCCATCGTCGCAGCCTGTGCCAGGCCCAATGCGCGATCATTATGGTGGCGACTGTCAGGCCAACCATGAGACCAGTCTGACGCATAGCCTGATCATACTGATAAGCACCGAGTTGGTTGATGATGGCTCCTGCGGTGATCACCAGCATCGCCAGCACCGCCGGCCGGCGGGCGCGCAGGACAACGCTGAAAGCCAACAGCATGATGAGGCTGAACAGGGCCGGGATCATGCCGGGCCCGTCGATGACTCGAAAGATTTGTGCGAGCAGCCACAGCATTAACAAGCGATTTTGCAGGCGTGGGTTATCGGCTGTGATGGAACCGACAACAAACGCAGGCAGCGCGGCGAACACCAGCGCTTCAAGATCAGCGTTGAAATCAATCAATCCCGGCAGGCAGACAGGCGTTAGCCGAGTGAGTACCGAGAGCGGCAGTATCAGTGCGGTGTACAGCCAGGCGGCAATCAGCATTAATCAGCGGATAGACTGCCCGGTGCTGGTCCAATCCTTGATGAACTGGTCAAGCCCCTTGTCGGTCAGTGGATGCTGCGCCAGGCCGCGAATCACAGCCGGCGGAATCGTCGCCACATCAGCTCCGGCCAATGCGGCCTCTTTGACGTGATTGGCACTGCGGATGGAGGCAGCGAGAATCTCGGTCTCAAATCCGTAGTTGTCGTAAATGGCACGGATTTCATGGATCAGTGCCATGCCATCCAGGTTGATGTCGTCAAGCCGCCCAATGAATGGTGATATGTAGCTGGCGCCGGCCTTGGCGGCAAGCAGTGCCTGGTTGGCTGAAAAGCAGAGGGTGACGTTGGTGTGGATGCCCTCGGTACTCAGCGCTCGGCAGGCTTTAAGCCCATCGAGTGTCAGCGGCAGCTTCACCACCACGTTGGCCGCAAGGGCTGAGAGAATACGGGCTTCCACCATCATGCCGTCAAAATCGGTCGCCGCGACCTCGGCGGAGACGGGGCCATCAACAATGGCGCAGATTTCCGCGACGACCTCTTTGAAATCACGGCCTGACTTGGCGATTAAAGATGGATTAGTGGTGACTCCATCCAAAAGCCCGTAGTCATTGAGCTCACGGATCTCTTCGGCGATCGCGGTATCAACAAAAAACTTCATATCGCCTGCTCAGTTGCCGGGCCACGGCGGCCAGCCCATGCTGCGCCCGCCGAGGAGATGCAAATGGATATGCCAGACTGTCTGGCCACCATCGACGCCGCAATTAAATACGCTTCGATAACCATCAGCGGCAATCCCCAGATCATGAGCAAGATTCTTGGCTGTGAGATGCATATGTCCCAACAGCTCAGCGTCCTCAGCCTCGATCTCGAGCATGCTGGTGATGTGTTTGCGCGGGATGATCAGTACGTGCACAGGTGCCTGTGGGTGGATATCCCGAAACGCAACCACCTTTTCATCCTGGTGGATGATCTCGGCATTCATCCG
>CAJXNJ010000049.1 GCA_913057145.1 uncultured Ectothiorhodospiraceae bacterium
ATCGTGCGCGGGGAAGAGGTGGTGATGGCGCATCACGATACGGTGATAGAGCCGGAGGATCACGTCATTCTGTTTCTGGTTGATAAGAGCCGTCTTGCCGATGTCGAGAAGCTTTTCTCGGTCGGTGTGACCTTTCTCTAGAGGATTGCCCCGGTAATGCATCCTGATGCCGTCCAACGTGTGCTGGGGGCCCTGCTCATGGTCTTCAGCATCACCATGCTGCCGCCTGCGCTTTTTGCGGTGGTCTCGGCCGATGGCACGGCAACGGCCTTTTTTCTCACCTTTGTCCTGTTGCTTGCCGTGGGTGGGGTGCTCTGGCTGCCGGTGCGACGTTCAAGGCGCGAGCTGCGGACCCGGGACGGGTTTTTTGTGGTTGCCATGTTCTGGGTGGTGCTGGGGGCGGCAGGTGCTGTCCCCCTGGTGATTCAGGATGTCGCGCCTTTCAGTATTGTCGATGCGCTGTTTGAGAGTGTCTCCGGGCTGACGACAACGGGCGCTACGGCCATTGTCGGCATCAACGAGCTACCGATCTCCATTCAGTACTACCGCCAGCAGCTGCAGTGGCTGGGTGGCATGGGCATTATCGTGCTGGCCGTGGCGATTCTGCCGATGCTGGGGATTGGTGGTATGCAGCTCTATCGCGCCGAGCTGCCCGGGCCGGTCAAGGACGCCAAAATCACCCCGCGGATTGCCGAGACCGCCAAAGCACTCTGGTATATCTACCTGGGTCTCACGGCCGTCTGTGCGGTGGCGTACTGGCTCGCCGGCATGAGTGTTTTTGATGCCATCAGTCATGCCTTCTCCACCATCGCCACCGGTGGCTTTTCCACGCATGACGAGAGCATCGGTTATTTTGACAGCGCCGTCATTGAGATGATCGCGGTGGTCTTCATGATCATCTCCGCGCTGAACTACTCGCTGCATTTCATGGCCTGGCGGCGGATGAGTATCGAGCCCTGGCGCACGGACCCGGAGCTCAGAGCCTTTCTGCTTGTGATTGCGGTGGTGACCGTGCTGGTGATGGGCGGTCTTTTTGTCTATCAGGCCGCGCATAATCTCTCGCATGACGAGACCTGGCATCACGCGATTTTCCAGGTGGTCTCGTTTGCCACGACCACCGGCTATACCACCGCTTCTTATTACGTCTGGCCGGCTTTCCTGCCGGTGCTGCTGTTGTTTGTCGCGGTCGTCGGCGGCTGTGCCAATTCCACATCCGGCGGGCTCAAGGTGGTGCGGGTGCTGTTGCTCTGGCGCCAGGGTGGGCGCGAGATCCTGCGCCTGATCCATCCGCAGGCACAGATCCCGGTGAAGATGGGCGACAGGCCGGTGAATGAGCGGGTGATTGATGCCGTCTGGGGATTTTTTGCCGCCTATGTGGTGTTGTTCGCGCTGCTGATGCTGACCCTGCTCGCGATGGGGCTGGATCAGATCACGGCGTTCTCAGCCGTGGCCTCCGGGCTTGCCAATCTGGGCCCGGCCTTGGGTGAGGTGGCGGCGAACTTTGCCTCGGTGGGCGATGGCCCCAAGCTTGTGATGTGCATTGCCATGATCATGGGCCGGCTTGAGATCTTCACCCTGCTGGTGCTTTTCACCCCGGCCTTCTGGCGGCGCTAGGAGCGGGCAATGATCGGGCTGTTGCAACGTGTCACCGGGGCCGAGGTTCGAGTCGATCAGCAGACAGTCGGCGCCATTGAAACCGGACTTCTGGTGCTGGTGGGCGTCGAGCGGGGGGATACCGCCGCGACGGCGCGGCGTTTGCTTGAGCGGCTGCTCGGCTACCGGGTATTTCCGGATCCCGAGGGGCGAATGAACAAAAGCCTGCGGGATATCGAGGGCGGGCTTTTGCTGGTCCCGCAGTTCACGCTTGCCGCGGATACGCAAAAAGGCACGCGCCCGGGCTTCTCCAATGCCGCAGAGCCGAGTGAGGCCGAGGCCATTTTTGCCGGGATGCTCGATCAGGCGCGGTCATGGCACACGCAGGTCGCAGCCGGGGTGTTCGGCGCCGACATGCAGGTAAGCCTCTGCAATGACGGGCCGGTGACGTTCTGGTTACAGGTGCCGCCCGGGTCACGATAACCGCTGTTGCATGCTATTCTGCGCGCCATGAGTGAACGTAAAGCAAGCCTTGAGCGAAAGACGCTGGAGACGCAGATTGAGGTCGTGCTCAATCTCGATGGCAGCGGCAACTCGCAGTGCGAGACCGGGGTTGGTTTCTTTGATCACATGCTGGATCAGATTGCCCGCCACGGTCTTTTCGACATCACGGTCAAAGCCCGCGGTGATCTGCACATCGATGCGCATCACACGGTCGAGGATGTCGGGATCACGCTGGGTCAGGCCTTCGCTGAGGCACTGGGCGAGAAGCGTGGCCTGGTGCGTTACGGTCATGCCTTCTGCCCGCTGGATGAGGCGCTGTCGCGGGTGGTGGTGGATCTCTCCGGCCGGCCGGGGTTATACGCCCGGACCGAGTTTTCTGCCGAGCGGATCGGTGAGTTCGATACCGAGCTGGTGGAAGAGTTCTGGCAGGGCTTCGTGAATCACGCCGGGGTGACGCTGCATCTGGATGTGCTGGAAGGGCGTAACGCGCACCACATGGTAGAGAGTCTTTTCAAGGCCGCCGGGCGCGCTCTGCGCATGGCCTGCGAGCAGGACCCCAGACGCGGTGACAGTCTGCCCTCGACCAAGGGGGCGCTCTGAACAGCAGGACGACAGCGTGGCGGTGATGAAGGTTGCGGTCATTGACTATGGCATGGGCAATCTGCGCTCGGTTGCCCGCGCCCTGGAGCATGTGGGCGCCGAGTCGGTGGTGGTCACGGACAACCCCGCGGTCATTCAGGGTTGCTCGCGGGTTGTCTTCCCCGGGCAGGGAGCGGTGCGTGATTGCATGTCCGCCCTGCAGGCGCATGATCTGCTGGGCGTGCTCGAGCAGGTAATGGCTGATCGGCCATTCCTCGGCATCTGCATGGGCATGCAGGCGCTCATGGAGCGCAGCGAAGAGAACCAGGGGGTCACCGCGCTCGGCCGCTTTGCCGGCACCGTGAGACATTTCCGTGCCCTCACCGCCGACAACCCGGCGCTGAAGATTCCACACATGGGTTGGAACGGGGTTGAGCAGTCGCAGGCTCATCCGCTCTGGGCCGGCATTGCCAACGGTGAGCGGTTTTATTTTGTCCACAGTTATTTTGTGGATCCCCGCTCGCCTGACATTGTCTATGGCGAGAGTGAGTATGGCGGACGTTTTGCCGCGGCCATTGGTGCCGAGAATGTGTTCGCCACGCAGTTTCACCCGGAGAAAAGCCAGCAGCCCGGGCTGCGGCTGCTGCAGAATTTCCTCGCATGGGATGGACAGGCATGCAACTGATACCGGCCATTGATTTAAAAAACGGCAAATGCGTGCGCCTGCGCCAGGGGCGCATGGATGATGAGACGGTGTTCTCGGAAGATCCGGTGGCTGTTGCCGGGCGCTGGATCGACGCGGGTGCCCGGCGCATTCATCTGGTTGACCTGGATGGCGCGGTGGCAGGTTTTCCGATCAATGCCGATATCATCGGCCGTATTGCCGAGGCGCACCCGCAGGTCGGTATTCAGGTGGGCGGTGGCATTCGCAGTTTCGAGGTCATCCAGACCTACCTTGATGTCGGGGTCAATCAGGTGATTATCGGCACACAGGCGGTCCGCGCCCCGCATTTTGTCGATGATGCCTGTCTGGAATTTCCCGGCCATATTATTGTTGGTCTGGATGCGCGCGACGGTCGCGTCGCCACCAATGGCTGGGAGGAAGTCTCGGATATTGCGGCCAGTGAGCTCGCCCAGCGCTTTGAAGATGCCGGGGTGGATTCGATTATTTTTACCGACATTGGCCGTGACGGCATGATGAGCGGAGTGAATGTGGAAGCCACTGCGGCCCTGGCGCGCGCGATCAGTATTCCGGTGATTGCCTCGGGTGGGGTCACGAATCTCGATGACGTGCACGCCCTGAGCTCTGAGGCAGCAAGTGGCATCAGCGGTGCCATCGTCGGCCGGGCACTGTATGAGGGAACGCTCGATCTGGCGCAGGCCCAGCAGCTGGCCGATGAGCTTGCAGGCGGCTGAAATGGGGCTTGCCGTTCGCATTATCCCCTGTCTTGATATCGACGATGGCCGCGTCGTCAAAGGCGTTAAGTTTGTCGATATTCGCGATGCCGGGGACCCGGTTGAAATTGCCCGGCGGTATGACCGTGCCGGCGCCGATGAAATTACCTTTCTCGATATCACCGCGAGTCATGAGGACCGCGAGACGCTGGTGCATGTGGTCGAGGCGGTCGCCGCCGAGGTCTTCATCCCGCTGACCGTTGGGGGTGGTATTCGCTCGATCGCCGATGTCCGGCGCATGCTCAATGCCGGTGCTGATAAGGTGGCCATTAATACCGCGGCCCTGCGTGATCCCGATCTGGTCCGTGAGGCCGCGGAGCGGTTTGGTTCGCAGTGTATTGTTGTGGCTGTCGATGCCAAGCGGGTTGGCGATGATGAGCAGAATCCGCGCTGGGAGGTGTTCACCCATGGCGGGCGCAAACCAACCGGTATTGATGCGGTCGAGTGGGCCGGACGCATGGCGGCAGCCGGTGCCGGTGAGCTGCTGGTGACCAGCATGGATCGTGATGGCACACGGGTCGGGTTTGATAACGCGCTCAATCGTGCCATCTCCGAGCACGCCGGTGTGCCGCTGATCGCCTCCGGCGGGGTGGGCAGCCTGCAGGATCTCGTTGATGGTGTGCAGCAGGGCCAAGCCGATGCGGTGCTCGCCGCAAGCATTTTCCATTTCGGTGAATACACCATTGCCGAGGCCAAGGCGCATATGGCGGATGCTGGTATTGAGGTGCGGCGGTGAAAAGCCTGGACGCGGTGCGCTGGAACAGTGATGGCCTGGTGCCTGTAATCGCTCAGGATGCCGCGGACGGGCGGGTGCTGATGCTCGCCTGGATGAACCGGGAGGCGTTGCAGAAAACCCTTGATGGCGGGGAAGCCGTGTACTGGTCGCGCTCACGCAACCGGCTCTGGCACAAGGGCGAGTCATCGGGGAATACGCAACGGGTTGTCGATGTTGCGCTTGATTGCGATGGCGATACGATTCTGCTTCAGGTCGAGCAACGTGGTGGCGTTGCCTGCCACACCGGTCGGCGCAGCTGCTTTTATCAGCATTGGGTTGAAGGTGAATGGCAGACCGGCGAGCCGGTCGTCAAGGATCCGTCGCTGCTTTATGGGGGAGAGGCCGATGAGTGATGAAATTCTGCAGCGTCTGGATGCCGTACTGGCTGAGCGCCGTGATGCTGACCCCGAGTCCTCGTATGTCGCAGGGCTGCATGCAAGCGGCATCGACCGGATTTTGCGTAAACTTGGTGAAGAGTGCACCGAGACGGTGGTCGCGGCGAAAAACGCCGAGCGTGAGAAGATCGTTTATGAAACGGCTGATCTGTGGTTCCATAGCCTGGTGATGCTGTCACATTGTGGCTTGAGCAGCGCTGATGTGCTGGCTGAGCTTGAAAGGCGCTTCGGGCTCTCCGGGCTTGATGAGAAGGCGTCGAGAGAGAATAACTCGGGCGAATGAGCCCGCTGCTGAATTCGGGAGGTAATCCGAAATGGGTCCTGGTGGTATTAGTCCCTGGTCGCTGCTGCTGATTCTGGTCATTGTCCTGTTGCTCTTTGGTACCAAAAAGCTGCGCAATGTCGGTACGGATCTCGGTGGTGCGCTGAAAGGCTTCAAGAGCGCCATGAATGATGGCGAGAAAGAAGCCAAAGAGGCCAAGGAAAGCCTCGAGAACAAATCCGAAGACGAGGAAGGCGAGGCGCAGACCGCTCAGCGCGAGACGGTCGAGGAAAAGGATAAGTCCGGGGGCAAGGCCTGAGCGTAGCCCGGGTATCCCCGCATGCTTGACGTTAGTTTTTGGGAACTGCTCATCGTCGGTGCGATTGCGCTGGTGATCGTCGGCCCGGAGCGTCTGCCGCGCCTGATGCGCACGATCGGCCTCTGGGCCGGGCGTGCGCGTGCCTCGTTCCAATCCATTCGCGATGAGGTGGAGCGCGAGGTGAACGCGGAAGGGCTGCGTGAAACCAAGCGTGCCATCGATCGCGAGACCAAGAGCACGGAACAGCAGATCAATGCGGCGGTCGACACGCGCAATATCGACCGCAAGCCGACAGCGGCTGCCGCCGAAAAGGCCACGGCCAGGTCAAGCAGCGCAAAGGATGCCGAGAAGCCTGCGGGTGGAAGTGATCCCGAATGAGCAAAAAAGCCACCGACGCCGATTATCAGGATGAAGATCGTCCGCTGCTCACGCATCTGCTGGAGCTGCGAACGCGCCTGATGCATGCAGCCGGCGTGGTGCTGGTGCTTTTTTTATGCGTCTATCCGTTTCGCGAAGAGCTCTACGCGCTGTTGGCCGGGCCGCTGATGGCGGTGTTGCCGGAAGGCACCTCGATGATCGCCACCCAGGTGGCAACGCCGTTTTTAATTCCGTTGAAGGTTGCTCTGGTCGGCGCGTTTTTCCTCAGCATTCCTTATCTGCTCTATCAGCTCTGGGCATTTGTCGCGCCCGGGCTTTATCGCCATGAAAAGCAGCTGGTCTGGCCGTTGCTGATCTCAAGCATCGTGCTTTTCTATCTGGGCATGGCGTTCGCCTACTATGTGGTCTTTCCGCTGATTTTCCAGTTCTTTGCCGCCGCGACTCCTGAAGGTGTCGCCATGATGACCGATATTGGTGAGTACCTGTCGTTCGTCATGATGCTGTTTTTTGCCTTTGGTGCTTCGTTTGAGGTCCCCATTGCCACGATCCTGCTGGTGCGCAGTGGAGCGACGACCCGTCAGGCGCTCGCCGCCAAACGTCCTTATGTGATCGTTGCGGCATTCACCATCGGCATGTTGCTGACTCCGCCGGATGTGATCTCTCAGGTCCTCCTGGCCGTGCCGGTGTGGCTTTTGTTTGAGCTCGGGATTTTCTTCTCGCGCTGGTTCGGTGCGCCGGCACAGCAGGGCGATGAAGC
>CAJXNJ010000050.1 GCA_913057145.1 uncultured Ectothiorhodospiraceae bacterium
ATCTGCAGTCGCCGGGCGTACATATCGACAATGCGGGCGATTTTGGACAGCCCGATGACACGGCCGTTGGGGATATAACCCACCTGGGCGTGCCCGAAGAACGGCAGGACATGGTGTTCGCAGAGCGAATAGAACTCGATATCGCGAACGATGACCATCTCATCGTTGTCCGATTCGAACATGGCATCGTTGACCAGTTCTTCGAGCGACTGATTGTAGCCCTGGGTGAGAAATTCCATGGCGCGTGCCGCGCGATAGGGCGTCTTTAGCAGGCCTTCACGGCTGACGTCCTCGCCAAGGCCGCTGATGATCTGCTCGAAGTGGTGGTCCAGATCGGGATTCATCCATCGATCTCCAATAAAAATGAATCCCGAATCTTACACTGCCGTGACAGCCGGCCGCACTAACAATCTTCTATTTGGCGGCAGGTCGTCCGCGGGCTTATCCTGTGGGGTTTCCGGGAGGTTTTTATGGGTTTGTTGGTTGATGGTGTCTGGCAGGATCGCTGGTACGACACCGAGTCCACCGGGGGGCGCTTCGAGCGGCCCGAGACGGTCTTCCGCCGGACGATCAGCGCCGATGGCGAGTTTCCGCCGGCCTCGGGGCGCTATCACCTGTATGTCTCCCTGGCCTGTCCCTGGGCGCATCGAACGCTCATCGTCCGCGCGCTGAAAGGCCTCGAGTCGCATATCGGCGTGTCGGTCGTGCATCCGTACATGGGTGAGGGCGGCTGGCATTTTGATGGCAGCTACCCGGGTGCCACCGATGAGCCCTTCTACGGGCTTGATTTCCTGCATGCGCTCTACCAGAAGGCGGATGCCCACTACACCGGCCGCGTGACGGTGCCGGTGCTCTGGGACCGTGAGCGCGAGACCATCGTGAATAACGAGTCGGCCGATCTGGTGCGGCTTTTGAACAGCGCCTTTAATGATCTGCCGGGCGTCAATGCCGAACTTGATCTTTATCCCGCAGAGCTTGCCGCCGAGATCGATGCCATCAATGAGACGGTCTACCACACCGTTAACAACGGGGTTTACAAGGCCGGTTTTGCCACCGCTCAGGCCGCCTATGAAGAGGCCGTCGGCCAGCTTTTTGACAGTCTCGATGACCTGGAAGCCCGGCTTGGCGAGAAGCGTTACCTCACCGGCGATGCCATCACCGAGGCCGATTGGCGGTTATTCACCACGCTGGTGCGCTTTGATGCGGTTTATGTCGGGCATTTCAAATGCAATCTCCGCCGGATTGATGACTACCCGCATCTCTCCGGTTACCTGCGCGATCTGTATCAACAGCCCGGCATTGCCGAGACGGTCAACCTTGACCACATCAAGCGGCACTACTACACCAGCCATCCGATGATTAACCCCACCGGTGTTATCCCGGCAGGCCCGATACTTGATCTGGATGCGCCTCACGGCAGGGAGCGCGTGATAACCTCATGACTACTATGTCGACCAATCCAAAGATCACACCGGTTACCGCCAAAGCCACCGGCGATGCGCGGCTTCCCACCCAATGGGGCGAGTTCCGCATCCATGGGTTTGAGACCGCCAATGGCGAGGAGCACATCGCGCTGGTCATGGGTCAACCCGATCAGGCCGAAGCCCCGCTGGTGCGGGTGCATTCCGAGTGTCTGACCGGGGATGCGCTTTTCAGTCAGCGCTGCGATTGCGGGCCTCAGCTCGAGGCGGCCATGCAGCGCATTGGCGAGGCCGGCGAAGGCGTGATTCTGTATCTGCGCCAGGAGGGCCGGGGCATCGGGCTTTTGAATAAAATCCGCGCCTATGCCGTCCAGGACCTTGAGGGCGCGGATACCGTGGAAGCCAATGAGGCCCTGGGCTTTGCCCCGGATGCCCGTGACTATGGTGTGGCGGCCGCCATGCTCTCAACGCTTGGTGTGCATCAGGTCCGGCTGATGACCAATAACCCCCAGAAGGTCGCGGGTCTGCAGGCAGCGGGTGTCACGGTAGTCGAGCGGCTTGCCATCTACGCCGGCCGCAATCCGCATAACCACGCTTATCTCAAGACCAAAGCGGCCAAGTTCGGTCATCAGTTCGATGACGATAAAACGCCTTAGCAGGAGGCTTCGGTGAACCTGAAATCCTATCTCATTGCCCTGGCCATCGCGCTGGTGCTCGGCGCCTGGATGTTGAGCGGTCAGTTCTCGGGCGATGAGGCAGGTGCCGAGGATGCCGGCCAGCCGGCCGAGGCCGCCGTGATGGATGTGCAGGTCAGAACCATTCAGGCCGAGACCGTCGAGCGGTTCCTCGAGAATCAGGGCGATACCGAAGCGGATCAGGATGTCGAGCTGCGTGCCGAGGTCTCCGGTCAGGTGGCCGAAGTGCGGGTGGCCGAGGGTGAGCGGGTCGAGCAGGGGGAGGTCATTCTGCGGCTCGCCATGGGTGACCGTGAAGCCCGCCGCGAAGAGGCCGAAGCGCGGGTGGCGCAGCGCGAGGCCAATTTCTCGGCAGCGCAGCGGCTGATGAATGAAGGCTATCAATCCGATATCGCCGTGCGCGAGGCCCGGGCGGCGCTCGCCTCGGCCCGTGCCCAGCTCGCCGCCATCGAAGAGGAAATCCGCCACAGTGAGATCACAGCCCCGGTAACCGCCACGCTTGAATCGCGGCCGGTCAGCGTGGGTGATTATCTGCGTGTCGGTGAAGTGGTCGCTCGACTGCTGGATACCGATCCGATGATCGCGATCGCCCGGGTGGCACAGCAGGATGTGCGCAATGTTGCCCTTGGCCGTGAGGCCGAGATTGAGCTTGCCACCGGCGATACGCTCACCGGGCGGGTGAGTTATATCAGTGCCGCGGCCGAAGCCGGCTCGAGGACTTTCCGGGTCGAGATTGAGGCGCCCAACCCCGAGGGGCTGCCTGCCGGTGTCAGTGCCACCATCCGCATTCCGCTCGAGCCCGTACAGGCGCATTTCCTGAGCCCCGCCTGGTTGTCCCTGGATGAAAGCGGGCAGGTCGGCGTCAAGGGCCTGGATGCTGAAGACACCGTGGTCTTTCATCCCGTGGAGATTGTCCGGGCCGAGCGTGATGGCGTCTGGGTGACCGGGCTGGATGCCGAGACCCGCGTGATTACGGTGGGCCAGGGCTTTGTCCGTGCCGGCGAGCGGGTCAACCCCGTCCCGGCTGCTGAGGGTTAGACGATGCGCTCGCTGATTGCCGCGGTTTTCTCGCGCAGCCGCTCGGTGACGCTGATCCTGCTGCTGATTATCGCCATGGGGGTGATTGCCTATATCGACATCCCCAAAGAGGCCGAGCCCGACGTCAACATCCCGATTGTCTATGTCTCCATGGCCTACGAGGGCATCTCGCCTGAGGATGCGGAGCGGTTGTTGGTCCGGCCCATGGAGCGCGAGCTCTCAAGCATCGAGGGCCTCGCCGAGATCAAGGGCACGGCAACGGAAGGGTTTGCCTCGGTGCTCCTGGAATTCGATGCCGGTTTTGATGCCGACCGGGCGCTCGACGATGTCCGCGAAGGTGTCGATATCGCCAAATCCGAGCTGCCGCAGGGTGCCGAAGAGCCGCGTGTCAGCGAGGTGAATGTCGCGCTCTTCCCCGTGCTCACCGTGGCGCTCTCCGGCCCGGTGCCCGAGCGCGCGCTGATTGATGCCGCCGAAGCCCTGCAGGATCGCATCGAGAGCCTTTCCGGTGTGCTTGAAGCGGATATCGGTGGTAATCGCGAAGAGCTGCTGGAAGTGGCCGTCGATGACCGGGTGATGCAGACCTATGGCATCAGCTATGCCGATCTTTTCAATCTGGTCAGCCGCAACAACCGCCTGATCGCCGCCGGGGCGCTGGATACCGGTGCCGGGCGGTTGTCGGTGAAAGTCCCGGGTGTCATTGAGGACATGGACGATGTCCTCTCACTGCCGGTGAAAGTGGTTGATGACCGGGTGGTGACTTTCGGCGATGTGGCCGATGTCCGCCGGACGTTCAAGGACCCGAATGAATTTGCCCGCATTAACGGCCAGCCGGCGGTAACGCTGGAAGTCTCCAAGCGCGTCGGCGCCAATATCATCGAGGTGAACAATCAGGTCCGGGCGGTGGTCGAGGCCATGCGCGCGGAATGGCCGGCCTCGCTGGAGGTGACCTACCTGCAGGACCGCTCCGAGGACATTCGCACCATGCTGCGCGATCTGCAGAACAACGTGGTGACCGCGGTGGTGCTGGTGATGATCGTGGTGGTCGCGGCCATGGGCTGGCGCCCGGCACTGCTGGTGGGCCTTGCCATCCCCGGCGCCTTTCTCACCGGCATTCTGGCCGTCCATGCCATGGGCTACACCATGAATATCGTGGTGCTGTTCAGTCTGATTCTGGTGGTGGGCATGCTGGTGGATGCCGCCATCGTGGTGGTGGAGCTTGCCGAGCGGCGCATGACCGAGGGCTGGTCGGCGGTGGAAGCCTACCGATACGGTGCAACGCGGATGAGCTGGCCGATCATCGCGGCCACGGTCACAACGCTTGCGGTATTTGTGCCGCTTTTATTCTGGGGCGGCATCGTCGGGCAGTTCATGAAGTATCTGCCCATTACCGTGATCGTCACACTCGCGGCATCGCTTGCCATGGCACTGATCTTTATTCCCGTTCTTGGGGGGTGGTTTGCCCGGCCGAGCGAGGATAAAGGCGCGCATCATCGGCGCATTCTGATTGCCGAGTCGGGGGATCTCGCAACCCTCGATGGGTTCAGCGGGGCCTATGTGGGCTTTCTGCGCCGGGCCCTGCAGATGCCGGGGACGGTGCTGTTGCTGATGCTCGCCGCGGTGATTGCCACCTACATTGCCTATGGCCGGTTCGGTGTCGGCGTTGAGTTCTTCCCCTCCACCGAGCCGGACTATGCCCGCATCCAGGTCCAGGCCCGCGGGGATCTCTCGGTGTACGAAAAAGACGAGCTGGTCCGGGCCGTGGAGGCACGCATAGAGCGTTTTGAGGAGATTGATTTCTCCTATGCGCGCACCTTTGCCGATCCGACCCGCACCGGGGGGCAGTCGCTGGCGCGGGATGCCATTGGCGTTGTGCAGCTTGATTTTGTGGACTGGACCGAGCGTCGCCCGGCCTCTGAGATCATCACGGATATCCGCGACTCGGTGGCTGATATTCCCGGCATACGGGTGCAGATTACCGAGCAGCAGGAAGGCCCCGGGCAGGCCAAGCCGGTGGAGCTGCAGGTCTCAGGCGAGCCCGATCGCCTGGCCGCCGGCGTTGAGGCCCTGCGCGCAAGAATGACCGAGCTCGGCGGCTTTGCCGATGTCGAAGACAACCGCCCGCTGCCGGGGATTGAGTGGGCGCTGCGCGTCGACCGCGAAATGGCGGCCCGCTATGGCGCGGATGTGCAGTTGGTGGGCAATGCCGTCCAGCTTGTCACCAATGGCGTTTTGATCGCCGATTACCGCCCGGATGATGCCGATGATGAGGTGGATATCCGGGTGCGCTTCCCGGTGGAGGCGCGCAGTCTCGACAGCCTGGGTCAGTTGCGCGTGCCAACGCGTTTCGGCCAGGTGCCGGTGAGTAATTTTGTTGATTTTGTCCCGGCGCCTAAAACCGGCACCCTGGAGCGGATTAACGGCGAGCGTGTGCTCACCATCAACGCCGATGTCGAGGCCGGGCGTCTGGTCGATGAACGGGTCCAGGCACTGCGCGCTTCGCTTTCTCAGGAGCCGCTGCCATCCGGGATCAGTGTGCAGTTCAAGGGGGAAGACGAGGATCAGCGTGAGGCCCAGTCTTTCTTAAGCCGTGCCTTTGTCATCGCCATTGCCCTGATGGGCATCATTCTGGTCACCCAGTTCAACAGTGTTTATCAGGCGCTGCTGGTGCTCTCGGCGATCGTGCTCTCCACCGCGGGTGTGTTGCTCGGGCTCATGCTCACTCAGCGCCCGTTCGGCATTGTCATGGGCGGAGTGGGCATGATTGCGCTCGCTGGCATTGTGGTTAATAACAATATTGTTCTGATTGATACCTACAATGCACTGCGCGCCGAGGGCATGCCGGTGCCCGAGGCCATCCTGCGCACGGCCGCCCAGCGCCTGCGCCCGGTCCTGCTCACCTCGATCACCACGGTGCTCGGGCTGATGCCGATGGTGCTCAAGCTCAATATCGATCTGATTTCGCGCAGCATCGAATTCAACGCCCCGTCCACGCAGTGGTGGGCCCAGCTCTCGGCGACCATTGCCGGTGGCTTGAGTTTTGCCACGGTCCTCACCTTGATCCTGACGCCCTGTCTGCTCATGCTAGGCGCCAATCTGAGTGAAGCCATGGGGCGCTGGCGTCTGCGCCCCGACGGGCATGGGGTATCGGGGGAGGCGCGATGAAGCTCTACACATCACCAACGTCGCCCTACGCACGACTTGTGCGTGTGGCATTGGTGGAAAAGGAACTCACCGAGCGGGTCGAATACGTGTTTCTCGACCCCTGGAGCAGTCCGGCGGAATTGCTGGCGGTCAACCCCGCCTGCCGGGTGCCGACACTGGTGACTGAGTCCGGCGAAGCGCTGACCGAGGCCGGTGTGATCGTGCTTTATCTGGAGCGTCGCTATCCCGAGCCGCGATTGATGGCTCGGGACAATGTCGAGCGGGTTCATGCCCAGTTGGGTGCCGCGCTTGGTTGTCTGAACTCCGGTGTTGGCGTTTTTCTGCAGCGGCGTTTTGCCGAGCCCGGTGCGGTGCTTGAGACGCGCTGGGCTGAGTCGCTGCAGCGCGGCGCGGCGGCGCTGGTCGCTGCTGTCGATACCGCCCGCCAGGGGGATCCTGATCTTGGTGACCTGGCGGTGGCCGTGGCACTGGATTGGTTGGACTATCGATTTGCCGAAGAGGTGAACTGGCGCGCTGGTGCGGCCGAAGTGGCCGCCTGGGTTGACCGGCTCCTTGCGCGTCCGGCGTTTACCAACACCCAGCCACCACCGGCCTGATATGCCGCAACGTCGACGTGCCGTTGCTCAGGGCCTGCGAGCGGTTACCCCCATGGTGGCCGCCATTATTCCCTTC
>CAJXNJ010000051.1 GCA_913057145.1 uncultured Ectothiorhodospiraceae bacterium
TTTGTTCAGGGGCCGTTATTTCTCTCTTTAATTAGAGAAGACGCGGATCGGGAAGTTTTGCAGGCGCGTGAGAACCTGGCGCGTCAGGAGGCCTCCAGAGCTGCCGAGCAACGTCTGCAGGCAATGCGCCTGCAAACAGAGAAAGCAGAGACTATTCAGAATTTCTCGAAAGGCGTGGTGCATGATGCAAATAATATTGTCGGCACGCTGGATTTGGGGTATCGCGAGTTGTCTCGAGAGTTAAAGGCCGGCCATACCGCACGTCCTGAAGTATTGAATTTGATGGGGAATGCGCTCGATCATGCCCGCGTCACCATTTCCGGGCTTGTCGCACTGAGTGATGACAGTTTGCCGGGGTTAGAGGCGGTAACCGCCGAGTCCCTGACGGATGCGGTTAAAGGGATTCTGCGCTACAGGGTCGGGGATGATGATCAGGTGACGTTTAATGTCTCAGCGGGACTTATCGTTAGGACTAATCCGGCGCTTGCAACCAATGCGTTGCTCAATCTCATTCAGAATGCCTGCGAAGCATCTCGGGGCAAAGGTCCTGTGGCCGTGACCGTGCGCGCTCGTGATGGAGAGCTTGGTGGGGACTGGCGCACAGGCCGGCAGTTTGATGGAAGGTGGGTGAGTTTCGCGATTCACAACTCGGGTGGCCATCTGTCTTCGGATCAAATTGAGCGAATATTTGAGCCCGGCTATACAACAAAGGGCGCACAAAGCGGTCATGGCTATGGTCTTTTGATGGTCAGGAAAACCGCCGAACGCACCGGTGGGGCGTTAATGGTCGAGTCGTCACCGCAGGATGGTGTGACTTTTTATTACTGCATGCCTTTATTGGAGGAAGAGCAATGAGCGAGGGAGTGAAGGCGCTCAATGTCGCCATCATCGAGGATGAGCGAATGTTCTGCGAGATGCTGGGGCAGTCACTCTCGGATATCCCCGGTGTGAGTTTGGTAGCGAGGGCGGCAACACTCGCCGACGGTATCTCGATCTGCCAGACACAATCGATTGATGTGGCCATTGTTGATTTCGCGTTACCGGATGGCAGTGGCACTGATGTCATTCCGCGGCTGCTCGAAGCCAATCGGGCGGCCAAAGTCATTATCCTCTCAGGGCAGATTGATGCCCGGGAGTTGAATGTCGCGCACCCGGAAGCTGTTGTTGCAGTCATTAGTAAGCAGCAGGCCTATGACGCGTTACGCGAGTGTTTGACCAGCATGGTCTCGGAACGCAGCCCTGAGGTGCGTGATGAGTTGGCATTGGTGGAGACGCTAACCAATAAAGAGCTTGAAATCTTCATGTTGCTGGGTCAGGGACTTAGAAATCGGCAAATTGCCGCGGAGCTCTCTCGTTCAGCCAACACAGTAATGACACATCGAAAGATGATTGCCGTGAAACTACGTTGCAGCGGCGCGCGGTTAACCGTGCTGGCAGCCAAATACGTAAACCGTCATAGAAACACGGTGGCGTGGAACAAAAGCACTCAAGCTCCATAAAATACCCTTTCTAAGTGACAGATTTCATCCAGAATTTGCGTAGATTATTGCGTATGTCAGGAAACGTAAGGATTTCGGCATGCGACGGCATGGTTTATCGCAAAAAGTTCGTGTGGGCATCGTGGCTCGGGATCGATTTCAAGGTGAGGCATTAGCGGCGGATTGTGAGCCTTTTGCGAGTGCGACCGAGATTTTTGCCAATCTAGGACTTTTGCGCGAGTGGCCTGACCTCATGGCATTTGGACTTCTTTTAATCGATGTTGCTCAGGATGTGGAGGGTAAGCTTCGATTCATCGAGCAGATGCAGGGCAGAAGTGCGGCCCGGATCATGATGGTGATGCCTCGGGACGATCAAGCATTGCGCTTGCGTGGGCTCGGCTTAGGGGCGAGCGGATACTTTACCGATGCGACGATCCAGGAGGATCGTCGGGCAGCGATCGTTGACGTTCTCACCCTTAATCGAGTGAATCAAAACGCGAAGGATGGAGTGCCCCCGGCGCATGACCGTGCAGGGCGGTTAGCACGACGACTCGCACGATGAAAAAGATCCGTAGATCCTCAGTCTTCCGGCTTGAAATCCGGCGGTGGGGCTGACCCCTCGCCAAAGAAGAATTTCTCCATTTCCTGCTCAAGGAACTCACGCGCTTTGGGGTCGATCGGCGAGAGCCGGTACTCATTAATCAGCATGGTCTGATGGCCCAGCCACATCTGCCAGCCCTCCTGGCTGACATTCTCATAAATGCGCTGTCCCAACTCGCCCGGGTAGGGCATGCGTTTTAGTTTCGGGCCTTCGCGGCCGGCCTTGATGCAATGTACGGTTTCGGTCATGGCCGGGTCTCCTTTTCTCTGAGCAATCGTTGAACCGGGGCGGGCAGTCCCAGGTTGGCTGCTGTCTCGGCGTTATACCAAACCCACTCCCCCTCACGCATCTCATTCGCCGCCTCTACTCGGGCATGGACTGGATAGATCTCCAGGCTGTAGTGCGTGAACTCATGGCGAAGCGGTATGCCGCGATGGAGGTCGGTAATGACCAGCCCGAGTGCCTCTCGTGCCCATTCAGCGGGGTCTTGCTCGCGGCTGCATTCCGGTAGCGACCAGAGTCCCGCCCAAATCCCTTGCGCGGGCCGGCGTGTCAGTAAAACGCCATTGCCGTTCTCAAGCAGCAGCATGAGGGTCTGTCGTTTTGGTTTTGAACGCTTTGGTTTGCGGCCCGGATAGTCTTCGGGATTGCCGTTGGTATAAGCCTGGCAGCCAGCCTGCAGGGGGCAGCGATGGCACTGGGGCTTTCGGGTGCAAACGGTTGCCCCCAGATCCATCATGGCCTGATTGAAGTCGCGCGTTTGCTCGGCAGGCGTGACGGCTTCGCTGAGCTGCCAGAGCTGCTTTGCCACCGCGCTCTGTCCGGGCCAGCCGGGAATCGCAAAATAGCGGGCCAGCACTCTTTTGACATTGCCATCGAGAATGGGATGTGGGGCGTTGCGTGAGAGCGAGAGAATAGCGCCAGCGGTGGAGCGCCCGATACCGGGCAGCGCGGCAACGCACTCCAATTGGTCAGGAAACTCACCGCCATGCTCGGCTACCAGCACTCGAGCACATCGGTGCAGGTTGCGGGCTCTCGCGTAATAGCCAAGCCCTGCCCAGAGCGCGAGCACCTCATCCAGGTCGGCGGCCGCGAGTGTGGCCACATCGGGAAAGCGTTCAAGAAAACGCTCGAAATAGGGGATAACAGTGGTCACCTGTGTTTGCTGCAGCATGACCTCGGAGATCCACACCCGATAGGGCGTTGCCGGATGCTGCCAGGGCAGGTCATGGCGGCCGTGCTCGTTGAACCAGGCCAGCACACGCGAGGCGAAGTGCCCCGTCTCAGCCGTCTCAGGGGCGCGCATATCAGTCAAAGGCCGGTATCTCCCTGGACAGACTCAGTCATTTTACCCTTGAGCGTGAACGGCGCTTGCATATGGGTTGTCGCAGACGAACACGGCATCAAAACGCTCTTCATCGCTCTAGGAGAACACGAATGCGCAATGTCTGCATCGTCGTCGCCGACGGCGCCCGAGCCCGATTCTTTGCTTTGCAATATCCGCAGCAGCCGGAATTTGAAAGCGGTCCTGATCTGGTGGAACAGGCGACCCTGGCCGCACCGGCCCATGACGCCCCGGACGAGGCGCTTTATACCGAGGGCCTGACGGGTCGCAATCGAACATGGGGCAGCGAGACCCATGATTATGATGAGCACCGCGATGCCCACGATGATGAGGTGGAGCGGCGCTATGTCCGCGATATCGTGGTTGAGCTCGGTAAACACACCGCGGATGAATGCATTATCTGCGCGGAGCCCAGGATGATGGGTTTCTTGCGCAAAGCCCTCGCGGATGTGCCAGCACCGGCCATCACCGAAGTGCCCAAGAACCTCACGCATTTTGTCACGCGTGATCTGCAGGTCTGGCTTGCAAGCGAAGGGCTGATCCCGGAGCGCCGGCCACCCCGCGGCCTTTGAGTAGGACCAATTGACCCGTTGACCCGGCCGGGCGAGCATAGAGCTCTCGCCGGATCAGGGTTGTGGGTCAATGCTTCGCGCGCTACTCGCCTCAGCATTATTGTTGGTCTCGTTGCCGTTGGCGGCGATGCCGCTCAGGGTTGCGGTTGCCTCCAACTTCCTGCTCCCGCTTGAGGCAATTGCCAGGGCCTATGCCGATCAGGGTGGTGCCTCATTGCGTATCAGCGCCGGTGCAACCGGGCAGCATTACGCGCAAATCATCAATGGCGCCCCATTTGATGTGTTTCTGGCCGCCGATCAGGCCCGGCCTCAGCGGTTGCTGGATGAGGGCTTCGCCCTGCCCGACAGCCGACAGACTTACGCCCTCGGCCGGTTGGTTTTGTGGGCAGGGGCGGATGCGGAGTTGCCGTCCTCTGGTCTGGGCGGTCTGGTCGAGCAGATGCCTCGGCGTCTGGCGATCGCCAGCCCCCGGCTGGCGCCTTACGGAGCAGCAGCGCAGCAGGCACTCCAGGCAACGGGCCAATGGGAGGCGCTGCGGCCGCTGATTGTTGAGGGCAAGAACATCAGTCAAACGCTGCATTTGTTGGCAACGGGCAATGCCAGCCATGCTCTGGTTGCGGCATCTTTTACGGTGGCAGCCAATCGCCCACCCGGTGAATGGGTGCTTATCGATGAGTCGCTTTATGAACCGATCCGACAGGATGCGGTGATTCTGAAATCAGCGCGCGATCCGGCCGAGGCACAGCGGTTTCTGGCATTCCTGCAGGGTGCTGCGGCCCAGGAAATTCTCCAGCGGTTTGGTTACGGCATGGTCGAGGACGGTTGATGAATCTCATGCCGGTATGGATCAGCCTGCAGCTGGCCGCGGTGACCGTTGTTGTGCTGCTTGTCGTGGGGACGCCGCTTGCCTGGTGGCTTGCAGTCAGTAAAAGCCGGCTGCAGATGGTGGTCGATGCGTTGGTGGCCCTGCCGCTGGTGCTGCCATCAACTGTGCTGGGTTTTTATATGTTGATGCTGCTCGGCCCGCAGGGGCCAATCGGCGGTCCCTGGTTTGAGGTGACGGGCACCACATTGACCTTCAGCTTTGCCGGGTTGGTGGTGACCTCAGTGGTTTACTCACTGCCCTTCGTTGTCCAGCCATTGCGTGATGCTTTCCGATCGGTGGGGGCGGCGCCAATGGAGGCGGCGGCCGTACTCGGCGCCCGGCCGCTCGATGCTTTCATCACGGTTGCCTGTCCACTTGCCGGGCGGGGGTTTTTGACGGCCTCGGTGCTCGGGTTTGCCCATACGCTCGGTGAGTTCGGTGCGGTGCTGATGGTCGGTGGCAGCATCCCGGGTGAAACACGGGTGGTTGCCATCGCCATCTATGAGCATGTCGAACGGCTTGAGTATGGCTCCGCGCATCTATTATCCGCGGGCCTGCTGGCGTTCTCCTTTTTTGTGCTTCTGACCGTCTATGCAATCAACCGTCGCACCCGGCCGGGAGCGGGCCGATGAGCGAGCCGCTGCTTCAATTTGATCTGCAGCTGACGCGGGGCGATTTCTCCCTGTCAGCCAAGGGCGAGGTTGCCGCGGGGATAACCGCGCTGTTTGGCCACTCGGGCTGCGGCAAGACGACATTATTGCGTTGCCTCGCGGGCCTGGAGCCCCAGGTGCGTGGTGAGATTCGTCAGGGGGAAGCCGTGTGGCTTTCGGCACAAAAAAGACTGCCTGCGCATCAACGCCGCGCCAGTATGGTTTTTCAGGACAACCGGCTGTTTGCGCATTTAACCACCGCGCAGAATCTCGATTACGCGCTGAAAAGACGCCGCGGCGATGGGCCGTCGCGGGATGAGGTCATCGCCGTGCTGGGCCTTGAGAATCTGCTGGAGCGCCTGCCTTCACAGCTCTCCGGTGGTGAAGTGCAGCGCGTTGCGCTGGCGCGAGCCGTACTGTGCGGGCCGAGTCTATTGCTCATGGATGAGCCGCTGGCCGCGCTTGATTATGGGCGTCGCCGTCAGATCATGCCCTTGATTCGTGCGATCCCGGAGCGCTTCGGGTTGCCGGTGCTCTATGTCACACACGCGCGATACGAAGTCCTGGATTTAGCCGATCAGGTGATGCTGATGGAGGACGGCCGGTTGATGACCACTGGCAGCGTCGCAGGCGTTTTCTCTTCACCTGAATGTTGGCAGAAGCTTGGCGGGCTCGATCCGATGGTGGTCTGGGACGGGACGGTCGTCGCGCATGACACTGGCTGGGGACTGACGACGATCGCCACCGAGGCCGGGCCGCTTCGTTTTGCCGGCCTGAGGCCAAGGCGTGGAGAGAGACGGCGGGTGAGAATTGCTGCGCGTGATGTGGTGCTGATGCTGAACCCACCGCCGACCTCGAGTCTGATTAACGGATTGCCAGTGAAAGTCGAGCATTTTGAGCAGCACGGTGGCGTCACCCGAGTGAAGCTCATCGCCGGCGAAGGCGCGCCCTTATGGGCTGAAATCAGTCAGCAGGCGGTCGCGGCCCTCGGGGTGAAAAAAGGCCAGCGAATGCATGCATTAATCAGCCCTCAGGTGTTGGGTGTGGATTCTTGATGTCGAGCAATAATTGGGTCTTTACTCGTTGTCATCCTGGCGTCACAATCCGCGCTCTCGCAGTGCAACATAACCATTCTTGGGGGTCAGTCAATGGCAGCGAGCATGCGCCGTAACTGTCGAGTGGAATATCGCGGAAAGGAAATCGTGATCAGTGGACCGATTCGTGAAGCACGCGAGGAAGCGCAGCGAATCATTCAGCGGTTTGCCTGCAGCGCCATGCCCTACCGGCTGGCGAGCGCCGAGGCAGACCAGGTCATCCTGAGACCACAATAAACTGGAGCGGCTGACCGGGATCGAACCGGCATCACTGCCTTGGGAGGGCAGCGCTCTACCATTGAGCTACAGCCGCAATTGAGCCCTCTAGTATCCGGTTTTATGCCGACTCGGCAAGTCCC
>CAJXNJ010000052.1 GCA_913057145.1 uncultured Ectothiorhodospiraceae bacterium
AGTGACACCCGAATGATGTCGCGGTCCTCGGCGTCGACATGCTCCTCGAAACCCAGCTGCCGGCATAGTGCGAGCATGGGCTGATTCTCGCGCAGCACATCGCCGACGATCTCGCGGATGCCGCGGTCGCGGGCATAGGCGATGACATGCTCCATGAGGATGCGGCCAAGGCCCTGGCGGGTGAGATCATTGCGCACCACGATGGAGTACTCGGCCACCTCACCATCCGGGTCGGCATGAATATGCACCGCGCCATAGAGCTCCGCCTCACCCGGCACCTTGTCGGCATCGGTGATGATCAATGCCATCTCGCGGTGATAGTCGATCTGGGTAAAGCGCGCTGCGGCCATATGACTGAGCTGCTTCATGGGGGCGAAAAAGCGCAGGCGTATCTGCTCGGGTGTCAGATGGGCAAAGGCCCGGTGCAGCGCGGGCTCATCCTCGGGCAGGATGGGCCGTAGCAGATAATGGCTGCCGTCATCGGCGGTGACGGTGGTCTCGAGCTCCCGCGGATACGGACGAATCGCAAGCCGCCGGCTGCCCTCGCCGTTCTCGCCAATACGCACGCGGGCATCCAGCGCGACCACGCCCTCGGCGGAGGCGAGCAGCGGGTTGATATCCAGTTCCTTGACCGCCGAGAGATCGGCGGCGATCTGGGCGATGCGCGTTAGCGTTAACTGAATGGCTTCCAGGTCCGCCGGCTCACGGTCGCGATAGCCTTTGAGCTGCTGGTAGACACGGGTCTGGACGATCATGTCGCGGGCGAGTTTCATGTTCAAAGGCGGCAGACCGAGGGATTTGTCCTTGATGACTTCCACCGCGGTGCCGCCCTGTCCGAACAGGACCACCGGGCCGAACTGCTGATCCTCGGTGAACCCGGCAATGAGCTCCCAGGCACCGGCGCGCTTGACCATGGGCTGGACGCTGAAGCCCTGCAGCCGGGCATCGGGGTAGGTCTCGGTCACCCGCCGCTGCATGGCCTCGGCGGCCTGCTGCACCGCCTCGGCATTCTCGAGATCAAGGACCACGCCACCGACATCGCTTTTATGGGTGATATCGCGCGAGAGAATCTTGATCGCCGCCGGATAGCCCAGCCGCTCGGCCGCTGCGGCAGCGGCCTCGGGAGTCTCCGCCACTTCGGTGGGGACGATTTCGATGCCGTAGGCGGCGAGCAGCTGTTTGGCCTCGGGCTCGCTCAATATCTCGCGGCCCTCGCTGCGGGCTTTTGCGATCAACGCGTTGGCACGCTCGTAATCCGGGGTGAAGCGCTCCGGTACCGAAGGCGGCGTCTCGAGCAACTGCTCCTGGTTGCGGCGGTAGCTCACCATATGCATAAAGGCCCGCACGGCCGCCTCGGGCGTGGTGTAGCTCGGAATTCGCGCCTCGGCGAAGCGCTGTCTTGCCCGCTGCGCGGTGTAATCCCCGACCCAACAGGTCAAAAGCGTGGGCCTGTGGGAATACCCGCCTTCGGCGCGCTCGTGTTCGGCGATGACCGCCTCGGCGGCATCCATACTGTCGGCCACCGCGGTGGGGCAGTTCAGCACCAGAATGGCATCGGCGTTTTCCGTCTCGGTGAGGATCGACAGGGCATCGGCATACCGCTTGCCGGGTGCATCACCAATGATGTCCACCGGGTTGCCATGTGACCAGGTTGCCGGCAGTACCTCATTCAGTGCATCAACGGTCTCATCCGAGAGGCTGGCGAGCTTGCCGCCATGGCCGATCAGCGCATCGGTCGCCAACACACCGATGCCGCCACCGTTGGTGAGGATGGTCAGGCGGCTGCCGGGGGGTGGTTCGGTGGTGGCCAGGGTTTCCACCGCGGCAAACAGCTCGCCCAGAGTATCCACCCGCAGCATGCCGGCGCGCTTGAAGGCGGTATCGTAGACCGCATCCGAGCCGGCAAGCGCCCCGGTGTGGGAGGCTGCGGCCTGCGCGCTCTCGGCGTGGCGCCCGGCCTTGACCACGATCACCGGTTTCATGCGGGCTGCGGCCCGGGCGGCGGACATGAACTTACGCGCATCGGTGATGGCTTCGACGTACAGCAGAATGGCGCGGGTATCGGCGTCATTGGCGAGATAATCGAGCATGTCGCCGAAATCGACATCGGCCATGTCGCCAAGCGAGATCATGTGGGAAAAGCCGATGTCCCGACGCTCCGCCCAGTCAAGCACCGAGGTGACAATGGCGCCGGATTGTGTGACGAAAGCAAGCCTCCCCTCGGGCGGGGCCAGATGGGCAAAGCTTGCGTTCACGCCCACTCCCGGGATCAGCGTACCCAGACAGTTGGGCCCGATAATGCGGGTGAGATGGGGGCGGGCGGCATCGAGCATGCGCTGTCGCAGTGCCATCCCTTCTTCATCGTCGCCTTCACCAAAACCCGCGGTAATCACCACCACGCCCCGGGTTCCGCGCTCGGCGAGCTTGGCGACCAGATCGGGCACGGTGGGTGGCGGTGTGCAGATCACCGCCAGATCGGGTGTCAGGGGCAGTTCATCAATATCGCGGTAACACAGCACCCCTTCCACGGCCTCGTGTTTGGGGTTGACCGGCATGATGGGTCCATCGAACCCACCCTGAAACAGGTTACGGGCAAGCACCGCGCCGACCGAACCCGGCCGACGGCTTGCACCGATGATCGCGATGGAGCGTGGTTTAAACAGTGCCTCGAGATTGCGGACCGTCACGATGAGGACTCCTTGCGGATGCCTGTATGTTGCATAGCAACATTGTAACGTATGAAGGCGTCAGCATTGTGACCGGGCGGACTAGCCCAATTGGCTGGTCAGCAAGGCCAGCACCAGCGGAAGGCTGATGGCCGCCGCGGCCGTCTGGATCGTGAGCATGCGGGCGATCAGAGCATGATCGCCACCCATCTGCCGGGCGAGGATATAGGCCGACGTCGCGGTGGGTAGTGCCGCGAAAACCACCAGCACCTGGGTCTCGAGTGTGCCAAGCGCCATTACCCCCGCGATCCACCAGGCGATTACCGGCAGGATGATCAGTTTAATGAGGCTCCCGGCCAGGATGGGTGCGGCCTCGGACTGCCAGCGGCCGAGCTTGAGCCCCGCCCCGACACTGATCAGCCCCAGCGGGACCGCTGCACTCCCCGCCGTCTCAAGCCCCGAGGCCAACCAAT
This sequence comes from uncultured Ectothiorhodospiraceae bacterium, assembly GCA_913057145.1. GTDB lineage: Bacteria > Pseudomonadota > Gammaproteobacteria > Nitrococcales > Nitrococcaceae > Spiribacter. Next base: position 3,140 of record CAJXNJ010000052.1, read on the forward strand.
CATGCAGCCCGATGCCGCTTGTATTGAGTAAAAGCCCGATGACACATCCGAGGATCAGCGGGTTCTGCGCCAGACTGCGCCCGAGCAGGCGCCAGCTGCTTTGGGCCTCGGCATAACGTGATAGCACCAGAACGCAGAAGACATTAATGAGCGGGATCATCAGTGCGATGGTCAGGGCAGTCACCGCCATGGCCTCATCACCGAAAACCGCGATTACAACGGCAATCCCCAAATAGGTGTTAAAGCGAATACCGCCCTGATAAAGGGAGCTGAAGGCCGGGCCGTTGAGCGGTATCAGCGGCTTTAGCAAGAACACCAGAGCGCTGCCGATGACAAGCGTGGCCAGGACGGCTGCCAGGACCGGGGCGATGCGCCCGGGGTCGAGCTGCGCGGTGGCCAGCCCCTCGATCAGCAGTGCCGGGAAGAGAACAAAATAAATGAACCGCTCAAGCCCGGGCCAGAAGTCCTCCCCGGGGAAACGGGCCCTCGCCAGCATGGCGCCCAGCAGAATAAGACCGAAAAGCGGGACCAGCGCGGCGAGAATGGCGCTTAAATGCGTCACCGGTGCGTTGGATCAGCGCTGACCGGCGAGAAAGCGCGCGAACTCCTCATCAAGGAGCTGGCCGAGGGCGCGGGTAATCGCCGCTTCAATGGCTTGTGCATTGGCCCGTTCCGTCGGCGGCAGGGCGCGCTGGTCGCTGAGTGTGGCGCGTGCGCGACTGGTCAGGCGTTTATCGCCGGCCCAGCCGGTTGCAGCCAGCGCAATTTCCGTTTCAAGTTGATACGGCACACCCGCAGTGACCTGATGCTCCAGGGCCTCAAGTCGGATCTCAAGCCGCGGCACGCTCGCCGCATCCCAGAGTGCCGGGGCGAAATCATAACCACTCAGCGCCTGCGCGGCGGCCAGCTGCACGGCATAGGCGACATCCTGTGCTGCCATCAGCCGGACCACCGAGCCATCCAGGTTCTCGAGCATGCCCAAATCCCGGTCGTTGCGTGCATCCACAACCTGCAACCCGATGCTCTCGCCCCCGCCGAGCGCCGGGCCGGTGGTGGGAGGCTCAGGGTTGAGACGCAGATTCTGCGTGCCCTGGGCGCAGGCGCTCAGGATCATCGCCAGGGCAAGCAGCAACAGAATTCGGGTTAATCGCATGTTTCCCACCTCGCTGGTCAATCCCTCTCAGATTACCATTTAAACTTGACGCCATGCCGCCACCGCCGGAGACTGCGTGGCCGTTTGACTGTATTTGTCACAGGATAAGCATACCGTGAGAACCGTTCTTGAGGCCGTTCCGCCCGAGCTGCATCGTGGCGAGGCGGCGGTGGAGGCCGTCATTGAAAAGGTGGCCGCCGTTAATGAAGGCTGCCCGCTCGATGCGGTGAACATCCCGGAGATCCATGAGGAGCCCTCGCGCAGCAGCAAGGGCGAGCGGCGCCAGCCTTTTGCCCCGCGCATGGCTCCACGCGATCTGGCCCGTGCCATTCAGGAGCGCCTCGGGCTTGAATGCATGATCAATCATGTGGTCGTGCATCATGCCGATGCCGCCTCGCTGTGCGACTGGGCGCGTGAGACCTGGGAAGAATACGGTGTCCGGCAGTTCGTGCTCGTCGGCGGCGGGCGTCATGATATCGCCTATCCCGGCCCGGCCGTCCCCGAGGCCAATACCCTGCTGCGCGAGAAAACGCAGATCCCGGCGCTTCGCATCGGCAATATCTGCATTCCCTCACGGGATGACGAGGCCGGGCGTATGGCGGCCAAGGTCCGTGCCGGTGCCGATTTCTTCACCACACAAATCCTCTATGAGCCTGAGGATTTCACGCACACCCTCGATGGCCTCATGGGAGTCTCGGCGCTGCCCGATGAGGTGCTGGTGGCTGTCTGTCCGGCGCGCACCGAGCGCAATATCCGCTTTCTGCTCTGGCTTGGCGTGAGCATCTCCGATGGCCTGGAGCGCTGGTTGACCGAGGCCGATCAGGATGTCGCCGCACGCTCACTCGAGCAGATTGCCCGCGCCTGGGCGGCGATTGTTGAGCATCAGCGCGCCTCGGGTCTCACCCGCCCGCAGCTTGGCATCAACCTGGCGCCGATCGGTGCGATCAGCGCGCAGACCAGCATTGCACTCGCCCGCGATCTCGCGGCGATGCATGCCGAGCGGCAGAAAGCGGTATGATGCCGGCATGAACGATTTGGCACGTGTCTTTCGTATTCTGGGCTGGGTGTTTCTGGCCATTGCCGTGAACATCGTCGGCATTGGCATCGGCGCGCTCTGGATGAAGATCGGCCCTGAGACCATTTCTCTGCTGCTCGATCCCTCGAACGCGGTGATCTGGCTGACCACGCTGCTGACTTTCACACCGGCGGTTGGCAGCTTTTATGCTTCCTGGCTCATCCGTCGGCGCGAGGCAAAAGCTTCCCGGGATTAAGCCGGTCATCGGGGTCGAGCGCCCGTTTCACCGCCGCTAGCAGCTCCTGCTCAACAGGATCCTTGAGCCTTGCCATCTCGCCGGGTTTCAGCTGCCCGACGCCATGCTCGGCGGCAAACGAGCCGCGATAATCCATCACCACGTCGTGCACGATCGCGCTCAGCCGATCCCACTGCGAGAGAAACTTCGCATCATCCATGGCCTCGGGCCGGGTGAGGTTGAAGTGAATATTGCCATCCCCGATATGCCCGAAAGCACAGACGCGAATACCCGGGCAGGCGGCGCTGACCGCATCGCTCGCCCTGGCAATAAAATCGGGCATGCGTGAGACCGGCACCGAGATGTCGTTTTTAATGCTCGCACCCTCATGCCGCTGTGCACCCGGAATCGTGTTGCGCAGCCGCCAGATATCCGCTGCTTCGGCAGCATTGCCGGCAATCCGGTAGTCGATGGCAAGCCGGGTGTCGCCAAGGCCGCGGGCCAGCCGTGTCTTTAACCCTGCGTCCTCGGCGCTGCTGCTCAACTCCACCAGCAGATACCAGGCATGCTCATCGGCAAGGGGTTCATGACAATCGGGGTCATGCTCGATGGCAAAGCTAAGGGGCCGGCGGGCCATGAGTTCACAGCTTGAGATGGTATCGCCGCTTGCCGCGCGCAACTCGGCAAAAAGCGCGACGGCGTCTTCGGCCGAGGCAAGGCCCACAATGGCCGTGGCCTTCTCGCGAATGGCGGGGAAGAGCTTGAGGCTCGCGGCGGTGATAATGCCAAGCGTCCCCTCGGCGCCGATGAACAGATCCTTTAAATCATAGCCGCTGTTGTCCTTGCGCAGGCTGCGCAGGCCATCCCAAACGCGGCCGTCGGCCAGCACCACTTCGACGCCCAGGGTGAGGTCGCGGGCGTTGCCATAGCGAAGCACGTTCATGCCACCTGCGTTGGTCGCCAGGTTGCCGCCGATCTGACAGTCATCCTCGGCGGCATAACTCAGCGGGAAAAGCCGGTCGGCGGCGGCCGCCGCATCCTGGACGGCGCTCAGGCGGCAGCCGGCCTCGGCGGTGAGGGTGAAGTTCTCGGCATCGAGTTCGCGAATACGGTTCATGCGCTCGAGCGAGAGGATAACGGCCGGTTCATTGGCAAAGCCGGCGGCACCCCCAACAAGCCCGGTATTCCCGCCCTGCGGAATCACCGCAACCCCGGCCGCTGCACAGGTGCGGACCACCGAGGCCACCGCATCGGTGCTCGAGGGCCGGGCAACAGCCAGCGCCGGGCGGTTGGCAAAAAGCCCGCGACGCTCGGCCAGATAGGGCTGCATCGCCATCTCATCGGCGATGACCGCGTC
>CAJXNJ010000053.1 GCA_913057145.1 uncultured Ectothiorhodospiraceae bacterium
AGATGATTAAAGCGATCTTTGACGGCCTGCCCGGGCCCGCTGCCGATCTGCTGGCGCTTAACGCCGGGGCGGCGATTCATGTTGCTGGGCTGGAATCGGACCTGAGCGATGCCGTTGCCCGGGCCCGGGAACTTCTGGCGAGCGGCGTGGTGCGTGAGCGTCTGGATGCCTTTGTCGAGACCAGTCAGCGTCTGGGCGGTGCCGCATGACCGGTACCATGCCAGGGCTTGCCGACACGCCCGATATCTTGAAGCGCATTATGGCGCGCAAGGCCGAAGTCATTGCAGAGCGTAAGGCCAATCTGCCGCTCGCTCGCCTTGAGGCAAGCCTTGACGCGGCTAGCCCGGTGCGCGGATTCAAGGCAGCCCTTCAATGGCGAATCGCTCAGGGACAAGCCGCGGCGATTGCCGAGATTAAAAAGGCGTCCCCCAGCAAGGGCGTTTTGCGTGAGGCCTTTGATCCGGCCGCGATTGCCGCGAGTTATGAGCGAGGTGGGGCGGCCTGCCTCTCGGTGCTGACCGAAGAGGATTTCTTTCTGGGTGGGGATGCCCATCTTCAGGCAGCCCGAGGTGCCTGCAAGCTGCCAGTGATTCGTAAGGATTTTATTTTTGATCCGTATCAGGTGGTGGAGGCCCGGGCCCTGGGGGCGGACTGCATTCTGTTGATTGTCGCGGCCCTGGATGACCGGCAGCTGGCTGATCTACATGCGCTTGGTACCGAGCTTGGCATGGACGTGCTCGTCGAAGTGCATGATGCCGCTGAGCTTGAACGGGCGATTAAGCTCAACGCGCCGTTTATCGGCGTTAATAATCGTGATCTGCGTACGTTTGAGACGGATCTTGAGACAAGCGTCCGGCTTGCTGATTCCCTGACCGATGACCGGCAGCTCGTCACCGAAAGCGGCATTCACACGCAGGCCGATGTCGCGCACCTGCGCGAACATGGCCTGCATGCGTTTCTGGTTGGCGAAGCTTTTATGCGCGCCGAGGATCCCGGCGCGCGATTGGCTGAGCTATTCGGCTAAAAGCCATCAGGCATGCGCTGCCTCGGCCATTGGCCGGGCTCCGTGCACGACAATGGTATGGCCGCGGGTGCTGATGAGCTCCTCGGACTCCATTTCATGCAGCACCCGGCCGACCATCTCCCGCGAGCAGCCCACCAGCCGTCCAAGCTCGATGCGGGTGATCTTCAGTTGCATGCCATCCGGATGCGTCATGGCATCGGGCTCGCGGGCGAGATCATGCAGGGTGGCTTCGACCCGGTTGCGCACGTCTTCAAACGCCAGATTGCGGAACCGCCGGCTGGTATCGCGCAGCCGCCGCGTCATCTGTTCAATCACCGGCTCCAGCAGATGGGGAGATTGCTGTTGCAGTCGACTGAATCGCTCGTAGCTGATTTCGGCAAGCTCGCAATGGGTTTTGGCCTTTATCCAGGCGCTTCGTTTGGGCTTGTCGGCAAATAGCCCCATTTCACCCATGAAGTCACCGGGGTTGAGATAGGCAAGGACCAGTTCGCGGCCGTTTTCATCGTCTTCAAGGACGCTGAGCTTGCCTTTTAAGACCAGATAGAGCGTATCGCCGGGAGAGTCGCGATGCAGGAGCAGTGAGCCTGCCCGGTAGCGGCTGCGGCGACAGTGCTGGAGGAGTTCTTGAATAGCAGGACGATTGAAGAAGCGATGCGTTTCGGGGTTCATGCAACCTCCCTGTCTGTTTTTGTTGAAGTCTCTCTTTTTAGCCAAAGGGGAGGCGGAAGTTATAATGCTGTTCACAGAAATTCATGACCCATATGAGGGGGTCCGGAAGTAGGAGAGGGCCTTGAAAGCGCATATACGCTGGCTTGACGGGATGGCCTTTGAGGCTGAAAGCGGTAGCGGTCACCGACTAACGGTCGATGGACCGCCGGATCTGGGCGGCCAGGATCGCGGCCCACGACCGATGGAGCTGCTGCTCGAAGGGCTCGGCTGCTGCTCGGCGGTGGATGTGGTGCATATTCTCGAGCGCGGCCGACATCCGGTCTCGGGCTGTGAAGTAGAGGTGGAAGCCGAGCGGGCCGATGCCACGCCTGCCGTTTTCACGCGCATCAATCTGCATTTCCGGGTGAGCGGTGAGGGGCTTAAGCCTCAGGCGGTGGCACGAGCGGTTGAGCTCTCGGCCGAGAAATACTGCTCGGCATCGATTATGTTGGCCAAGGCCTGCGAGATTACTCATAGCCATGAAGTCGTTGAGAAATCGGCATGATTGGCTTGTCTGGCCGAACGGCATTGTGTAGGATGCGCGGTCTTGATTCGGAAGCGTCGGCTTCGGAGAACGTTAGCCAATGAAAACATTTAGCGCCAAGCCCGCAGAAGTGGAGCGTGACTGGTACGTGGTGGATGCCGCCGGGAAAACCCTCGGCCGCCTTGCCTCGGAGATCGCCTATCGCCTGCGTGGCAAGCACAAGCCGCAGTTCACCCCGCATGTTGATACCGGCGATTACGTGGTCGTAATCAATGCCGAACAGGTCAATGTCACGGGTCGTAAGGCGCAGCAGAAAACCTATCATCGCTTCACCGGCTATGTCGGTAACCTGAAGTCGACCAATTTCGAGAAGCTCATTGACGAGCATCCGGAGCGGGCCATCGAGTTTGCGGTCAAGGGCATGCTGCCCAAGAATCGCCTCGGCCGTCAGATGTTCAAGAAGCTCAAGGTCTACGCCGGTAGCGAGCATAACCACCATGCCCAGCAGCCTCAGGCGCTGGAAATCTGAGCCGGAGCGGGATAACCGATGGCAGTTCAACAGTATTATGGAACCGGTCGACGCAAGACTTCCGCTGCACGCGTGAACATGCGTCCCGGCAGCGGCAACATCATCGTCAACGGCAAGCCGCTGGATGAGTATTTTGGCCGTGAAACCGCACGCATGGTCGTGCGTCAGCCGCTTGAGCTCACCGAGACGCTCGACAAGGTGGACATCAAGGTCCGCGTCGAAGGCGGCGGCTCCAGCGGTCAGGCCGGCGCGATCCGCCATGGCATTACCCGGGCGCTGATCGCCTATGATGAGGAATTGAAGACCAGCCTGCGTCAGGCCGGGTATGTCACCCGTGACGCGCGTATGGTCGAGCGTAAGAAGATCGGCCTGCACAAGGCCCGTCGCGCCACGCAGTTCTCCAAGCGCTAAAGGGTTTATTGGGGGATCGTCTAGCGGTAGGACTACGGACTCTGACTCCGTCAACCCAGGTTCGAATCCTGGTCCCCCAGCCATCCATAAAAAAGGCCCCTTCAAGGGGTCTTTTTTATGGATGATTGCTTATTTTATCTGCTAAAATTACATCAAAGATGTAAAAAAAGCAGTAAAAATGACATCTACGATGAGATTTTTACAGGAAAAGGCTGGCAGTTTTTTTCTATTCGGCCCTCGAGGTACTGGTAAGTCCACGTGGCTGAAGGCCACGTATCCAAATGCCCTGTCGTTCGATCTACTGGACCCGGCGTTGCGTCGGGAATTCTTATCTCATCCTGAATATCTAAAAGAGCGGCTTGCTGGCCATCATCGCCAAGTCAAACACTCACGCGATGCAGATACCTCATTAACGGTTGTAATTGATGAGGTTCAACATGTGCCGGCCCTCTTGGATGTGGTTCACCAGCTCATCGAAGAGAAAACGCCCTGGCGGTTTGTATTGACAGGTTCTAGTGCCAGAAAGCTCAGACGTGGTGCCAGTAATTTGTTGGCCGGACGCGTGAGCCGTGCTGAGATGCATCCGCTGATGGCGGCCGAGCTTGGTGATGCGTTCGATTTGGATTACGCATTGTCAAAGGGAACGGTGCCGCTTGTTTGGTATGCCGACAATCCCTCTGACACCTTAGCCGCTTATGTTGCGCTTTATCTGAATGAGGAAGTTCAAGCGGAGGCACTGGTGCGGGATATTGGGGCCTTCGGTCGTTTTCTGGAGGCCATGAGCTTCTCACACGCGAGCCAGCTGAATCTCTCAGCGGTTGCTCGTGAGAGTGGGGTGAATCGCCAGACCATCGCAAACTACCTCGAAGTGTTGGAGGACCTTCTGCTGGGTTTTCGGCTCCCAGTGTTCAGTCGGCGCGCCCGTCGAGATTTGGTGGCGCATGAAAAGTTTTATTACTTCGACAGTGGCGTCTATCAGTCGCTGAGACCACGTGGACCTTTGGATCGCGCAGAGGAGGTGGCCGGCGGCGCACTGGAGGGTCTGGTGGCACAGCATCTACGTGCTTGGGCAGCCTATCGTAACGATGGGGAAAAACTTTATTACTGGCGGACTCGGCATGGTAGCGAAGTCGATTTTGTCGTCTATGGTCAAAAGGGGCTATGGGCATTTGAGGTGAAGCACTCTCGGCGTGTGGACCGCAAGGATCTGCGATCATTGCGGGCATTCCGAGAGGATTATCCAGAGGCAGAGTTGGCGCTGCTCTATCGCGGTGACGAACCTTTGGAGATTGACGGAATCGTTGTATTACCCTGTGATACCTTCCTGCGGAATTTAAAGCCTTGGAATGATCCGCTGACGGGCGAGAAGCTATGAAAGTCGAGTTATTTGGTGTGTTGCGTGAGGCTGTCGGGGCCGCTGAGGTGGATGTGGATCTGGCCGGTTCGGCGCCGATTGCTGAAGTGCTGGATGCGTTGGTGTCGGACTACCCGGGGCTCGCGGAACACCTGCCGCGCGTGGCCTGCGCAGTGGGTGATGACATGCGCTCGCGGGCTGATTTGGTGGATCCCACCGAAACCCTGGTGCTTCTGCCGCCCGTCAGTGGTGGTTAGTTAAGCGCCCAGAAGTCGCTGGAGTCTTGAGAGGATCGTGCCGAGCTCTTCCGGCTCCAAGGCGGCCAGTCTTGTTGAATGAATTCTTTTTGTGGCGACCGCTCGACAGTGTTCGACCAGCGCGTAGCTTCTTCTTTGTAGATTGCCGCGGGGCAGGATTTCTACGTGTAAAAAAGAGACAAACGAGTTCGATTGACTGCTCAGCGGGCAGATCATGACGACCGGTGGCCGGGCATCGAGAATGACCTGCCCGGTCAGGATAATTACCGGGCGGCGTTTTCCCACCTCCCCGGCCTTGATTGGATCAAGCCGAGCAAGATGAATCCCGCCCTGGATCATGGCTTCGGATGAATCCACCAGTCCTCGAAATCTTTTTCTTCCGGTAGATCAGCACAGCCTGCATCCAGCTGATCCGTTTCCGCCAGATAATTCCGATCGGCGGACAGATGGGCAAGATCAGAGATGATCGCCTGCTGTTCCAGTGTCCGTCGGCTTCTTTGGATCTCATGACGCAGGGCGCGGCGGATCAGTGCCGTCCGGCTGACGCCTAATTCCTTGGCAAGCTGGTCGCTCTGCTGGATCAGGCTGTCAGGGAGTTTCAGGGAGATCGCAGCCATGGCCATGTCCCTCCTGTTCAATGGGTATATAAAAAAGTATATACAAAAAACTATACGCTCGAGACAGCCATTCATCGAAATCTTCTGCTCAATGTCACAAAGAACCGGGTATGCTGTGAGGTTGTTTATGGATCATGGCGGAGGTAGCGGCGTTGAGCGAACCCCTTCAGGCATGGATTGCCGAGCATGGTGAGGCTGCGATTTGGGCAGACTTCTCGCGGGAGGCGTTAAAGGCCGGTGAGCGGCTGATACGCGATCGGGCGGTGCTGGACTGCACGCCAGGCGGGCAGGGGTTTTTCGCACGCGTGCAGGCTGGCCGGCGCCACGTGCATTCGGTTGACTGCCGCATTCATCCGCTGCCTTCGCCGAAACCCGTCACGACATACTGCAGCTGCGAGGCGGGCGGCGCCTGTGAGCATGCCGTGGCGGCCCTGCTTTATTACCTGGGCCTGAAAGCCCCCGCTGGTCGCACGCAAACCAACCCCGCCATTTGTCAGTGGGTAAGCGAACTTGAGACAGCCGTTGCGGCATCGCGTGAATCAGCCGACGGGGCCAGCCAGGCCGGGCAACGCGCAGCCGCTACCCATGCCCGCCCCGAAGTCCTGCTCTACCTGCTCGATGCCGATGAGGCGGGGCAGGTCACCCTGCAACTCCGCCGCGCCCGGCCAAAGCGATCCGGCGGCTATGGCCGTCTGTTGCCTTTCCAGGGTGTCCGCCGCGCGCCGGAAGGGCTGTTAACACCCGCCGACCGCCGGATCCTGAGATTACTGCCCGAGGCCGGCCAACCCATTCCGGCCGTTGACCTTGATTTCCTGCTTGAGCAATTGGCGAGAACAAGGCGCGCCTATTGGCAGGATGCCGATGGCCCGGCCATCGAGCCGGCAGAGGCCCGAACCGGCG
>CAJXNJ010000054.1 GCA_913057145.1 uncultured Ectothiorhodospiraceae bacterium
TCGAGCTTGACCATGGTCACGCTCAAACCGCGTGCCTGGAGAATAGAACCCAAAGAGGCGGCAGCGATGCCTTTGCCCAAAGAGGAGACAACACCGCCTGTAATAAAGATAAATCGCGTCATGCTACCGTCGGCCTACTGGCGAATCGTGGCGGCGGGAGGCCCCCACAGGACGGGCGTCAATGGTAACCGAACACCGCGGGGGGCACAATCTGGGATGTATCAGGACTCTGCCCTGCCCGGATGCCGGAGATAGCGCAGATCACACCAGAGCTGACCGGCATCGAGCTGCCAGCATAACCCCCATGGATCCGCTGGAAGTCGCTCAAGCCCCGTCTCGGTAAGCCCCAAGCCACCAACGGCCAACACTTCACCCGGTCCGGATTCCACCACCGGCAACAGCGCCCGCCACCAGGGAAGAATGCCGGCTTCCCGCGCATACTCGCTGATGGCCTTTGTCGGCCGGCCGGCCAGTTTTACCCGTTCTCCACGCTGTGCTGAGCGCAATTGCAGCGTCTCATCGGCAAGTCCGGGAGGGCAGGCAAATCCCGTGTCTCTATCGGCGACAAAGCCCAATGCGCCAAACCAGGGTGCCGACGCAGAGCTCCCTGGCTGCCAGGTAATGGCAGCCGGCGGCTTTGGCAGGACAACAGGTAACCGATAAAGCCAATCGCCGTGACGGACAATCTGGGCATCCGGCCATTCAAGCCGCGGGGTCCGATCCGCTCGCGCAGTGAGTAATCCCGCCAACCCGGTTTTAAGACGTTCCCGTCCGGGTGGGCGCACCCCGGCCGAGGCAAGCCAGGCCCGCAGCAAGGCTGCCTGCAGCGGCTCTGCCGCCGCCGAGAGCGCATCAAACCTGAGCGCGCCAATACCATCGGCACAGGCGCTCTGCAGCTTTTCATCGAGCAGCTGATCCAGCACCAGACGCTGCTCGCGGGCCAGATCCGCAAGGCGGGACATGGTGGACGAGGCTTTTGGCCAACGCTCACGCATCACCGGCATTACCTGATGGCGAAGATAATTGCGATCCTGCGCAAGCGTTTGATTGCCCGGGTCTTCGATCCAGGAGAGCGCTTCCTGCTCGGCATACGCCATAATCTCGGCTCGGGTGCAGTCAAGCAGCGGGCGATACAGCCAACCCGGCCCGAAAGCGCGACAGGCGGCAATACCGCCAAGCCCATCCGGGCCGGTCCCGCGCAGCATGCGGAGTAAGAGCGTCTCGGCCTGATCATCGGCATGATGAGCCGTCAGCAGACAATCGCCCGTGCTCAACGCCGCGGCCAACGCGTCATAGCGTGCCTCACGGGCAGCGGCCTCAAGACCGCCGCCACTGCGCTCGACCTCGACTTCAACAACATCCAGGGGAATTCGCCGCGCATCACAGAACTGCCGGCAGTGCCCGGCCCAATCGTCAGCGGATGGATGTAGCCCGTGATGAATGTGAACGGCTTTGACCGGCAGACCGCTAAGGGATGCCAGCTGCAGTAAAACGGTTGAATCGACCCCGCCGCTGAAGGCCACGACCAGACGTTGCACAGCAGCTGGCAGGGCTGCCCGAATCGAGTCCGGATCGGGCAGGTTCAGATCCATCGTGGACTACCGGACGTGGCCCAGTCCCATGAGACGGTCATGACGCTGCGCAAGGAGCTTATCGAGATCAACCCCCTCAATCTCGGCGAGTTGACTGCGCAGAGCCGAGCCAAGCCGCCGGGACATCTCTTCCCAGTCGCGATGTGCACCACCAAGCGGCTCGGGAATGACTTCATCGACAAGCCCGAGCTCTGCAAGCCGGGTTGCGGTAATGCCCATGGCCTCGGCTGCATCCGCCGCGCGGTCCGCACTCTTCCAGAGAATTGAGGCGCAGCCCTCGGGGGAGATCACCGAGTAGGTGCTGTACTGGAGCATCAACAGCCGGTCGCCAACACCGATGGCAAGGGCCCCACCCGAGCCACCTTCACCAATCACGGTGCAAATGACCGGGGTACGCAATCCGCTCATGACAAAAAGATTGCGCGCAATGGCCTCACTCTGGCCCCGCTCCTCAGCGCCTACACCGGGATAAGCCCCCGGGGTATCGATGAATGTGAACACCGGCAGTGAGAACCGCTCGGCCATCTCGAATAGACGCTTTGCCTTGCGGTAGCCCTCCGGGCGCGGCATGCCGAAGTTGCGCTCGATTTTCTCGCGGGTATCCCGGCCTTTCTGCTCTCCAACAACCATCACCGCACGGCCATCAAGCCGTGCGACACCGCCAACAATCGCCGCGTCATCCGCAAAGGCGCGATCACCATGCAGCTCTTCAAAATCGCTGAAGATCGCGTCGATATAGTCCTGGGCATAGGGCCTTTTCGGATGCCTTGCGAGCTGCGCCACCTGCCAGGGTGTGAGACTGCGGAAAATCTGCTCGGTGAGCTGTCGGCTTTTCGCCTGCAAACGCCCGAGCTCTTCGCCGATGCTGACTTCGGTGTCATTGCCAACATAGCGAAGCTCCTCGATCTTTGCCTCAAGCTCGGCAATCGGGCGCTCAAATTCAAGAAAATCCAATTCACTGGAGGCCAAGGAAAGGCTCCCTTCACTGCTATTTGTTCAATTCTAACACGGCGATCAGCGCCGATAATCCACGCTCACCGCCCCCGGCAGCAAGCCATTCAACCCCTCAATGAGCTCGGGCGCCGGCCGTACCCGCCACTCTTCACCAAGGCGAAGCCGTGCCCGGGCGTCCGGATGTTCATAGTCAATGCAAACGGCACACTCACCGGCCTGATAAGGCGCGAGTGTCTCCTTGAGCGATGCGATAAAGCCATTGCCGGCCTTCTTTGCATCCACCCGCAACACCAGTCGCCTGGCAAACGCCGCACGCGCGCCATCAAGATCATGTACCCGCTCAGCAGAGACCCGATAGCCGTCACTGAACTCATCGTAGCCAAGGTCTCCCTCAATCACGATGAGTGCATCTTTCTCCAACAATCCGCGGTAGCGCTGAAAACTCTCACCAAAGAGAGCGACCTCAATCCGCGCGGTACGATCATCCAATGTCACAAAGCCAAGGCGCCGGCCGCTTTGGGTGACCCGTGTGCGAACCGCGACAACAAGCCCGGCAAGCACAACCCGCTTCTCACTCCCTCGCCGCCCGGCGGTTTTCTCAACACCCGCCCCGGCTGCTGCCTGACTCAACCGACAGGTAATGAATTCCGAGAGCTCGGCTTCATATTCATCAATCGGATGTCCGGTGAGATAAAGCCCGAGGGTTTCTTTCTCAGCACGAAGGCGCTCGGCCTCATCCCATTCCGCAACCTGTACGCGTTTAACCGGTGCCGGGGCGTCCTCGGCGTCATGCCCGATGCCAAAGAGATCATCCTGGCCGAGCTCGCTGTTGCGGCTGTGCTGCTCGGCCGCCTGCAGGGCATCCGGCAACTCGGCCATGGCCGAGGCGCGATTCTCCGCCAATCCATCAAGACTGCCGGAGCGAATCAGCGCCTCCAGCACCCGACGATTGACCCGGCGCAAATCAACCCGTCGACAAAGATCCGGCAGATCGGCGAATGGCCCCTCTGCCTCACGCGCGCTGACAATGGCCTCCACCGCCGAGAATCCGACTCCCTTCAACGCCCCGAGTCCGTAGATGATGCCGCCGGTCTCCGGGGCGCGGAACATCCACTCCGAGCGGTTGATATCCGGCGGCGAGACCGCAATCGACATGGCACGGCATTCTTCAATCAGCGTGACGACCTTGTCGGTGTTGTCCATATCCGAGGAGAGCACCGCTGCCATGAAAGCCGCCGGATAATGCGCTTTCAGCCAGGCCGTCTGATAGGAAAGCAATGCATAAGCCGCGGAATGGGATTTGTTGAACCCGTAGCCGGCGAATTTCTCCATCAGGTCAAAAAGACCCTCGGCATGGGCCTGCGACAGCCCCTGACTCTGGGCACCTTCGAGGAAGATGCTGCGCTGCTTGGCCATCTCCTCAGGCTTTTTCTTGCCCATGGCCCGCCGCAGCAGATCCGCTTCACCCAGGCTATAGCCGCCGACAGCCTGGGCAATCTGCATGACCTGCTCCTGGTAGAGGATCACGCCATAGGTGGGCTTGAGGATGGGCTTGAGCGCATCATGATGGAGCTCAGGGGTGGGATAGGCGACCGGTTTGCGGCCATGTTTACGGTCGATGAAGTCTTCAACCATCCCCGACTGCAGCGGGCCCGGCCGGAAAAGCGCCACCAGAGCGACAATATCCTCAAAACTATCCGGGCGCAGACGGCGGATAAGATCCTTCATGCCGCGCGACTCAAGCTGGAAAACCGCTGTGGTCTGACATTCCTTGAGCCGTTCAAAGGTCAGCCGGTCATCCAGCGGGATATGGGTGATATCGATCAGCTTCTCACCGCGCTCGGCGAGCTGTGCGTTCACGGCTTTTACCGTCCAATCGATGATGGTCAGCGTGCGAAGCCCGAGAAAATCAAACTTCACCAGGCCGACGGCCTCGACATCGTCCTTGTCAAACTGGGTTGCCAGCCCACTGCCATCCGGCTCGCAGTAGAGCGGGGCAAAATCCGTGAGATCACTCGGAGCAATGACCACGCCACCGGCATGCTTGCCGACGTTACGCGAAAGCCCCTCAAGCCGGCCGGCCAGATCCAGCAGGAACCGCACTTCCTCGTCCTGCTCATAGAGCTCGCGCAGATCAGCTTCCTGCGCCAGGGCCTTCTCGAGTGTCATGCCGATTTCAAAGGGAATCAGCTTGGCGATGCGGTCGACATAACCATAGCCATGCCCAAGCACCCGGCCGACATCCCGAACCACCGCCCTTGCCGCCATGGTGCCGTGGGTGGCGATCTGCGAGACCTTCTCCCGGCCGTAGTATTCGGCAACATAGTCGATGACCTGATCGCGCTTTTCCATGCAGAAATCGACATCGAAATCCGGCATGGAGACCCGCTCCGGGTTGAGAAACCGCTCAAAGAGCAGGTCATAGCGAAGCGGGTCGAGATCGGTGATATCCAGGGCATAGGCAACCAGTGATCCGGCTCCGGAGCCACGACCCGGCCCCACCGGGATATCCTGCGATTTTGCCCAGCGGATAAAATCGGCCACGATCAGAAAGTAGCCCGGGAAGCCCATTTCGATAATGACATCGAGCTCATGCTCAAGTCTTTGCTCATAGTCCGCCTGATCACCACCCGGTGTACCGAGCGCCTCAATGCGCCGGGCAAGCCCCGCCCTCGACTGCTCGCGCAGATAATCATCAATGGTCTTGCCTTGAGGGACCGGAAAATCCGGCAGGACATTACGCCCGAGGGTCAATGAGAGGTTGCAGCGCCTGGCAATCGCAAGCGTGTTCTCAAGCGCCTCCGGGAGATCGCTGAAGCGCTCGGCCATCTCTGCCGGTGAGGCGAGATACTGGGCATCGCTGTAATTTCGCGGCCGTGCCTGGTCATGCAGGATCCGTCCCTCATGGATGCAGACCCGGGCCTCGTGTGCTTCAAAATCATCCCGGCTTAAGAAACGCACATCATTGGTGGCCACAACCGGCACACTCGCCTCTTCGGCAAGTGCCACGGCCGCATGCACGTGATCCTCATCACCGGGCCGGCCAAGTCGTTGCAGCTCAAGATAAAACCGATCACCAAAGCGCGTCTGCCAGAACTCAAGCCGGGAGCGGGCAAGGGTCTGATCACCGGCAACCAGGGCTTCGCCAATATCGCCACGGGCGCCACCGGAGAGCACGATCAGCCCCTCGTTATGCTCATCGAGCCAGCGCCGATCAACTAACGGCAGGCCCTGATCCTGTCCCTGCAGGTAACTGGCGGTAATCAAACGGGTAAGCGCCGCGTAGCCCCGATCGTTCATGCACAAAAAGGTGAGTACGTGGTGGCCTTCACGACGATCATCGGCAATGCGCAGATCCGCGCCGATAATCGGCTTGACGCCGGCCGCGAGTGCGGCGCGATAGAACTTCACCATGCCAAAAAGATTGCCCTGATCGGTCACTGCAACCGCTGGCATCCCCTCCCTGGCAGCCGCCTCAACCAGCGGCTTGACGCGCACCACCCCATCGATGAGGGAGAACTCGGTGTGCAGGTGCAGATGAACGAAGCCCGATGACATGCTGATTCCCAAAAACTGTGCCC
>CAJXNJ010000055.1 GCA_913057145.1 uncultured Ectothiorhodospiraceae bacterium
ATTGGCAAACAGCGTTATGCAATGCGCATGCCAAGTCCACTCTCTCCTCCACCTGGCCGAAACGCAGCGCTGTTCGCGGCACATTTATGGCACGAAGGCACTATTTTGGACAAGCCTTTGGTGCAAATGGCTCGAATTGGTGCATAGCCACGATCGACCTTGCGCCTGAGTTTTAGGATGATGCGGTTTTATTGAGCGGATAGGGATGCTTCATGCAGTCGTTCAGACTCCAATTGCCCTCGGGTATTCAATTCGGCCGCGGTGGTGCTGAAGAGGCTATTCACTGGATCGAGAGTCATGCCCAAAGGGTGCTGGTCATTCGCGGCCAGTCATCCAATCGCTCTGCCTGGTTGACTGATCAGCTGCAGGCGCACAAACAAGTCGTATTCACTGAGCTCCCCTGTCCGCGTGAGCCGGATCTGCCACTGGTTGAGGCAGCTGTGAGTCTGGGTAGAGAGTTTGGGGCCGATGCGCTTGTTGGTCTGGGGGGCGGCGCGGTGATTGATCTCGCGAAAGCGGCCGCCGGCCTTATCCCGGCAGGTGGTCAGCCACTTGATTATCTCGAGGTGGTCGGGAAGGGAGAAAGACTGGATGCCGAGCCGCTGCCGTTTCTGGCTGTGCCGACCACGGCCGGTACCGGGGCTGAGGTGACGGCGAATGCAGTGATCGGCGTTCCTGAGGCAAGGCGTAAAGTCTCGCTGCGTGACCCGCGTCTGTTGCCGGATCTCGCGATCGTGGATCCTGCGCTTACTGATACTGCACCGTCATCGGTCACCCTTGCCAGTGGCCTTGATGCGATCACGCAGGTCATCGAGCCGTATATCAGTGGATATGCCAATGCCTTTACCGATCTGCTCTGCCGTGACGCCATTCCCAAGGGCCTTTGCGCCATTCAGCAGCTCATGCGCGAAGAGAGTCGGGAGGCCCGCGACCAAATGGCCTGGACGAGTCTTTGTGGCGGGCTGGCCCTGGCCAATGCCAAGCTCGGGGCCGTGCACGGTCTTGCCGGCCCACTCGGAGGGGTTGCCACGGCGGCGCATGGTGAAATTGCCGGTGTCCTGCTGCCATGGGCGCTCGCGGTCAATGAGTCGGCCTGCACCGGTACGGCAGCAGAACGGGTCGGTGAGGTGAAAGTCTGGATTGCAAAGGCCTTTGGTGTGCCCGAGGCGAAGGCCTTTTCGCATTTGGCCGAGTGGTCTCGGCAGCAGGGTCTGCCCGGGCTGCGTGATATGGGGGTTGCTGAGGCGGAGCTGGCTGACATTGCCAGGGCCGCGCAGGGTTCTTCATCCATGCGTGGCAATCCGGTCGACCTCTCGGTTGATCAGCTCGTCGAGATCATGCACAGCGCCTGGTAGTTCAAGGACTGCCGCCCGGGGTCGAGGTCTGTTAAGTTATGGCTGTCACGATTGAGGAGAGCCTGATGACATTGCTGAGAACCGCGGCGACTCGTCCGCAATCCAACCCCTTGTCCTGGACCACCGTTGCAATGGTGCTGGTTGGCACCTTGCTGCTGGCCGCGTCGGCCCGCATAGAAATTCCATTCTGGCCGGTGCCGTTCACGATGCAGACTTTCGTTGTTCTCGCGCTGGGTATGGTCTACGGACCGGTGCTGGGTGCGGCAACGGTGCTCGCTTATCTTGGTCAGGGCCTGATGGGGCTGCCGGTCTTTGCAGGCGGTGGTGGCCCGGGATACCTGGCAGGGCCAACGGGTGGTTATCTCCTTGGTATGGTGGCAGCCGCCTGGATCGCTGGACAACTGGTTTTGCGCGGTTGGCTCGCCAACCCCATCCTGGCTGTCGCGGCTGCGGCGACGGCCAACATCGCGGTCTTTGCGCTGGGGGTGGCTTGGCTTTCAGTGTGGATGGGTGGCATTGAATCGGCATTCATCGCCGGGGTTCTGCCATTTCTTCCTGCCGAGGGTCTGAAAGTGCTGGCGGCAGGGCTTGCAGCCTGGGCACTGCATTGGGCCGATCAACGAGGTCGCTGATCGGGTTTTAAGGCAACGGCCAGCCAAGGGGAGGGGAGGCATCATGAACGATGGCAGCAGCGCGAATGCGCTCGATGCAATCGCCTCCGGGTTGTTGCGGTTTGACACGGGCTATATCCGGGATCAGCACACGGCCTGTTATATCGTTGAAGACCGTGGATGTGCTGCCATCATCGACACCGGTGTCGGCGCCAGTGTGCCGGCACTGCTCGCCCGACTTGATGAGTTGGGACTTACCCGAGAAAACGTTGAGTGGGTGATTCCCACCCATGTGCATCTTGACCATGCCGGGGGTGCCGGTGCGCTGATGCAGGCACTACCTAACGCACGGCTTGGCATTCACCCCTCCGGCGCTGAGCACATGATCGATCCCGGGCGGCTCGAAGCCGGCGTCCGGGCGCTCTACGGGGATGCATTCTTTGAGCGCGAATACGCGCCGTTAATTCCCGTTTCCGCCGATCGGATAGAGATTCTCGAGGATGAGGCCGAGGTGCGGGTTGGTACACGGCTGCTCGATGTCCTCCACACCCCGGGGCATGCCTGGCATCACTTAAGTCTGCTCGATACCGCGAGCAATATTTTCCTGGCGGGGGATGCGTTTGGGGCGAGTTATCCCCCTTATGTAACCGATGCCTACGCATTTGCAGTGCCAGTCGTCCCGCCCCCGCAATTCAAACCGCAGGCCTATCACGACACGCTCAAGCGCATTGTCGATCTGCAGCCAACGGCTGTTGCCCCAGCGCATTTTCCGCTGATCCGTGATGTCCCTGATATGGCGGAGAGGCTTGCTGTGATGTTGGATGCGGGCGTTGCCTGCGCGGCGCAGGCCGATTCCGTCGAGGATCTTGAGCGCCAGTTACAGGATAGTTGGGCGCAGTGGTTACCCGCGGGGTGCTCGCAAGAGGCATTCATTGAAGATTTCGGTATGGATATCTGGCTCACGGCCGAGGGCATGTGGCTCTGGCGTGAGAAACAGGAGAAGAAAAAGGCCGCTCAGTGATCTGCGTGGCCACAAATTGAGGAGAGGTGGCCTGATATGACGGAACAGTACGACGGCATTCATCGGCAGTCACTTGCCGACCCGGAAGGATTCTGGGCAGATGCGGCACAGGCAATTGATTGGGATCAGCCGGCGACCAAAGTCCTTGATGACAGCGACGCGCCTTTTTATCGCTGGTTTGCCGGCGGCAAGCTCAACACCTGTTTTAACGCCCTGGACCGGCATGTCATAGCCGGTCGCGGTGAGCAGGACGCGCTCATTTGGGATAGCCCCATTACCGGTCAGAAAGCCCGTTATAGCTATGCCGAGATGCAGGCCCGCGTCGCGACGCTTGCCGGCGCATTAGCTGAGTTGGGAGTGACTGCCGGCGATCGGGTCATTATTTACATGCCGATGATTCCGGAAGCAGCGATGGCCATGTTGGCCTGTGCGCGGATCGGCGCGATTCACTCGGTTGTCTTTGGCGGCTTTGCGGCACCGGAGCTTGCCAAGCGTATTGACGATGCCACGCCAAAGCTCATTCTCTCCGCCTCCTGCGGGGTCGAGCCGAGCGGTGTGGTGGATTACAAACAGCTGCTCGATCATGCCCTGGAGCTCGCGGAGCACTCGGTTGAGCACTGTCTGATTCTGCAACGCGACATGCATCCATGCGCGCTGACCAATGGCCGGGATCTGGATTGGGAGGAGGCCGTTGCCGCAGCGCCACCGGCCGACTGTGTGTCGGTGGATGCCACCCACCCGCTCTATATTCTCTATACGTCCGGGACAACGGGCAGGCCAAAGGGTGTGGTCAGGGATCATGGCGGGCATGCCGTCGCACTTACCTGGTCCATGCAGAACATCTACGGCATCCGACCGGGGGAGGTCATGTTCACCGCCTCGGACGTCGGCTGGGTGGTCGGGCATTCCTATATTGTCTACGGCCCGTTGCTTGCCGGTGCGACCACGATCATGCTTGAAGGCAAACCCATCGGCACACCCGATGCCGGGACTTTCTGGCGCATCGCCGAGGAATATGAGGCCCGCGCGCTGTTCACAGCCCCCACGGCCTTGCGCGCGATTAAGAAAGAAGACCCGAATGGCGAGTTCATCGCCAGACATGATCTCACCAAGATGAGGGCATTTTTCCTTGCCGGGGAGCGATCAGATCCGGATAGCGTTCGCTGGGCCGAGGAGCATTTGCGCATTCCGATTCTTGATCACTGGTGGCAGACCGAGACGGGCTGGGCGATTGCCGGTTACCCCTTTGGACTTGAGCGACTGCCGGTGAAAATCGGTTCCGCGGGTAAGCCCATGCCCGGTTACGACGTCATGGCGTTGGATGAACAAGGTGAGGTCATGCCCGCCGGTGAGCTCGGCAATATTGTCATCAGGCTGCCGATGCCGCCGGGGACCTTTGCCACGCTCTGGGGCAATCGCGAGCGGCATTTTGACGGTTATCTGGCGCGTTATCCGGGCTATTACCTCACCGGTGACTCCGGCATTGTCGATGAGGACGGCTATGTCCATATCATGAGCCGCATTGATGATGTGATTAATGTCGCCGGCCACCGGCTCTCCACCGGCGGGATGGAAGAGGTGCTCAGTAACCATCCGGATATCGTTGAAGCCGCTGTCTTTGGTGTCCGTGACGCCACCAAAGGACAGGTACCGCTGGGGTTGGTTGTCCCCGGCAGTCACTTCAATGGGGATGAGTCGGCACTGGTGGCTGAGCTTATCCAGCGGGTTCGCGATGAAATCGGGCCAGTCGCTGCCTTTCGCCAGTGCGTCGTAGTCAAGCGGTTGCCCAAGACCCGCTCCGGCAAGACCCTGCGCGGGACCATGCGCAGCATTGCCAATGGCGATGAGTGGACGATGCCGGCGACCATCGATGACCCGGCCATTCTCGATGAAATTGCAGCGGATCTTGCCCGGCTGGGGCGATGATCGGGGGCGGATGGATTGCAATTTGGCGCGAAACTGCGGAGACTGCTGACTAACAACTGCGGGAGAGTTCGGTCTGCGATGGGCATGACCGGCGCCGAAGGAGCAACGACCCCGGAATCTCTCAGGCATCAGGGACCGCGTTGTTGAAAAATTCCGAAAAGCAGCCGGTTGCCTTGCAGTCGGCTCGCCGAAGGAGCAAGCGAAGTCGCCTTAGCGCTTCGTGAATCTCTCAGGCACCAGGACGGAAGGGGTACGGGCTGTGTGTTCACAGCGTGTGCTTTTAACCTGAATGGGAGATGAACGATGCAGAATATCGCTGTAATTGGTGGTGGTATTACAGGCGTCACAACCGCTTACGCGCTGACCAAGCGCGGATTCAACGTCACTTTGCTCGACCGGCATCGCTACTCGGCGATGGAGACATCCTTTGCCAATGGCGGCCAGCTCTCTGCCTCCAATGCCGAGGTCTGGAATCATTGGCCGATTATCCTCAAGGGCCTGAAATGGATGCTGCGGGCTGACGCGCCGCTTCTGGTCAACCCGAAACCCTCCTGGCACAAGCTGAGCTGGTTTGCCGAATTCATCGCAGCCACCAGGCAGTATGCCGATAACACCACGCAGACGGCAGCGCTTGCGATTGCCGCGCGTGAGCATCTCTACAGCTGGGCCGAGGCCGAAGGCATTGACTTCGACCTGGAGCGTCGCGGCATTTTGCACATCTACCGTGACAAGGCCGGATTTGAGCATGCCGCACGGGTGACCAAGCTGCTCGCCAAGGGGGGGCTTGAGCGCGAAGCCGTGGGCCCGGAGGAGATGCGTACGCTGGAGCCGAATTTAAGTGGTGATTTCTATGGGGGCTTCTACACCCGCAGTGATGCCACTGGTGATATCCACAAGTTCACCCAGGGTCTGGCGGCCGCGGCCGAACGTCAGGGTGCGACGATGCGCTATGAGACCACCGTGGAGCGGCTCGGCACCGCGGATGAGGGTGTCTGGATTGATATCAACGGCGAGCGGGAGTATTTCGATGGTGTCGTCGTGTGTGCCGGAGTGGGATCGCGCGCGCTTGCAGCCCGGCTCGGTGACCGTGTGAATGTCTATCCGGTCAAAGGCTACTCGAT
>CAJXNJ010000056.1 GCA_913057145.1 uncultured Ectothiorhodospiraceae bacterium
GAGACCGACAAAGTGGTCCTCGAGGTACCGGCACCCGAGGATGGTGTGCTCGGCGAGATTCTCAAACCCGAGGGCGAGACAGTGACCGCCGGTGAGGTGGTTGCGGTGCTGACAGCCGGCGACGGCGCTGCCGCGGCACCCGCGGACAGCGAGCCCGCACCGGCAGAATCGGCGCCCACGGCCTCGGAGCCCAACGCCGCGGCACCGGCCGCCGCCTCAAGCGGCGAGATGCCGGCGCTCAGCCCCGCTGTGCGCAATCTTGTGGAGTCCCATAACCTCGATCCGCGACAGATTACCGGGACGGGTCGTGGTGGACGCATCCTCAAAGAAGATGTTCTGCGCTTCATTGAGCAGGGCGGCAGTCAGTCAGCCGCAGCGCCGGCCGCCTCGACATCCGCGTCTTCTTCAGCGCCGGCCCCGGCGCCGGCGAGCGCACCGGCAGCTGCCGTGCCCGCGGGTGCACGCCAGGAGCAGCGGGTACCGATGACGCGGCTGCGTCAGCGTATCGCCGAGCGACTGGTCGAGGCCCAGCAGACGGCGGCCATGCTGACCACCTTCAACGAGGTGAATATGCAGCCGGTGATGGATCTGCGGGGGCGCTACAAGGATTCTTTCCAGAAGACCCATGACACCAAGCTCGGCTTCATGTCCTTTTTCGTCAAGGCAGCCGTCGAGGCGCTGAAGCGCTTCCCGGCCGTTAATGCCTCGATTGATGGCACGGACATTCTCTATCACGGCTACTACGACATCGGCATTGCGGTCTCAACCGATCGCGGGCTGATGGTGCCGGTGCTGCGGGATGCCGATCAGCTCAGTTTTGCTGAGATTGAAGCGGCGATTGCTGATTTTGGTCAGCGTGCCCAGCAGGGCAAAATCGAGATCGAGGAACTCACCGGTGGTACCTTCACCATCACCAATGGCGGTATCTTCGGCTCATTGGTCTCCACCCCCATTCTCAATCCGCCGCAGAGCGGCATCCTGGGCATGCACAAAATCCAGGAGCGCCCCATGGCGGTGAACGGGCAGGTGGTTATTCAGCCGATGATGTATCTGGCCCATTCCTATGATCATCGCATCATCGATGGCAAGGAAGCGGTCCAGTTCCTGGTCACCATTAAAGATATGCTCGAGGACCCGGCGCGTCTGCTGCTCGAGGTCTGATCCAACGTATTCGGGAGTCAAGCAAAATGGCGAATTCCTACGACGTAATTGTCATCGGTGCCGGCCCGGCCGGCTATGTGGGGGCCATTCGCTGCGCCCAGCTCGGCATGAGCGTGGCCGTTATCGATGAATATATCCGCAAGGACGGTGAGCCGTCGCTCGGCGGCACCTGTCTGAATGTCGGCTGCATTCCTTCCAAGGCCCTGCTCGATTCTTCCGAGCATTACCATCATGTGCAGAACGAGCTCGCAGGCCACGGCATCAAGGTTCAGGGCGCGAGCCTCGATGTCCCGCAGATGATCAAGCGCAAGGACAAGGTCGTCTCTGACCTGACCGGGGGTATCAAGCAGCTGTTCAAGGCCAACAAGATCGAGTGGCTGCAGGGGCATGGCAAGCTGCTCGCCGAACGCCAGGTGGAGTTCTCGCCGCATAAGGGCAAGGTCAAGACACTGAGCGCCGGCAGCATCATCATCGCCACCGGCTCGCGCCCGATCGAAATCGGCGCGGCGCCTCTGGATGGCGATCGTATCGTTGATTCGGCCGGGGCGCAGGAGTTCAAGGAAGTCCCCAAACGCCTCGGCGTTATCGGTGCCGGCGTGATCGGCCTGGAAATGGGCAGCGTCTGGAATCGTCTGGGTGCCAAAGTGGTGCTGCTCGAAGCGCAGGACAGCTTCCTTGCCCCGGTGGATCAGCAGGTGGCGCGCGAGGCCCGCAAGCTGTTTGAAAAACAGGGACTGGAAATCAAGCTCGGCTGTCGTGTTACTGACACCCGCAAGAGCAAGACCGTGAGCGTTCATTACGAGGACAGCGACGGTAAGCAGAATCTGCAGGTCGACAAGCTGATCGTCTCGGTCGGCCGCCGGCCGAATACCGATGGCCTGGCCTCGGAAGATGCCGACCTGCTCACCGATGAGCGCGGTTTTGTGCATGTGAACGATCACTGCGAGACCAATATCCCCGGTGTTTATGCGGTGGGTGATGTGGTCCGCGGGCCGATGCTTGCCCACAAGGGCTCGGAAGAGGGCGTGATGGTTGCCGAGCGCATTGCCGGGCAGGTCGGTCACGTCAACTACGAGACCATCCCCTGGGTGATTTACACCGACCCGGAGATTGCCTGGGTGGGCCGGACCGAGGCTCAGTTGAAAGCCGCCGGTATTCCGCATCGAAGCGGTACTTTCAATTTTGCGGCCACGGGCCGGGCCCGGGCCATGGATCGCGCTGATGGCATGGTGAAGATTATTGCCCATGCCGAGACCGATCGGATTCTGGGTGTGCACATGGTCGGCCCCCAGGTCAGCGAGATGATCGCCGAGGCGACACTCGCCATGGAATACGAGGCCAGTGCCGAAGATCTGGCACGGACCATTCACGCGCATCCGACGCTCTCAGAGGCGGTTCATGAGGCCGCGCTGGCGGTGGACAAGCGCGCCATTCACAAAGCCAACTGAACGGACTGCCGTACGCGGCCAGGAGGGGGAGATATGGCAGAGAATACCGCGGGATTGCGGGGCATCACCGCAGGTGAGACAGCACTGTGTACGGTCGGGCAGGCCGGCACCGGGCTGACCTATCGAGGCTATGATATTCATGATCTGGCCGAGCACGCCGAGTTTGAAGAAGTTGCTCATCTGCTGGTTTATGGTCATCTGCCGACAGAGGCCGAGCTCGAGGCCTATCGCAAGCGCCTGAAATCCTTGCGTGAACTGCCGGCGCCGCTTTGTGCGGTGCTCGAGCAGATTCCGGCCGATGCCCATCCAATGGATGTCATGCGCACGGGCTGCTCGATGCTGGGCAATCTCGAGACCGAGGCGGATTTCAGCGAGCAGGATCATCATATTGACCGGATGCTGGCGACCTTCCCTGCCATCATTACGTACTGGTATCGCTACAGCCACGAGGGTGTGCGCATCGATACCACCAGTGATGAAGAGAGTATTGGCGGGCATTTCCTGCATTTGCTCCATGGTCAATCACCCGATCCGCTGCATGTGAAGGTCATGCATGCATCGCTCATTCTCTATGCCGAGCATGAGTTCAACGCCTCAACCTTTACCGCCCGGACCTGTGCTTCCACGCTCTCTGATATCCACTCCTGCATCACCGGTGCTATCGGTAGTCTGCGCGGGCCTCTGCACGGCGGCGCCAACGAAGCGGCCATGGCCATGATCGAGCCCTGGCAGACGCCGGAAGAAGCCGAGCGCGAGATTCTTGGCATGCTTGAGCGTAAAGAGAAGATCATGGGTTTTGGTCATGCGGTCTACCGCAAGGCCGACCCGCGCAATGCGATCATCAAACGCTGGTCGCAGCAGCTTGCCGAGCAGGTGGGTGATACCCGACTGTATCCGGTCTCCGAGCGGGTTGAGGCGGTCATGGAGCGCGAGAAAGGGCTCTTCTGTAACGCCGACTTCTTCCATGCCAGTGCCTATCACTTCATGGGTATTCCGACACCGTTATTCACCCCGATTTTTGTCATCTCCCGGCTCACCGGCTGGGCGGCACATGTCAAAGAACAGCGTGCCAATAACCGCATCATCCGCCCGAGCGCCGATTACACCGGCCCCGAGCTTCGGGAATGGGTGCCAATCAAGGAGCGAGGCTAAACCATGAGCGAAGTTCGACTGCGCAAGGCCGAAAGGCCGGATCCTGACGCGCTGCTGCGGCAGCTCGCTGATTATGTCACCGCCGATCCGATGAAATCGGATGAGGCCTACAGCACCGCGCGCTATTGCCTGATGGACACATTGGCCTGCGGCATGCTGGCGCTGGAATACCCGGCCTGCACCAAGCTGCTTGGCCCGGTGGTCCCCGGTGCAGACATGCAGGGGGGTGCCCGGGTGCCGGGAACGCCCTTCCAGCTCGATCCGGTCCAGGCGGCGTTCAATATCGGTGCGATGGTGCGCTGGCTCGACTTCAACGACACCTGGCTGGCAGCGGAATGGGGACATCCCTCGGACAACCTTGGCGCCATTCTCGCGCTCGCGGACTACCTTGCGCGCAAGGCCGTTGCCGAGGGCAAAGAGCCGCCGGTGATGCGGGATGTGCTCACCGCCATGATTCGCGCCCATGAAATTCAGGGTGTCATTGCGTTGGAGAACAGCTTCAACCGGGTTGGCCTCGATCATGTGCTGCTGGTGCGCCTGGCTTCGGCCTGTGTCAGCACGGGCCTGCTCGGTGGCAGCCACGAAGATGTCATGACCGTGGCAAGCCATGCGCTGATTGACGGTGGTGCGCTGCGTGCCTACCGGCATGCGCCGCAGGCCGGCCCGCGCAAGAGCTGGGCTGCCGGTGATGCCTCGGCGCGGGGTCTGCGTCTGGCATTGATCACCCGCACCGGTGAGATCGGCTATCCGGCTGCGCTCTCTGCGCCCACCTGGGGCTTTCAGGATGTGCTCTTTGGCGGCAATGAGGTCAAGCTTGCTCAGCCGCTCGGCAGCTACGTGATGGAGAATATTCTCTTTAAGATCAGCTTCCCGGCTGAGTTCCATGCCCAGACTGCGGCTGAAGCGGCGATGACGCTGCACGAGCAGGTCGCTGGTCGTATCGATGAGATCGAGAAGGTGGTCATTGAGACGCAGGAAGCCGGTGTCCGCATTATCGATAAAACCGGCAAGCTCAATAACCCGGCGGACCGGGACCACTGCATCCAGTACATGGTTGCCGTCCCGCTGATCTTCGGTCGCCTGACGGCGGCGGATTATGAGGATGATGTAGCCGCCGATCCGCGTATTGATGCCTTGCGTGAGCGCATGGAAGTGGTCGAGAACAAGACCTTCTCCGAGGAGTATCTCGATCCTGACAAGCGTGCCATTGGTAATGCGGTCCAGGTCTTCTTCAAGGACGGATCACAGACCGATCGGGTTGCGGTTGACTACCCGATCGGCCACCGCCGCCGTCGCGATGAGGGTATTCCGGAACTGGTCAATAAGTTCGAGAAAGCCCTGGCAACGCGGTTTGCACCGCGGCAGGCGCAGAAGATCGAGGCCGCCTGCGGCGATCAGAACCGTCTAGAGGCCATGCCGGTTAACGAGTTTATGGACCTTTGGATGCAGTGACGGCATTCTTGCCGTCATGAGAATCTGGATCGGCAAACTACTCGGCGCCCTCTTCGGGGGGCTGGCCGGGGGCTGGGTGGGTGCGCTCATCGGGCTGATCATCGGTAATTGGTTTGACCGTGCGATGATGCGCGGTCAGATCTCCGGCTTCCGCGTCGGTGGCGCCAATCAGCGTGCCCACCAGCAGATGGTCCACGCGGCCTTCTTCCGCAGCGCCTTCGTTGTCATGGGTCATGTCTGTAAGGCCGATGGTCGTGTGACCCAGGCCGAAATCCGGGTGGCCGAGCAGGTGATGGGGCGAATGGATCTCAACGCCACCCAGCGCCAGGAGGCAATCAGTTACTTCCGCGCCGGCCGCGATGGCGAAGCCGATCTCGAACAGACCCTGCAGGAGTTCCGGCGCTACTGTCGTGGCCACCTGCAGCTGGTTCGTTTATTCCTTGAAATCCAGATCCAGGCCGCGCTGGCTGATGGGGAGTTCGGCGACGCCGAGCGCGCCATTCTCAGGCGCATTGCCCTGGGGTTGGGCCTCTCCGAGCAGGATTATGCGCGGCTTGAGACCATGATGGGGGCGCAGGCTGCCGGTCGCACCGGTGGCGAATCCCAGCTGGCCAATGCCTATGACACGCTCGGCGTGGCGGCCGATGCCAGTGACGCTGAGGTCAAACGTGCCTGGCGCAAGCTCATGAGCGAGCATCACCCGGATAAGCTGGTGGCGAAGGGCCTGCCGGAGGAGATGATGCGTATCGCCAAGGAGCGCGCCCAGGAAATCCAGACGGCCTACGACACCATTAAACAGGCCCGTGG
>CAJXNJ010000057.1 GCA_913057145.1 uncultured Ectothiorhodospiraceae bacterium
ATCGATGAGGGAGAACTCGGTGTGCAGGTGCAGATGAACGAAGCCCGATGACATGCTGATTCCCAAAAACTGTGCCCCGATATGATAGCGCATGGACTGGTCGGATGCTGTCGATTACGCCATCATGCGCGCATGGCCGAGACCACAATTCACCCGACTGCCATCGTCGATACCAATGCCCGATTGGGCGAAGGCGTCCACGTTGCCGCTTATGCGGTGATCGGCGCTGGCGTTGAAGTCGGCGATCACTGTGTCATCGGCCCGCATGCCGTCCTCGAGGGGCCATTACAGCTCGGCCCACGCAATATCATCTCAGCCCATGCCACCCTCGGGCTGCCACCACAGGATAATGGCTACCAGGGTGAACCGACCCGTCTCGAGATTGGCGCCGATAATCAACTGCGTGAGTTCGTCACGCTTCACCGGGCAAGCACCAAGGAAGACGGCGTCACCCGACTCGGCAATCGCAATCTGCTCATGGCCTACAGTCACGTCGGCCATGACGGCCAGCTCGGCGACGACATCACCATCTCCAATGCCTCACAGCTCGCCGGCCACGTGCATGTTGCCGATCGTGCCTATATCTCCGCGGTCTGCGGTATTCATCAATTCGTGCATATCGGCACGCTCGCAATGGTCGGTGGCGGCGCGGTGGTCACCCAGGATGTCGCGCCCTTTTGCACGGTCACCGGCAATCGCGCGAGGCTCAGAGGTTTGAACAGCCGTGGCATGGAACGTGCTGGCATGGATGCCGACAGCCGCCGACTCATCCGGCGCTGTTATCAGGTGATTTTCCGCAGCGGCATGAAGCTTGATGAGGCGCTGCATGAGATTGCCGCAGACCCTGGCCTACAGCACCCTGCCGTGAACCAAATGATCGATTTCATTCGCGCCAGCGACCGGGGTGTTATTCGATGAAAAAGCTGAGGACCGCCGTTCTTGGTGTCGGCTATCTCGGCCGCTTTCACGCTCAGAAATATGCCGCCCACCCCGGCAGTGAGCTGGTGGCCGTGGTGGATGCGGATACCCAACGCGCCGGAGAAGTTGCAGCCGAGCTCGACTGCGAGGCTCTCAATGACCCGAGCGAGCTGATTGGCCGGGTTGATGCAGTGAGCATCGTGACACCCACCAGGCTGCATCACGCAATGGCGATGCCGCTTCTCGAGGCCGGCATCCACTTGTTGGTCGAGAAACCGATGACCACCACGCTTGCTGAGGCCGATGCGCTGATCGATACGGCACAGCAAAACGGCTGCGTCCTGCAGGTCGGCCATCTTGAGCGCTTCAACCCGGCCATGGTGGCGGCCGCCGAGCAGGTTGCTCAGCCGTTATTCATTGAATCGCACCGAATCGCGCCGTTTAACCCGCGCGGTGCCGATGTGAGCGTAGTCCTCGATCTGATGATTCATGATATCGACCTGATTCTTGAGCTGGTGGACTCACCGGTCGAGAAAATGGATGCCAGTGGGGCGGCGGTTATCTCCAGCGATATCGATATCGCCAATGCCAGATTGCGATTTGCCAATGGCTGTGTCGCCAATGTCACCGCCAGTCGCGTCAGCCCCAAAGCCGAGCGGCGTATGCGCATCTTCCAGCACAACACCTACCTCGCGCTTGATCTGCAAAACGGCATACTGGATATTCAGCGGCGCGAAGCCGAGGCCAATGCCCTGCCGAGCATGGATCAGATACAGCATGAACGCCGGGAAGCCGGCAAAAATGACGCCCTTGCCGATGAAATCGATGCCTTTCTCAACGCCATCCAACAGGCAACGCCCCCACTGGTCAGTGGGACAGATGGCCGTCGGGCGCTGGCAGCCGCCATTGAGATCGGTCATCAACTCAACAGGAACACCCCATGAGTAACCACCACCCGATCCCGATGGTCGATCTGACCGCGCAATACCCATTGCTGCGCGACGCCATCGAATCCGGCCTGCATCAGGCCCTTGATGAGGCGAAATTCATCATGGGGCCGAATGTCGCCGCATTGGAGGCCGAGACGGCGGAATACCTCGGGGCCGACCATGCCATTGGCGTTGCCTCAGGCACCGATGCGCTGCATCTCGCCCTGCGCGGCGCCGGGGTGAATCCGGGTGATGAAGTCATCACCACGCCATTCAGTTTTATCGCCACGGCCGAGGCGATCTGCTACATCGGCGCGAAACCGGTTTTTGTCGATATCGATTCGAGCACTTTCAATCTTGATCCAGATGCGGTTGAAGCAGCCATTACCGAGCGGACCCGGGCCATTATTCCGGTGCATCTCTTTGGCCAACCCGCCGATATGCCAAGGCTGCAGGCGATTGCCGATCGGTATTCACTGCAGATTGTCGAGGACTGTGCACAGTCTTTCGGCGCCGATATTAATGGGCAGATGACCGGGACCATCGGCGTGACCGGCGCGTTCAGTTTTTTCCCGAGCAAGAATCTCGGTGGCTACGGTGATGGCGGGCTGGTGACAACCAACGACGAAGCGATCGCCGATCAAGTCCGCATGCTGCGCAACCATGGCAGCGAGCGGCGCTACTACCATGACCGCATCGGCTACAACAGCCGCCTCGATGAGCTCCAGGCCGTCATTCTGCGCGCCAAGCTCCCGCATATTGATACGTTCAATCAAAAAAGACGGGAGGTGGCAGCGCGTTACAGCGAGGCGCTGAGCCAGCTCCCCGAGATCACGGTGCCGCATGAAGATGGCATCGGAAAACATGTCTACCACCAGTACACCCTGCTCTGCAGCGACCACCGCCAGCGCGAGCATCTCATGCACGCCCTATCTGAGCAGGATATTGCCTCGGCGATTTACTACCCCGTCCCGCTGCATCAGCAGGCGGCATTTGCCAATGAAAGTGGAAAAGCGGATGGCGTACTGCCAGTCGCCGAGTCCATCGCCAAACGGTGTTTCTCGCTGCCCATCTACCCGGAGCTCCCGGCCGCGGATATCGATCGGGTTATAGCGGCAATTCACGCTGCGCTATAGCCTCGCGCACCGGTGCAAAAGACCGTCGATGCGCGGGGGTCGGACCCAGCCGGGCGAGACAGTCCCGATGCTCCGCTGTGGGATAGCCACTGTGGCGGTCAAAGCCATAGTCCGGATACTGCTCATGCAGGATGCGCAGACAGGCATCGCGATGGACTTTGGCGATAATGGATGCCGCGGCAATGGCCGCCTCCACGGCGTCCCCACCAACGATCGCCCGTCCGGGAACATCGAGTTCGGGCAGATCATTTCCATCGACCAGCACTTGTAATGGCGGCGGGCTGAGGCCTGCGATGGCGCGTTGCATGGCAAGATGTGTCGCCCGGCGGATATTCAGCGCGTCAATCTCCTCCACGCTGGCTGCCCCGATGGCCCAACATGCCGCGTTTTCCCGAATATAAGCATCGAGCTGTTCACGGCGTCTGGCACTGAGTTTTTTAGAATCCCGCAGCGCCGACCAGTCGTGATCGGGGTCAAGACAGACGGCCGCCGCGACAACCGGCCCGGCAAGCGGGCCTCTGCCCACCTCATCAACTCCGGCGACCTCACGGCTGATGACATCCGACATCAACACCACCCCTTAGGACAGCAGCGCGAGCGCAGCCCGAGCCGCCTGCTCGCTTGCCCCCTGGCGCAGCTGCCGATGCAGTGCTGAGAACCGCTGACTGAGCTCAGCCCGCGTGTCCTCGCTCGCAAGCAGCCTTTCGATAGCCGGTGTGATGCGCTCGGCCGTCGCCTCCTGCTGGACGAACTCCGGCATGATCATCTCGCCTGCCATGAGATTGGGCATGGCGAAAAAAGGAATGGTCAGGCTGCGGCGGGCGAGCATGGCGGTTATCCGGTTCACCCGATAGGCCATGACCGAGGGACATTTTGAGAGCATGGCCTCAAGCGTTGCCGTACCGGATGCCACCAGCGCGGCATCGGCGGCGGCAAGCGCGGTCCGGGCCTGCCCCGGAATGACCACCGCGTCCTCCACGCCGGCGCGTGTGACCATCTCCTCGATCACCGGCTTTAGATCGGCGGTGGCGGCCGGCAGGATGAATGCCATGGACGGCCAACGCGACTTGAGCCGTTTTGCCGTCTCGCAGAAAACCGGCAACAGCCGGTCGATTTCACTGCGACGACTCCCAGGCAGTATGGCCACCAACGGCGTCGAGGCCGAGAGGCCCAGCGTTGAGCGGGCGGCCTGATGATCAATCTGCAGCTCAATGGCATCGGCAAGCGGATGACCAACAAAAACGGAATCAATATCACGCGATTGAAAGAACGCGTGCTCAAACGGGTAAATACACAGGACCCGATCGACTGCCTTGCGTAAGGCGTGAATACGCTTCTGCCGCCAGGCCCAAACCGTGGGGCTTACATACTGCACGCTCGGAATCCCGGCTGCTTTGAGCACTCGGGAGACCCCGAGATTAAAGTCGGGTGCATCAATGCCAATGAAAAGATCGGGCGGGTTTTCCAGCCAGCGACGGCGCAGGGACCGGCGGATGCCGAGCAGACGTGGCAAATGGGCGACCACTTCAACCACACCCATCACCGAGAGCGCAGATAGCGGATAGAGACTCTGCAATCCGGCGGCTGTCATATGCTCACCGCCGATGCCCTCAAATTCAGCGTCAGGCTGTGCGGCCTTAAGGGCCTTGATCAACCCCCCACCCAGATAGTCGCCCGAAGGTTCTCCTGCGACCAGTGCGATTCTCATGATTGATCGGCTCGTTAGCGGACAATGCCGCGTTCGGAGTCACGAATGAACGCAACCAGCGCCATGACCGCGGCGTCATCGGCATGTTTGCGCTCGATCTCACTCACCGCCTCCTCCAGGCGCCATCCGCGCTTATAAAGCATCCGATAGGCGTTTCGCAGACGCTGCTGGCCCTCGGTGTCAAAGCCGTGTCGACGCAGGCCCTCACTATTGGTGCCATGCGGTTGGGCCGGATCACCGGCCACCATCACCCAAGGCGGCACATCACGCCGAATACAGCTGCCCATGGAGGTAAACGCCCCGCGACCGAGACGACAGAACTGATGGACAAGCGTAAACCCGCCCAGTGTGACGAAGTCCTCGACCACCACATGCCCTGCCAGCGAGGCCCCGTTGGCGAACACCGTGCCATTACCAACATGACAATCATGGGCGATGTGCACGTAGGCCATGATCCAGTTCTCATCGCCGATACGCGTGACGCCACCACCCTCATCCGTTCCACGGTTGATGGTCACGCATTCACGAATGGTATTGCCGCGGCCGATTTCAAGCCGGCTGTTTTCACCGGCAAATTTTTTATCCTGTGGGATGGCACCGACCGAGGCAAACTGAAAAATGCGTGTCCCCGCACCGATATGACTCGGCCCTTCGACAACCGCATGGGGGCCGATCCAGCAGTCGGCCTCGAGGGTGACCTGATCCCCAATGACCGCATAAGGGCCGACTTCCACCCCGGCTGCGATCGTCGCATCCGGCGAGACGACAGCGGTTGGATGAATACCGCTCACATCTCCCTCATGGTACAGCGAATACCGGCACTCGCCGCGAGGGCACCATCAACTTCGGCGCGGACTTTAAAAAGCCAGATACCCCGGACCACCCGCTCCAGCGTTGCCTTGAGCTCGACAATATCGCCCGGCTCCACCGGCCGCTTGAAGCGGGCCTCATCAACACCGACCAGATAAAAAAGCGGTGCTTCCGGCGGCATTTCGGCATCCGGTTCGGCCTCGCGGGTGAC
>CAJXNJ010000058.1 GCA_913057145.1 uncultured Ectothiorhodospiraceae bacterium
TGAGCGACCGCAGCGCACCGGCTGGCATATGCGCAACGTACGCATCGCCCTCGATATTATCTATGTGGATGAGGCTGATACGGTCATTGGCATCGAGCGCATGGAGCCGGAGGGCAGCGGCTACGGCATTAACGCCCCAATCGCCGCGGCCCTGGAAGTGGCCGCCGGCCAGGCCGAGCGCCTCGGCATTACGCCCGGGGCACGGATATCAAGATCCGACTAGACTAAGGCGGCATGCTATCGCCATGAAATCGATCGATATCCATGAAGCCAAAACTCACCTATGCCGCTATGTCGAGGAAGCGGCGAACGGCACGGTCAATCAGGACAACACCAAAAGGTAATCCGCTTCAGCATTGGATATTTGATTCTGACTGACCCGGCCATCGAAGGTGACAAAGCGGCACTGGTGTTTCACGGCGAGTCCAAGCAGATAAACATCGGTCACCTGCCGATGCCCGAGCATGCTTGACCAGTCAATCCGCCCCTCCTCCAACAGACTGTAATCATCCGGGAGAAATTGATGCGCGGGATGCGCCGTTGCTCTGGCCAACCGGCTGGCAACAGCGGCCAGCGCCAAAGGCTGCGGATAAGAAGGTTGAGACATAATACGCAGGCAGCCATTCTGAGTCAGCGGACACGAGGCCCAGCCCTGATCCACCGATTGAGCAAGCCAGTTACTGGCCCGACGGTGGTGAATATGCCCGGCATCAAGCAACGCAATCAGCACGTTGACATCGAGCAGGGCGCGCATCAGATGCCCTCGGCGTCTCGAATCTGATCAATTATTTCGTTGGTCACAACCACGCCTCGCGCAGGAAACGGTTCAAACCCGGCTACTGCCCCGTCTGCTGATTCATTAACCGAGTTATTCGTGGCACCGGTAAGCGCTTCTCGCATCAGAGCCGATACGACCCGACCGACCGCAACATGCTGCTGGCGCGCAATTTCTTTAGCCGCATTGAGAACATCCGGCTCAATATCGATGGTAGTCCGCATGAGAAGGCTCCACGTGATGCTATAACATCATGATGCTAACACATCATTTAGAGCAACGCTCACTAACCCTTCGCCGGTTTTCTCACCCGCACGTGCAGGTCGCGAAGCGCGCTCTCCTCCACCTCGGCAGGCGCGTTGGTCAGCAGACAGGCACCGGTCTGGGTCTTGGGGAAGGCCATGACATCGCGAATGGATGTGGCCCCGGCAATCATCATCACAATCCGGTCAAGACCGAAAGCAATGCCGCCATGCGGTGGTGTGCCGTATTCCAGCGCATCGAGCAGGAAGCCGAACTTCTCACGCGCCTCTTCAGCCCCGATGCCCAGGCGCTCAAAGACGGCCGACTGCATCTCGGGCCGGTGAATACGAATCGACCCGCCACCGAGCTCGGTGCCATTGAGCACCAGGTCATAAGCGCGCGAGAGCAGCGCCTCGGGGTCGGCGGCCTGATATTCCTCAAGCGTTGAAACCTGTGGCGCGGTAAAGGGGTGATGCAACGCGTAGTAGCGGCCATCGCCCTCGTCGTACTCGAACATCGGGAAATCGACCACCCACAGTGGTGCCCACTCACCCTGCACCAGGTCCAGATCATGGCCGACTCGAACCCGCAGGGCGGCCAGCGACTCATTCACCACCTTGGCCTTGTCTGCGCCAAAGAAGATCAAATCACCGGCCTTGGCACCGGTTCGCTCGAGGATACCGGCGATGGCCGCCTCGGGCAGGAACTTCAATATCGGTGACTGCAGGCCCTCGGCCCCGGCGGCCGGGTCATTCACCTTGATATAGGCAAGGCCCTTGGCTCCGTACCGGCCGACGAAATCGGTGTAATCATCAATCTGTTTACGGGTCAGGGCGTTACCGCCCGGCACACGCAACGCGGCAATCCGCCCGCGCGGGTCGTTGGCAGGACCCGCGAAAACCTTGAACTCGACATCGGTGAGCAGATCGCTGACGGTCACAAGCTCCATCGGAATCCGCAGATCCGGCCGGTCGATGCCATATCGCTCAACGGCCTCGGCGTAGGTCATCCGCGGGAAAGGATCCGGCAGCTCAACGCCGGCCACCTCGGCCATCAACTCACGGAACATCTTCTCCATGAGCGTTGTGACCTGCTCTTCATCCATGAACGAGGTCTCGACATCGAGCTGGGTGAACTCCGGCTGACGGTCGGCGCGCAGATCTTCATCGCGGAAGCAGCGCACGATCTGGTAGTAACGATCCAGCCCCGACATCATCAAAAGCTGTTTGAAAAGCTGCGGTGACTGCGGCAGCGCATAAAAGCTGCCGGCATGCAGGCGGCTTGGCACGAGAAAATCGCGCGCGCCCTCAGGCGTGGCCCGGGTGAGCATGGGGGTTTCGATATCAAGAAACCCGTGCGCATCGAGGAAGCGATGCATGAACCCCGTTACCTTGGCCCGGGTGACCAGATTGTGCTGCATCTCAGGCCGGCGCAGATCGACATAGCGGTGGCGCAGCCGCACATCCTCGCCGACATCGTCTTCATCAAGCTGGAAAGGCGGTGTCTTGGCCTGGTTGAGGACTTCGATTTCGTAGCCGAGCACCTCGACCTTGCCGGAATTCAGGTTCGGGTTGGTCGTACCCTCGGGGCGGTGGCGCACCTTGCCGCGGATTTTCAGCACCCACTCCGGGCGCGCCCGGTCGGCAGTGGCGAAGGCCTCTTCGCGATCCGGGTCAAAAACCACCTGCAACAGGCCTTCGCGGTCGCGCAGGTCAATGAAAATCACCCCACCATGATCGCGCCGCCGATGCACCCAGCCACAGATCTCTACTTCCTGATCGAGCAGGGCTTCAGTGACTTCGCCACAGTAATGGGTGCGCATGAGAAAACCGCCTGTTGAGAAAAGCTGGAAATGTTAAGCCGTGCCGGGGGTTGGGGCAAGCCTTTGACAGTACGTGCTGATTGACACGAAAATTGTGTACCACGAATTTCGTGCTCTTGAGCGATGAGAAACCATGAAAAACGTCACGATCACCATGGATGAGGAAACCCTACAGTGGGTGCGCATCGAGGCCGCCCGCCGCGGCACCAGTGTCTCTCGACTGGTCGGCGAGATGCTGGCCGCGCATCGGGATAAAAACAGTGCATATGAGCGGGCACGTGAGCGGTATTTTGCACGCGGCCCATTCCGCACCACCGGCGAGCAAAAGCCCTACCCAAGCCGAGAAGAACTCTATGACCGAGAGATATTTCGTCGATACTAACGTTCTGGTGTATGCGCACGATGGCGTCTACCCCGCGCATATGGAGCAGGCGCAACATTGGATGACCAGGCTTTGGGCTGATCAGGCTGCGGTCATCAGCACGCAGGTGCTCAAGGAGTTTTATAACGTGCTGACGCGCAAGCTCGACCCACCCATTCCGCAAGAACTGGCCCGCGAGGAGGTCAGAGACCTGCTGCATTGGCCGATCATTGAGACGGATGCCCGTCTATTTGAAGCTGCCTGGCGCATCGAAGACGAGGGCCACTGCAGCTGGTGGGACGCGCTGATTATTGCCGCCGCGCAGCAGGCCGGCTGCACGGCCATCCTCAGCGAAGATCTCGGGCCGCATCTGATGCCCGCCGGAATGACGTTGATTAACCCCTTCACCAGCGCCGTGCATGAGGCGCCGGCACGCTATGAAATTCGCGGCGATTGACTCACTGCAGCGGATACCGCACGGGCCGCGATGACAACGGGTGGGCTTCGGGCTTAATCGGCCTTGGCCGGCTTTTTCGCCGCTTTACTGTCACCAGACTTGGGTTTTGAGCCTCCGGACTTGGCATCGCCTGCCTTCGCCGCCGGCTTACTGTCGGTTTTCTTATCGCCGGCCAGATTGCGCTGGTTGTCCTTTTTAAAATCGGTCTCATACCAGCCGCCGCCTTTCAGGCGAAACGCCGCTGCCGAGATCTTGCGCTTGAGCTGCGCCTGCTGACACTCCGGGCAATCGGTCAGTACATCATCGTTGATTCCCTGCAAGGCCTCGAGCTCATGCCCGCAGTCTTCACACACGTATTCATAGATTGGCATGCTGTTCTTTCCTCATCACAAACCTGCCTGTGAACCTTTAATAGGGACAGGCTTGTCCCAATACAAGTCATCATAGCCGTTTTCGCGCTGATCAGGCAGCTTCCAAGGACATTCTCGTGCCATTACAAATCATTGCCGCCATCTTTTTATTCGCCCTGCTGTTTGTCTTCATCCAGATTGGGGTGGTCACGGTGGCCTTCGACAAGCTGGGGCTATCGCAGGGCTCGGCGATGCTGCTTTTGATTGCCTCGCTCCTCGGCAGCTCAATCAACCTGCCGCTTTTCACGGTGGATGCCACCAGCACACCGGATCCGCGCTGGCAGGAGCGATTGCGCTGGATGGCCTCGCTGCACCGCAATCTGGACCCATCCAAGGTGCTGATCGCCCTGAATGTCGGTGGCGGGCTGATTCCGCTCGCCTTTTCCATTTACCTGCTACGGCATCATCCGATTTCGGGGCTGACCGTGCTGCTCGCCATCGCGGCGCAAAGTGCGATCTGTTACGCCTTCAGCCGCCCGATCCCGGGGCTTGGGGTGGGCATGCCGATCCTGATTGCCCCGATCGCCGCAGCGATTATTGCCGTGATCCTGGCGCCGGAGGCCAGCGCGCCGCTTGCCTATATCTGCGGGACGCTCGGCGTGCTGATTGGCGCCGACCTGCTGCGACTCAAGGATGTGCGCGGCCTGGGCTCGCCGCTGGCCTCGATTGGTGGGGCCGGGACATTTGATGGA
Organism: uncultured Ectothiorhodospiraceae bacterium; assembly: GCA_913057145.1. Classification (GTDB taxonomy): domain Bacteria; phylum Pseudomonadota; class Gammaproteobacteria; order Nitrococcales; family Nitrococcaceae; genus Spiribacter. Next base: position 4,761 of record CAJXNJ010000058.1, read on the forward strand.
GTATTTATCACCGGATTGGTGGCGGTTTTATTGGCTTGAAGCATTGTTAGCGGGGACCGCCATCGTGCGGTTGAGGCAAAACGCAGGCATGATCGGGGAGCAAAGGGAGGGATGGCGTATGGATTTCAACCAATATCGCGATGTGCTGGCCGAGCGGGTGGGACGACTGGCCCTGCCGTTTGATGATGCCGAATATGCCCGCCGGCGCAATGCCGTGGCCGCGGCCATGGAGATTGCCGGGCTGGATGGCCTGCTGGTAACGGATGCCGCTGACATTTGTTATCTCACCGGCTACAACACCTTTGAAGTGTCCGTACATACCGCGCTGTTTTTAACGGCCGGGCGTGAAGGCCGCGCCATCCTGCAGGTGCCCTCCATTGAAACCGGTCCTGCTGTGACCACCGCGCGGGTGGATGAAGTGGTTGGCTACCGCTGGGAAGAAGCCAATGGTGCCGTTGAGCAGATGGCCGGCATTTGTGCCGACCATGGCCTGAGCGGTGCCGGCGGCCCGCCGATCTGGCCTGGCGATGTCGGTGCGACCGCGGGCGTGCCGGGCGACAGCGCCAGGCGCCTTGGCACGGATAACTGGGGTCCAGCGCTTCGCAGTGGTTTTCGTGATGGACTGGCGGCAGCTTTAAGTGGCGTTGAACTGGTCGATGCTTCAGGTCTGGTCGATGCGGTCAAGATCGTTAAAAGCGAACCGGAAATCGCGATGCTGCGAGAGAGTGCGCGAATTACTGAAGCCGGCATTGCCGCGGCGGAGAGCCTGATTGCACCGGGTGTGACCGATCAACAGTTGGCCGCTACCGGCTCGGCCGCGATGCTT
>CAJXNJ010000059.1 GCA_913057145.1 uncultured Ectothiorhodospiraceae bacterium
TCGCTCTACATCACGCTTGGCACCACCACCGAGGCCGTGGCCCGGGCGCTGCGGGAGCACCAGGGCCTGCGGGTGATTACCAACAACCTCAATGTGGCCAGCATTCTGGCGGAAAACCCGAGCTGCGAGGTGATCGTGGCCGGTGGCGTGGTCCGGCATCGTGACCGCGGCATCACCGGTGAGGCGACGATTGATTTCATGAATCAATTCAAGGTCGATTATGCGGTGATGGGTATCTCCGGCATCGACCCGGACGGCACCCTGCTCGACTTCGACTATCGGGAAGTCCGGGTGCTGCAGATCATCATGGGGAATGCCCGCTCCGTGTTGCTCGGCGCCGATCACAGTAAGTTTGGCCGCAATGCGCTGGTGCGGGTGGCGGACCTCTCGCAAATTACCGAGCTCTACACCGACGCGGAACCGCCGGTCCCGATTCGGCGCTTGATGGCCGAGCATGGCGGGCGTTTGTTCGTCACTGATTGATCTGTGCTCGAAAATGTTCGCTTGACTCCGAAAAACCGGGTGGTATGTTTGAATCCGAACATCAGGTAGCGGCAGGATAGTCGCCAACCCTGGCAAATGGAGGAGAGCACCCGTGGTATCCAAGGGTCAGCAGCCCGATCAGTATGATCTCGTCGTCGTCGGCGGCGGTATCAATGGCGCCGGTATCGCTCGTGACGCAGCCGGGCGCGGTCTTCGCGTGCTGCTCGTCGAGCAGGGCGACCTCGCCAATTACACCTCCTCCGCGAGTACCAAGCTGGTGCACGGCGGCCTGCGCTATCTCGAATACTACGAATTCCGTCTGGTCCAAAAAGCCCTGGCCGAGCGTGAAGTGCTCATGGGCATCGCCCCGCATATCATCTGGCCGCTGCGTTTTGTCATGCCGCATGTCAAGGATCTGCGCCCGGCCTGGATGATCCGGCTGGGGCTTTTCCTCTACGACCATCTGGGCGGACGCAAGAAACTGCCTGGCTCCAAAGGCATCAACCTGCGCAGCCACTACGCCGGTGAACCGCTCAAGGACAGCCTCGGCAAGGCCTTCATCTACTCGGATTGCTGGGTGCAGGACTCACGGCTTGTCGTGCTCAACTGCATGGATGTCGAGGCCCGCGGCGGCACCGTTCTGCCACGGACCCGCTGCACCGGTGCCGAGCGCAGTGAGCAGGGCTGGGCGGTCGAGCTCACGGATGCCTGGAGTGGGCAGAAACAGACCATCCAGGCCCGTTCCATCGTCAATGCGGCAGGCCCCTGGGTGGCAAAATTCCTGGGCGAGTCGATGCATCGCGATGAGGACAAGGACGTGCATCTGGTCAAGGGCAGCCACATTGTGGTGCCAAAGATGTTCGACCACGAAGACTCCTACCTCTTCCAGAACAACGATGGCCGGGTCATTTTCGCCATCCCCTACGAGCAGGACTTCACGCTGATCGGCACCACGGATGTGGCCTATGAGGGCAATCCGGCCGATGCGGAGGCGAGTGCCGAGGAGATTCAGTATCTCTGCGATGCGCTCAATCGCTACTTCAAAAAACCGATTGGCCCGGATGATGTGGTCTGGACTTATTCCGGCGTCCGCGCACTCTATGATGAGAGCGATGAGGACAATGTCTCGGCGGTGAGCCGCGATTACAGCCTGGATCTTGATGACAGTGCGGCACCGCTGCTCTCGGTTTTTGGTGGCAAGATCACCACTTATCGGACTCTGGCGCGCGAGGCGGTGGATCGCATCGCACCGCTTCTGAATGCGCCGGTCACGGATTGGACCGGCGATGAGGCCCTGCCCGGTGGCGAGATGGCCGATGGCGATTTCGAGCGTTATCTCGAGACGCTGCAGGCCCGTTATCCCTGGCTGCCGCAGGAGATGGCCTGGCGGCTCGCGCGCAACTACGGCACCCGGACCGAGACACTGTTGGGTGAGGCGGGTTCGTTGGATGCGCTCGGTGAGCATTTCGGCGCCGACCTCTACGAGGCGGAACTGCGGTATCTTGCTGGGTCTGAGTGGGCGATGACGGCCGAAGATGCCATTTGGCGGCGGAGCAAACTCGGCCTGGTGTTGAGTGCCGATGAGCGGGCGCGGGTTGAGGCCTGGTTCGCGGGACAGAATAAAAAGAGGGCGAGCGCATAATGAGTCTGATGCTGGAGGGGATCCATCGCAGCGTGGGCGGTGAGATGTTCCTGGAAGACATCAACCTGACCTTCGAGCGGGGAGAGTTCAACGTCCTGCTGGGCCTGACCGAGGCCGGCAAGACCACCCTGATGCGAATCATGGCGGGCCTTGAGCCGCCGAACAGTGGTCGGGTGGTCGAGGACGGGACGGATGTCACCAGAACGCCGGTGCGAAAGCGCTCCGTTGGCATGGTGTATCAGCAGTTCATTAATTACCCCTCCTTGAGTGTCTACGACAATATCGCCTCACCGCTGAAGCTTGCGGGGCTTTCCAAAACCGAAATTGACCAGCGCGTGCGCACCGAAGCCGAGCGTCTGGGCATTGATCATCTGATCGATCGCCTGCCCTCGGAGCTCTCCGGTGGCCAGCAGCAGCGCTGCGCCATGGCCCGGGCGCTGGTGCGCGAGGCGAAGCTGGTCCTGCTCGATGAGCCGCTGGTCAACCTGGACTACAAGCTTCGCGAGGGGCTTCGCTCGGAGCTGCGCAACCTCTTTGCCGACCGCGACACGGTGGTGGTTTACGCCACCACCGAGCCGGAAGAAGCGCTCATCCTTGGCGGCAAGACCACGGTTCTGCATGAAGGCCGGGTCATCCAGCATGGCATTACCGCCGAGTGCTATCGGCATCCGGCCAATACCACGGTGACCCAGGTCTTTGCCGACCCGCCGATGAACCTCATGCCGGTGGAAGTGGTGGATGGTCATCTGCTGGTTGAAGGGCTGCTGCGCGCACCGCTGCCGGCGCATATGCGTGATCTGGCCCCGGGGCACTACACCCTGGGCATTCGCCCGCATCATCTGTTTGTGCACGCCGCAGACGGGCTGATTCCGCTGCACGGACAGGTGGAGGTGGCCGAGATTGCCGGTTCCGTCACCTACATCCACGTCGAGGTGAACGGCCGCGACTGGGTGATTGAGGAGCGTGGCGTACATGCCGTCCACCCGGGTGAACAGTTTGACCTCTACCTCGACCCGGCCCGGGCCTATGCCTTTGACAGCGCGGATCAGTTGGCCGCGGCACCGATGACTCAGAGCGAATAAGACGATGGCGCGAATTGAACTGAACAACCTGGCCCATCAGTACGCCCCCGGGGGTGAGTACGCGCTGCAGCCGATGCAGCATGTCTGGGAGGATGGCGGTGCCTACGCGCTGCTTGGCCCCTCGGGCTGTGGCAAGACCACACTGCTCAACATCATCTCCGGGCTGCTGACCCCCTCGCAGGGCCAGGTGCTCTTTGGTGATCAGGACGTCACCCGACTGCCGCCGGAGCAGCGCAATATCGGCCAGGTTTTCCAGTTTCCGGTGATCTACGACACCATGAGTGTCTTCGATAACCTCGCCTTCCCGCTGCGCAATCGCAGGCTCTCCGAAGACTATGTCTCGCGTCGGGTGACACAGATTGCCGGCATGCTGGGCCTCGATGAAGTGCTCAAGCGTCGGGCCAAGAACCTCACCGCCGATGCCAAACAGAAGATCTCACTCGGCCGCGGCCTGGTGCGCGAGGACGTTGCCGCTGTTCTGTTCGATGAGCCGCTGACGGTCATCGACCCGCATCTGAAATGGCAGCTGCGGCGCAAACTGCGTGAGGTGCATGAGCAGCTCAATCTCACTCTGGTGTATGTCACCCATGACCAGACCGAGGCGCTGACATTTGCCGACAAGGTGGTGGTGATGCTGGCCGGGCAGGTGCTGCAGGTCGGCACGCCGCAGGCGCTTTTCGAGCGCCCCGAGCATACCTTTGTGGGCTATTTCATCGGCAGTCCCGGCATGAACTTCATGGACTGTCAGGTCGAAGGGAGTGAGGCCATCGTCGCCGGCGAGCGTATTGCGGTCGACCCGGCCATGGCGGCCGCGGCCAGTGAGTCCGGTGGACAGTTGCAGCTTGGCATCCGGCCCGGACTGATCCGCCCGGCCGCTGCGGATGAAGCAGGGCTCATGATTCAGGTCGATCAGGTCGAGGACCTGGGTGACTACGAACTGATTACCGGGCATCTGGGCGAGCACAAGATTCATGTGCGTCTGGAAGAATCCGAGAAGATTGGCAGTGACGGGCTCAAGGTGGTTTTCCCCACCGAGCACTCGCTGCTCTATGCCGATGACCGACTCGTCGGCGGAGGGGCTTGAGGATGGATAAGCGCGAATATCAATGGGCCTGGCTGATGGTGCTGCCCGTGGTGCTGATCGTGGCTTTCAGCGCCATCATGCCGCTGATGACCGTGGTCAATTATTCGGTGCAGGATATCTTCGGGCCCGGCTCCCGGTTTTTTGTCGGCACCGAGTGGTTCAAGGAAGTCCTTCGCGACCCGGCCCTGCACGGCGCACTCATCCGCCAGATCATCTTCTCGGCAGCTGTGCTTGTGATCCAGATTCCGCTCGGTATTGCGCTGGCGCTTTGTATGCCGAAAAAAGGGCCCTGGGTCTCCGTGGCGCTGGTACTGCTCGCGCTGCCGTTGCTGGTGCCGTGGAATGTGGTGGGTACGATCTGGCAGGTGTTCGCCCGGCCTGATGTCGGTCTTGCCGGAGTTGCCATCAACAGCCTCGGGTTTGATTACAACTACACCGGTGATCCCATCGATGCCTGGTTCACCGTGCTGGTCATGGATGTCTGGCATTGGACCTCGCTGGTCATCCTGCTCTGCTACGCGGGCCTGCAGGCCATCCCGGACGCCTTTTATCAGGCTGCCCGTATCGATGGTGCCTCGCGCTGGGCGGTGTTCCGCTACATTGAGCTGCCCAAGCTCAAGGGCGTGCTGCTGATCGCCATTCTGCTGCGTTTTATCTTCAGCTTCCGCATTTACGCCGAGCCCTTTGTGCTCACCGGCGGCGGGCCGGGCAATTCGACGACGTTCCTCAGCCAGAGCCTGACCACCATGGCGGTGGGACAGTTTGATCTTGGACCGGCAGCGGCATTCTCGCTGATCTACTTCCTGATCATTCTGCTCTTCAGCTACGTCTTCTATCTGACCATTCTCAACATGGACCGGGAGGGTTAAGCCGTGGGTTCGAATCGACGCTATATCTTCCTTGGCCTGTGGCTGGTCTTTTTGATGCTGCCCATCTATTGGCTGATCATGATGTCGCTGAAGACCAACCAGGAGATACTCTCGACTTTTTCGTTGTGGCCACAGAATCTCACTGTCGATAATTACATTAAGATCTTTACTGATCCGACGTGGTATCCGGGATACATCAACTCGACGCTCTATGTGCTCATGAATGTGGTGATCTCGCTGACCGTTGCATTGCCAGCGGCCTATGCGTTCTCGCGCTACAACTTCCTCGGTGACAA
>CAJXNJ010000060.1 GCA_913057145.1 uncultured Ectothiorhodospiraceae bacterium
TCGACACCAACCCCGTCGCCTCGGAGCAGTGGTGGCAGGACCTCATGAATGAGGGTGGTTTCAACTCAATTTAGATAAATCAAACCAGCCTCGTAGAGTCGGCGACAGTCTCCGGCATCATGAAAGCGATCGCTGGGCACCAGAATGTCCGCCATGCCAGGACCGGCAAAACGATCGTCATCACATTCCCCATCATTTGCCCACTGACTCGTGTTGTCACCCCACTCAATAGCCGCAACGCTTGACCCCGCACCGCTCCAAGTGGGTGAAGCCTCAGAGATTCTCAACGTCGCGCTCGCCATATCGCCACGCGTATAGCTACCAAGCCAGATATTGTAGTTACCGGACGGTGGATCTTCCCAGAGAATACCCGGGTTAAGACCGGATTCGGCGGAGTAATCATCATTGCAGTGCCAGACTCCGGCTGCATCATAGACAACCAGTGTCGTGTCGCTGGTGGATTCGGCCGAGATGCTGAGTTTGTAGGGCCCGCCGACATAATTCAGATCATAATCAGGGGCTGTGGCGATAAACCCTGCGCACGGAGAGCCGAGGACCGACGCGTCATTAACACCGCCTGAGGCCAGTGGCATGGTATGCGGATCAGGGCGAAAACCGGATTTGAGAGTGATGGTGCCGTAGGTGGGTTCTGCCTGCCAGTCAATGGCAGGTGCATTACTCCATGCACCACCCAGAACAATGCTAAAAACGGATATAGCCAAGTATTTCATGCCCGCGCCCTTTGTTATCTGTTACCGGCATTAAGCCGCGTTTTATAACCAAAGGCAACGCCATGTCACTCAACTGTCATTATCCGCTACGGTCGAAAAGGGTAAATCAGCTCCGAAAGCGCTGAAAGGCGAGGGTAGCGTTGGTGCCGCCAAAGCCGAAGCTGTTGCTGAGCACCAGGTCCAGTTGCCGGTCGGTCAGTGTTTCGGTGACGACCGGGAAACCCTCGGCTTCCGGGTCGATGTTCTCCACATTAGCCGTTGCGGCAATGAAGTTGCCCTGTTGCATGAGAAGGGAGTAAATCGCTTCCTGCACGCCCGCAGCGCCCAGCGAATGCCCGGTGAGCGACTTGGTCGAGGAGACCGGTGGCATGGATTCGCCGAAGACGGACTGCAGCGCCTTGAGCTCGGTAATATCGCCAGCCGGCGTGCTGGTGCCATGGGCATTGATGTAATCAACGCTGACTTCGCGTCCGGGCTCTGACATTGCGAGAGCCTGTGCGACGCAGCGCTCTGCGCCTTCGCCGGACGGGGCCACCATGTCATAGCCATCGGAGGTGGCGGCATAGCCGACCAGCTCGGCAATGATTTCGGCATCGCGCGCCTGAGCGTGCTCCAGCGACTCCAGTACCAGCATCCCGGCGCCGCCTGCGATGACAAAGCCGTCTCTGTCCTTATCAAATGGCCGCGAGGCCTTCTCAGGCGTTTCGTTGTAGCTGGTGGAAAGCGCACCCATGGCGTCAAACAGCATCGTCAGCGACCAATGCTCTTCCTCACCGCCACCGGCAAAGACCACATCCTGCTTGCCGAGCTGAATCTGCTCCATTGCTGCACCAATGCAGTGGGCGCTGGTCGCGCAGGCCGAAGAGATGCTGTAGTTCACGCCCTTGATCTCAAAGGGCGTTGCAAGACAGGCCGATGTGGTGCTGCCCATCACCTTGGGCACGGCGAAAGCGCCGATTTTGCGCACGCCGCGTTCACGCAGGATGTCGGCGGCTTTCACTACATTCTCTGTCGAAGCACCACCGGAGCCGACGATAAGCCCGGTGCGCGGGTTGGAGACCTGCTCTGCGCTGAGGCCAGACTGTTCGATGGCCTGTTCCATCGCCACATAGGCAAAGCCAGCCGCATCCCCCATAAAACGCCGTGCCCGGCGCGGTATTGCCGCGTCTAGATCGATATCCGTCTGGCCGGCGATCTGACTGCGCAAACCGTATTCCGCGTAGTCATCCTTGAACCGGATGCCTGAGTGACCTTCGCGCAGCGCGCGTGTCACGGTCGCCAAATCGTTGCCAAGGCAGGAGACAATACCCATGCCGGTCACTACTACTCGACGCACCGTGAAACCCTCCTTATCTAGAGACTGGTTTGCGGATTCTGAAACAGGCCAACGCGCAGATCCATCGCTCGATAGATCACCTCGCCATCGACGTCCACCTCGCCATCGGCAATACCCATGTAGAGCCGGCGTTTAATGACGCGTTTCACATCCAGCCGATATTTTACCCGATGATTGGTCGGTAGGATCTGTCCGGTGAACTTGACTTCCCCACAGCCAAGCGCACGGCCCTTGCCGGTGCCGCCCACCCAGCCGAGATAAAACCCCAGCAGCTGCCAGAGCGCATCGAGGCCAAGGCAGCCCGGCATCACCGGGTCGCCCGGGAAATGGCAGCCAAAGAACCAAAGATCCGGATGGACCGCGAGCTCGGCCTGGATCAGGCCTTTGCCGTGTTCTCCGGTGGTCTCATCGATATGGGTGATGGCATCGAACATGAGCATGTTCGGCACCGGAAGCTGCGGGTTGCCGGGGCCAAAGAGCTCGCCGTGACCGCAGGCAATCAATTCGTCGTAGTTATAGCTGGATTGTTGGTTCATAAGTACTTATGTGCGAGGGAAAGCCGAAACCCTACTGGGTGGTGGCGGGGCTGGCAACCTCCAGGTTAAGCCAGTTCGTAATCCGACTGCGAATGCCATTGCTATCGAGGCCGACGAGCTCAAGCTGCTCATCGCGCTCACCATGATGGACAAAGCTATCGGGCAGTCCGATATGAAGGAGCGGCCGCTCAATCCCCATGGCAGAGAGCGCCTCGGCGACCGCGCTACCCGCGCCACCGGCGATGACATTCTCCTCAATCGTGATGAGCTTCTCGTGCCGCTCGGCGATCTCTTTAATCAGGGCTTCGTCAAGCGGTTTGACAAAGCGCATGTTAACGACTGTCGCATCGAGTTCTTCGGCAATGATTTCTGCCGGCTCTACCATCGTGCCAAAGGCGAGCAACGCCACCTTTTTGCCTTCACGACGGACTTCGGCCTTGCCGATGGGAAGTGTCTCCAGGCTCTTCTCTGGCGTCACACCCGGTCCGCGGCCTCGCGGATAGCGCACCGAGCTCGGCCCATCGATGGTAAGCCCGGTTGAGAGCATCTGCCGGCACTCGCGTTCATCGGCGGGCGCCATGACTGTCATGTTGGGCAGGCAGCGCATGTAGCTGTAGTCGAACGCACCATGATGCGTGGCGCCATCGGCCCCAACCAGCCCCGCGCGGTCGAGCGCAAAGACGACGGGCAGGTTCTGTAGCGCGATGTCATGAATCAATTGGTCGTATCCGCGCTGCAGGAATGTTGAATAGATCGCAAGAACCGGTTTCTCACCCTCACAAGCAAGGCCGCCGGCAAGTGTTACCGCATGCTGCTCGGCAATCGCGGTGTCGAGATAGCGGTCCGGGAATTTCTTGGCAAACTCCACCAGCCCGGAGCCTTCGCGCATGGCGGGGGTGATACCCCAGAGCCGGGGTTCCTGCTCGGCCATGTCACAAAGCCACTGGCTGAATACATCGGTGTAGGTGAGCGGTGCCGGTGTGCTGGAGGACTTAAGCCCGGTGGCCGGGTCAAAGGCTTTTACACCATGGTAGGCGATGGGGTTGGCTTCGGCCTTGGCATAGCCCTTGCCCTTGCGTGTGACCACATGCAGGATGCGCGGCCCGTCGAGCTCGCGCAGGCGAGAGAGCACATCAACCAGCGCATCGACATCATGCCCATCAACCGGGCCGAAATACTGAAAGCCGAGCTCTTCAAAGAAGGTGCCGGGGACGAGCATGCCTTTGACATGTTCTTCGGCCTGCTTGGCGAACTCGCGAATCGGCTCCGGCATTCGCTCGAGCACATTTTTCGCCTCTTCGCGGAGGTTGCCGTAGACGCCTCCCGAGAGCAGCCGGGCAAAGGTCTTATTGAGTGCGCCCACATTCTCGGAGATCGACATTTCGTTGTCATTGAGGACAACCATCAGATCGGGGCGGACATCACCGGCATGGTTGAGTGCCTCGAACGCCTCGCCTGCAGTCAGGCCGCCATCGCCAATGACCGCGCAGGTCTTGCGGGCCTCGCCTTTGTTACGGGCTGCCAATGCCATGCCGAGTGCGGCGCTAATGGAGGTGCTTGAGTGGCCAACGCCGAAGGTGTCGTAGGGGCTTTCGTCCCTGACAGGGAAACCCGCAGGCCCATCAAGCTTTCGGATACGCCCGATCTCACGCCGCCGGCCGGTGAGGATTTTATGCGGGTAACACTGATGGCCAACATCCCAGACCAAACGGTCGTAGGGGGTGTTCAGGACGTAATGCAGGGCCACGGTCAATTCGATGGCGCCAAGGCCTGCCGCCAGGTGTCCACCGGAGCGAGCGACGCTGTTGAGTAAGTAATCACGCAACTGGCTTGTGAGTCGCGGCAACTGGCTTTGTGGCAGCTCGCGCAGGTGAGCCGGCTCTTCAATGCCCTCGAGCAGCGGGTAGGCGCTCATGTCCATGGCGACTCCTCCAGATAATCCTCGAGCTCCGCATCCGCAGCGAGGTCGAGCTCGTTAATCAGTTGCCCCTGCACCGAGATCCCGGCGGTATGCACGGTGTTCGGGTCACCGGATACCAGCGGATGCCACCAGTCCAGGTCCTTGCCCTCAGCCAGACGGCGATAGGCACAGGTCTCAGGTAACCAATGATACCGACTGATGGACTTTGATGTGAGTTCGATGCATTCAGGCACCGTCTGGTGCCGATTGGCGTAGTCCGTACACCGACAGCTCTGGGTATCCAGTAACTGGCAGGCGATCTTTGTGGGGTAAACCTCGCCGGTATCTGCATCTTCCAGCTTGTGCCGGCAGCACTGCCCGCAGCCATCGCAGAGCGCTTCCCACTCGGGCGGGGATAGCTCAGCGAGGGTCTTGCGTTGCCAGAAGGGGCGAGCGTTGACAGCCATGGGTTGAGTATACGTGGTCCGCTTCGATCCGGGGTAGGGGTGGGATAGGCGCTTGATTGATGCCTGACAGGTTTTGATGCAAGGAAATGCAAGGAAATGTTAGCTAGCGTCGGTGACAGACAGTTTCATTAAGGAATATCTTTTCACTACCGATATTTTGGTAGGGGAACCGGTGTCCTGATGCGAGCAAAAACCCAGCGCGAAGCATTGATTATGGATGCAATGCTTGAGCAGGCCGACACGCTTCTTCACGGATTAAGCAGCGATGTCCGAGACCCCGCGTTGGTTGCCGGTGATGAAGATCCATCCGCCGCGCTTCAGGCCCTTCTCAACGACCCGACGATTACCTGCCTTCACATTCTTGGCCACGGCGCCCCAGGCGGCGTGCGCATCGGCAGCCGCTGGCTGACCGCTAACGATTTTCGTGTAGCCCCCGAAGTTAGCGCTGCCCGCACCGAACACCTCGAAATTTATTTCTGGTCCTG
>CAJXNJ010000061.1 GCA_913057145.1 uncultured Ectothiorhodospiraceae bacterium
ATCTCCATGAGCTCATCGACCATGCGGTTGGCGTCGCCGCGTTCGCTGGCGCTGGTGACATGATGGTGCAGATGGCTGCGCAGGACGGCATCACCCACCTTGGCAAGCGCCCCGTCGACGGCCTTTAGCTGGCGCAGGACATCCACGCAGTAGACATCCTCGCGCTCTAGCATGCGCACGATGCCCTCGACATGGCCGCGAATGGAGGCGAGCCGCTGGCGCGCGGCATCGCGCACCTCCGGGTCAAGAGCGAGCTGGCATTGCGTCGGGTTGGCCATCGGCCACCTCCTTGTGATGCTGGTTGGGCTGGAAGCGCCGCAGGCGCAGTGAGTTGGTCAGTACAAAAAGGCTTGAGAGACTCATCGCCGCGGCGGCCGCCATGGGATTGAGCAACCAGCCGGTCAGCGGGAAAAGCAGCCCCGCTGCCACCGGAATCAATAAAACGTTATAGCCATAGGCCCAGACAAAGTTGCCCTGGATGGTGCGATGGGTGCGTCGGGCGAGCACCACGGCATCGAGCAGGCCGTGCAGGTCGGCGCGCATCAGCACCGCATCACCGGCCTCTATGGCGACATCCGTGCCGGTGCCAATGGCAATGCCGATATCAGCCCGCGCCAGCGCCGGGGCATCGTTAATTCCATCGCCAACGAAAACCACGCGCTCGCCCTGCGATTGCAGACGCTGAACTTCGCGGGCCTTACCATCGGGCAGAACACCGGCCATTACCTCATCGATGCCGAGCTGCCCGGCGAGCGCCTCGGCCGTCGCCTGCTGATCACCGGTCACCATGGCCACCCGCAACCCGAGCCGCTTGAGCTCAGCGATGACCATGGCGCTCTCTGCTCGTGCCGGGTCCGCAACCGCCGCGACACCGAGCAACTGACCATCGGCGGAGATATAAATCGGGCTCTTTGCCTCGGCGGCGAGACGCTCAACGACATCCGCCACCGCCGTGGTATCGACGCCAAGCCATTCCATGTAATGCCCGGCCCCGACATGGACATAACGCCCGTCCACCTGCCCGGTCACGCCATGACCGGTGATGGCATCGAATTCATGCACGGCCGGTATATCGAGTCCGCGCTCCTTTGCAGCAGCCACAATGGCCATGCCGATGGGGTGTTCACTGTGTGACTCCACCGCTGCCATTAATGCCAGGGTCTCATCCTCGCTGCCCATGGCCACTTCCAGATCCGTCAGCCTGGGTGTGCCCAGCGTCAACGTCCCGGTTTTATCCAGCACCACCGTATCGGCCCGGGCCAGGGACTCCAGTGCCGCCCCACGGCGCAGCAGGATGCCTTTTTCCGCGCCCTTGCCGGTGGCCACCATGACCGCGGTCGGAGTGGCAAGCCCCATGGCGCAGGGGCAGGCGATCAAAAGCACGCTGACCGTGGCGACAAAGGCATAAGAGAGCACCGGATCCGGCCCGATCGAAAGCCAGATGATGGCCGTGACCGCGGCCACCACCAGCACGATCGGCACGAACACACCGGCAATGCGATCAGCAAGCTGCTGAATCGGCGGCTTCTCGGCCTGAGCGCGCTCGACCATCTCAATAATCTGCGAGAGCACCGTATCCTTGCCGGTGCGCGTTACCCGGAAAGTGAGCGACCCCTGGCCATTGACCGTACCGGCGACGAGCTCATCACCAACGGCCTTTGCCACCGGCACCGGCTCGCCGGAAATCATGGATTCATCCACCCGGGACTGACCATCGATGACCTCGCCATCCAGCGGAATGCGCTCACCGGGCCTGACCAGAACCTCATCCCCCTGGCGAACCTCGTCGATATCCACTTCAACCGGCTCGCCATCGCGCAGCACGCGGGCGGTACGCGACTGCAGGCGCAACAGCCGCTTAATGGCCTGTGAAGTCCGGCCGCGGGCAATCTGCTCGAGGTACCGGCCCAACAGAATCAGGGTGATGATCACGCCCGAGGCTTCAAAATAACTGCCGGCCGTCCCCTCAGGAAAAATACCGGGGACCAGCAGCACCAGCAGCGAGTAGAGGTAGGCGGCACCCGCACCAATCATCACCAGACTGTTCATGGCCGGGGCCAGATGCCGCATCTCGGCAAAACCCTGGGTGAAAAAGCGCCGCCCGGCCCAGAAAACCACCGGTGTCGCGAGCACCCACTCAAGCGCAATCCAGGCGCGCTCGGGCAGCCACTGGTGGAAGAGCTCATGCCCACCCGGCACATGGCGGCCCATGGCGATAATCACAAGCGGCAGGGTGAACACGGCTGCCAGCAGCACCTGTCGGCGCAGGGCCTGCTGCTCGGCATCCGGCCCGGTTGCCTTTTCATCGCCGGCGTCGGTGTCTTCATCGGGCGCCTCGGCGCCATAGCCGGCCGATTCAACGGCCGCGATCATGGCATCAGCGTTGGTCTTCTGCGGGGCATAAAGGACACGGGCGGTGCCCATGCTCAGATTGACACTGGCGTCCTCGACACCTTCCACACCGGCGAGTGCTTTCTCAACGCGAGAGACACAACCGCCGCAGGTCACGCCGCTTAGGGTCAGGGTGATTTCTTCGGTTTTCTCGGTACTGTCATTCATGGCTATCAGCCTACCCCTCCCCCTGGGGGGTAGGTCAAGCCTCATGACAGATAAAAAAAGGGGCCCGCAGGCCCCTTTCTCAACTTCTCAGGAGAAGTCGCGCTTACATGCTCGCCCGCCAGCTTGCGACAAGCTCGTCGTAAGGCACGGTCTGGCCCTGCGGCTTTTCGTTGTCGAGCGGTGCCTTCGGTGCACCCGGCTGGTTGAACCAGTACTCAGCATCACGCTCCTCGTTCAGCTGCGGTCCGCAGACTTCCTGCACACCGGCACGCTCGAGGCGTTCCATAACGCGGTCCTGTTCACGGGCCAGGTTGTCCATGGCCTCCTGCGGAGTCACCTCACCGGTAACGGCCGCGGCCACATTGGACCACCACAGCTGGGCCAGACGCGGATAATCCGGCACGTTGGTGCCCGTATCCGTCCACATCACCCGATCCGGACTGCGATAGAACTCGACCAGACCACCCAATTCCGGTGCCCGCTCGGTCATCGACTCATGCATGATGTCGGACTGACGGATTGGCGTGAGCCCCTCGTGGAACTTCTTCAGTGAGACCACTTTGGAAGTTACAAACTGCGCATACAGCCAGGCAGCCTTGCGACGGTCTGGATCGGCGTGCTCAAAGAAAGTCCAGGAACCGATGTCCTGATAACCGACCTTCATACCGTCTTCCCAGTACGGGCCATGCGGCGAGGGAGCCATCCGCCATTTCGGCGTGCCATCGGCATTCACGACAGGCAGGCCCTCTTCGACCATTGAGGCGGTGAAAGCGGTGTACCAGAAAATCTGCTGAGCAATCTGACCCTGCGCGGGGACCGGACCGGCCTCCGAGAAGGTCATGCCCGAAGCTTCCGGTGGTGCATAAGCACCCAGCCAGTCGATGTACTTGGTCAGCGCATAAACTGCGGCCGGGCCGTTCACGGCACCGCCACGGGTCACGCTGGATCCAGCCGGATGGCAGTCTTCAACGCGAATGCCCCACTCATCAACGGGCAGGCCATTGGGCAGTCCCTGATCACCGGCACCGGCCATCGAAAGCCATGCGTCGGTAAAGCGCCAGCCAAGAGACGGATCCTTCTTACCGTAGTCCATGTGACCGTAGACCGTCTGACCGTCGATTTGACCGACATGCTCGGTAAAGAACTCCGCAATATCCTCGTAGGCGGACCAATTAACAGGCACACCCAGCTCGTAGCCGTAGATGTCCTGGAACTGCGCCTGCAGATCTTCACGCTGGAACCAGTCATAGCGGAACCAGTAGAGGTTGGCGAACTGCTGGTCGGGAAGCTGATACATCTTGCCGTCCGGGGCGGTGACCGCATCGAGACCGATGAAGTCATCGAGATCCAGATACGGCGAGGTGACATCAGCGCCTTCGCCGGCCATATAGTCGGAGAGCGGGATCACCTGGCCATAACGGTAGTGGGTGCCGATCAGGTCGGCATCATTGACGTACCCGTCGTAGATGCTCTCACCGGACTGCATTTCGGTCTGCAGCGCTTCGATCACATCACCCTCGCCAATGAGGTTGTGGGTGAGGTTGATGCCGGTCATCTCCGAGAAGGCCTCGGCGAGAACGCTGGCCTCATACTCGTGTGTCGCGATCGTCTCGGAAACCACCGAAATATCCATGCCGCGGAAAGGCTCCGCCGCATCGATGAACCACTCGAGCTGCTCAAGCTGCTCCTCGCGGCTCAGGGTCGAGGGCTGGAATTCTTCCACCCATTTTTCAGCGGCGGCCATCTGCTCTGCGGTCGCTGCCTGGGCGCTGCCCAGTCCACCGACACCCAGAGCAGCAGCAACTGCCAGTGCAGTCCATGGCCGCATGGCGTTTTTATGCTTTGTCATTTCGTTCTCCTCCTGGAGGGGATCCTACATCCCGTTGCTGGCAGACAGCGGCACCGGCCCATCCGGCACTTGTCTGATTCAAAACAGGCAAGGCGCAACGTCACCTGCCATTGGGTCAGCCCCAGCGCATCATCACCGCTGCGTACACAGCGGCGATGCCTGAGGCAATCAAAAGACTGGCATCACTGAACGCCAGCCAGATGAGATGGATATAAGCCGCACCGAGCAGACTCATAAAAAGTCGATCGCCCCGCGTGGTGGGCACCGGCAGAAAACCCCGGCGCTCATGCGTGGGGTAGACCACCTGCAGAATGCCGAAGACCACCAGCATGATGGCGATACTGGCAAAGAAGATCGCAACCGGCTGGGTCCAGGCCATCCACTCGAGACTGAAATCACTAAAATTCATGGCACCGCTCTCCGATCAGACCCGGCCCAGGGCAAAGCCACGGGCGATGTGTTTGCGGACAAACCAGATCACAAGCGTCCCCGGCACAAGCGTCAGCACACCCGCTGTCGCCAGCAGGCCCCAATCGAGTCCCGAAGCACCCACTGTCCGGGTCATGGTCACCGCAATCGGCTTAGCCTCAACCGAGGTCAGTGTGCGGGCCAGCAGCAGCTCGACCCACGAGAACATGAAGCAGAAAAACGCCGTCACACCGACACCGGAGCGGATCAGCGGCAGGAAGATCGTGATGAAAAACCGCGGCCAGGAATAACCATCCAGATAAGCGGTCTCGTCAATCTCCTTCGGCACGCCGGACATGAAGCCCTCAAGGATCCAGACTGCCAGCGGCACGGTGAAAAGCGTATGCGCGAGCGCAACCGCAATATGAGTGTCGTAAATACCGACGCTCTGATAGAGCTCGAAGAACGGCAACAGGAACACCGCTGGTGGCGCCATGATGTTGGTCAGCAGCCAGAAGAAAAGATGCTTGTCACCGAGGAAGTTGTAGCGCGAGAACGCATAGGCCGCTGGCAATGCAACGGTCAGCGAGATCACCACATTCAT
>CAJXNJ010000062.1 GCA_913057145.1 uncultured Ectothiorhodospiraceae bacterium
ATATGCCGCAACGTCGACGTGCCGTTGCTCAGGGCCTGCGAGCGGTTACCCCCATGGTGGCCGCCATTATTCCCTTCGGTGTCACTGCGGGTGTAGCGGGGCTGGATGCGGGGCTTGGCTATGCCCTCACCCAGGCGATGTCCATTGTGATCTTCGCCGGGGCTTCGCAGATCGCCGCCATTCAGTTGCTGGATGCCGGGGCCGTCTTGCCGATCGTGGTGTTAACGGCGCTTTTGATCAATCTGCGCATGCTGATGTACAGCGCTCATATTGCACCGCATTTTCATCATTTACCGGCCGGCTGGCGCGGGTTCATGGCCTATATTCTGACTGACCAGGCTTACGCCCTGACCCTGCCACGGGTGATGGAGAGTGAGGCGCCGCAATACAACCATTGGTTTTATCTGGGTGTGGCGCTGCCGCTGTGGACGGTCTGGCAGTTCGCAACGGCGTTTGGCTATTGGGCGGGGACAGCTCTGCCACCGGAGTGGGAGCTTGGCTTTATCGTGCCGCTGATCTTCCTCGCGCTTCTGGTGATGTCAATTAAAAGCCGCCCGGCGCTGGTGGCCGCCGTGGTGGCGGGTAGTCTCTCGGTAATGGGCCGCGGACTGCCCGCGGGCCTTGGGCTTACCATCGGGGCACTGGTGGGTATTGCTGCCGGCGTGCTCGCCGAGCGTGGGTGGCGCCGTGATTGATCCGTTGTGGTTGGCTGTACTGATTATCGGCCTGGGGACGTTTTTCTGGCGCGGGTCCTTTCTGCTTTTTGGCCGCAGCCTGCCCATGCCCGATCTGGTCCGTCGAGCGCTTAACTATGTGCCGCCGGCGGTATTCGCGGCCCTGGTGCTACCGGGGCTGATGCAGTGGCAGGCGGATGGTTCGGTGGATGGCGCCCGGCTCGCGGCCGGGCTGCTGGCAGGTGCGGTGGCCTGGCGGACGCAGGGCACCGTCGCGACGCTTGTTGCCGGTATGCTCGGGCTCTGGGCGCTGCGGGGATTGGGGCTGTAGAAGCCCTGCTCAGTGCTGGCTGGCGAGCCCGTGACGCGCTGCCTGGCGGTCGGCAAGGCCTTCACGAATACGCTTGACCATCGTCTTGCAGGCACCGGCGATATAGGCGCTTCGAATAATCTCGGCCTGCTTGAGCGCGGCATCAATTTCTGCTGGGGTGATCTCTCGGGTCTTCATCATTGATCTCCTGAACTGGTTTTCATTGGAGATAGAGCATAAGCTGTTCCTCAGAAAAGATAATCCGTCAGTTCGGAAAATTATTAATGACAATTTGTCATAGGTGAGAGCATGGATCGTGCCGCGGAAATGCATATGTTTGTGCGCTCTGTCGAGAAGGGCAGCTTCTCGGCGGCCGCGCGCGATTTGGACCTGACTCCCTCAGCGGTCAGCAAGCAGATTCGTCGGCTTGAAGACCGGTTGGGGGTGCGGCTTTTCAACCGCACCACCCGTCGGGTGAGTCTCACCGAGGTCGGGCATGCCTACTACGAGCGATGCGCGCGTATCATCCAGGAGATTGAAGAGGCTGAAGAGGCCGTTACCGCGCTCAATGAAAACCCGCGCGGGACATTGCGTGTGGCGGCGACCGTGGCCTTTGGCCGGGTTGAAGTGCTGCCGCGGATCAATGAATTCCTCGAGCGCTATCCGGATCTGAACATTGAGTTTGAGCTCACCGACCGGCATGTCGATCTGATTGAAGAGGGCATTGATGTCGCCATTCAGTGGCGTGAGCAGATGGAAGACCCGTCGGTGATTGCCCGCCGGCTCTGCGTCAACCGCCGTATCATCTGCGCCTCACCGAGTTATATCGAACAGTACGGCAAGCCGCGCACGCCAGAGGCGCTGCTCGATCACAACTGCCTCACGCTCTACGAGGTCTCGCAGTTCAACGACTGGGCCTTTGAGGATGCCGAACATGGCCATCGGGTGTTGCACGTCAAGGGTAATTTCCGCGCCAATACCGCCGATGCGCTGTATGAAGCCGCGCTTGCCGGCGTCGGGCTTGCCAGGCTTTCCACCTGGCTGGTGATGCCGGCCATACGCCGGGGTGATCTGGTCCCGGTGCTGCCGCAGTACCCGCATGAGTCCTCGGCTTACTTCCTCATCTACCCGCACCGCCGGCACCTCTCCCGCAAAGTCCGCGCTTTCGTCGACTTCCTGGTCGAGGTGTTCACCCCGGTCCCGCCCTGGGAGCGGGAGGGCCTGGAGTTCTCTGAAGCCGAGTGGCGCGAGCGTATCGAGAAGGGCTGAGGTCCGACAGCGCTCAGGCTCAGCCCGGCGGTGCCGGGCCGTTGAGAAGAATGATTCCGATATTCAGATAGGCGGCATAGCTGATCCAGAAGAGATACGGGACCAGCAGCCAGGCGGCCGGTGGATGAACGCGATGAAAGCGCAGCAGGGTGAGCGCCACCAGCGTCCAGAGCACCACCAGATCAACCAAGGCCAGATCCGGGCGATGCCACTGGAAAAACAGAATGCTCCAGAGCCCGTTGGCGCCGAGCTGGGCGACAAAGGGCAGCAACACGGCGAGCCCTGAGCGCAGCCCGATCCTGCGCCAGACCTGCCAGGCAGCGGCGATCATCATTGCATAGAGCAGCGTCCAGGCAATCGGGAAGAGCAGATTGGGTGGGGTGAGTGGTGGCTTGGTAAGCCCCGCGTACCACTCGCCGGGCGGGCTCAGGATGCCGCCCATCGCCGCAATCACCACCAGCAGCGTCCAGCCGGCAAGCCCGATCAGATCGGCCCGCCGGTTATCCATGGGCCGTTTGCCAACGGCGGTCATTACCAGCTCCCCGTATTCTGCATCGACACCCAGGGCTCCTGTGGCGGCAGGGCTTCACCCTTTTGCAAAAGCTCAATGGAGATCCCGTCAGGTGACTTCACAAAGGCCATATGACCGTCGCGGGGCGGGCGGTTAATGGTCACGCCATTGTCCATGAGGCGCTGACAAAGCCCGTAGATATCGGACACCCGATAGGCGAGATGGCCGAAATTGCGCCCGCCACTGTAGGTCTCCGGGTCCCAGTTGTAGGTGAGCTCAAGCATCGGTGCGCGGTCTTCCGAGCGGGCGCGCTCGGTATCCGCCGGTGCCGCGAGAAAGATCAATGTAAAGCGGCCCTGCTCACTGTCGCGGCGGCTGATCTCTTCCATGCCGAGCAGGCCGCAGTAGAAACGCAGGGACTCATCGATATCGCTGATGCGCACCATGGTGTGGAGATATTGCATGGAGTCCTCCGGTCAAAAGGCCATGATAGCCTGCTGCAGGCCGCACTGGCCATGCATCGCTCCGGGCGCTATTGCGGTGTTGTCAGCGTCCGGCGCACCGCATCATGCCAGCCCTCGACGATATGCTCACGGGCCGATCGCGAGATGGCCGGCTCGAAGCGCTGGTTAAGCGACCATTGCGACTGCAGATCCTCCAGCGAGTTGTAGAGGCCCTGCTGCAGGCCGGCCAGATAGGCCGCGCCCAGGGCTGTCGTCTCAATGACTTCCGGGCGCTCGACGGCGAGACCGGTGAGATCGGCGAGGCGCTGCAGCAACCAGTTATTGGCGACCATTCCGCCGTCCACCCGCAGGGTTTCCTGGGCGGTGCCGGAGTCGCCGGCCATTGCCTCCAGGAGGTCTCCTGTCTGCAGGCAGACCGAATCCAATGCGGCGTGAACAAACTCCGCAACACCGGTGTTGCGGGTAAGCCCAAATATCGCGCCGCGGGCGTTGGGATCCCACCAGGGCGCGCCGAGTCCGGTAAACGCCGGCACCAGATAAAGCCCCTCGGCTTCGGCGTCGTTGGCAAGGCCCTCACTCTGCGAGGCATGCGCGATAATGCCGAGCTCATCGCGAAGCCATTGAATGGCGGCCCCGGCAATGAAAATCGCCCCTTCGAGGGCATAGGTAGCGCGTCCATTCACCCGATAGGCGGTGGTGGTCAGTAGCCGGTTGCTCGAGGGCACGGCTTCATCACCGGTATTCATGAGCGCAAAACAGCCGGTGCCGTAGGTGCTCTTGATCATGCCCGGGGTAAAACAGCACTGCCCGACCATGGCGGCGTGCTGATCGCCTGCGATCCCACCCACCGGCAGGGCCTGTCCCAGGACGCTGTCATCCGTGACTCCGAAATCCGCGGCGCTATCCAATACCTCAGGCAGGATGGCTGCTGGAATGTTGAACAGCGCCAGCAGCTCGTCATCCCAGCACTGTCGGTGGATATCGAAAAGCAGGGTGCGGGAGGCATTCGTGGCATCGGTGGCATGGCTCCGGCCGCCGGTGAGCTTCCATAAAAGCCAGGTATCCACCGTGCCAAAGGCAAGCTCTCCGCGCTCCGCGCGTTCGCGGGCGCCAGCGACGTTATCGAGAATCCAGGCGATTTTGGTGGCCGAGAAATAGGGGTCGAGCAGCAGCCCGGTGCGCTCGGCCACCATGGCCTCGTGGCCGGCGGATTTCAGTGCCGCGCAGCGCTCGGCGGTGCGGCGGTCCTGCCAGACAATGGCATTGTGAATCGGCTCGCCGGTGGCCCGATCCCAGACGATGGTGGTTTCGCGCTGGTTGGTGATGCCGATGGTGCGGGCATGCACTCCCGCTGCCTTGGCTGCTTTCAAGGCCTTGGTGCTGGTCTCGAGGGTGGAGTCGAGGAGGTCCTTGGGGTCGTGCTCCACCCAGCCGCCCTGCGGGTAGTGCTGAGGGAATTCGCGCTGGGCGGTGGCAATGATCCTGCCGTCGAGATCAAAAACGATTGCCCGCGAGCTGGTAGTCCCCTGATCGATGGCCAGAATGCCGTCGCGCTCAGCCATGCCGATGCCCTCCTCCGGTGATTATTGCGTCATCATTCTATGCGGGTATGATCAAATCCCGAACAAAAAAGTCAAGCAAGATGTTCAATTCCGAAAAAATGGAGGGCACGGCGATGGCCGAGGAGGCAGCATCCATCGCGCTCAATCGCCGGCAGCAGGCGATGCTGAGCCTGGTGCAGGAGAAGGGATTTGTCTCGGTCGAGGAGCTCGCCCAGCATTTCTCGGTCACCGCCCAGACCATCCGGCGCGATATCAATGCGCTCTGCGATGCCGGTTTTCTGCGTCGCTATCATGGTGGCGCCGGCCTGCCCTCCAGTGTTGAGAACGTTGCCTATCAGGCCCGGCAGATCCTCCATCCCGAGGCCAAGGAGCGCATTGCCGCGGCGATTGCCGCGCGCATCCCGGACCAGGCCTCGCTCTACATCACGCTTGGCACCACCACCGAGGCCGTGGCCCGGGCGCTGCGGGAGCACCAGGGCCTGCGGGTGAT
>CAJXNJ010000063.1 GCA_913057145.1 uncultured Ectothiorhodospiraceae bacterium
TGCGCGCTACCGGCCTTGCATCACTGACCCCCGGCGCAGAGTCCCCGCCAACCCGGGCCGGACCAGCCGACGCCGCGGCCGTAGCCGGCACCGGCGCTTCAGCCCCCACCCCATAAACCAACTCGGTATCCACAATCTCCGCCGGACAGAACACCGTCGCGGCTGCTTCCATCGCCGGCCGCAATGCCGCGCCGAGCACGCGATTGGGCGCCACATGCCCGAGCGCCGGCAGGCCTTCTTCGGCGGCATTCAGCCGGGTAAATCCACCATGACCGCGATCCGAGACATGAATCTGCTGGATGGCCGCGACACCCGGCTCAATTGCCTCCCACAGACCAAGATTCTGAAAAAACCGCCGCGAGGTGGGCGCCAGCGCCGTTTGCCGGTCATCAAAACTGGGCTGGGAGTCCGCCGCCGGCTCCACCGGCTCAACAACGGCCACCGACAGCCCGCTGCCGCGCAGCGCGACCGCCAGGCTCGCCCCCACCAGCCCGCCACCGGCAATCACAACATCAAAATCGCTGCCGTCCCGGCAAAGACCCGCGCCACTCATCTCAACCACCGCCCATCGCCGCTTCAATCGCCTCGATACTCTTCGGCGCGGCCTCGGTCAGGTTTTCATGGCCATCGCGGGTGATCACGCAGTTATCCTCAATCCGCACGCCAATGCCCTGCCAGCGCGGATCGACATCGCTGCCGGGCGGGATGTACAGGCCAGGCTCCACTGTCAGCGCCATGCCGGGTTCGAGCTCGCGCCAGTGGCCATCCACCTTGTAATCACCCACATCATGCACATCCATGCCCAGCCAGTGGCCGGTCCGGTGCATAAAAAACTGCCGGTAGTCACCGGACTCAATGACTTCATCGACGCTGCCGCTGAGCAATCCCAGCTCCACCATGCCCTCGGCCAGTACCCGGGTGGCGGCCTCATGCGCGGCGTTCCAGTGATTACCCGGGCGCACTTCGGCCAATGCGGCGCGTTGGGCGTCCAGCACCAGCTGATAGATCAGCCGCTGTTCCTCGGTAAACCGCCCGCTCACCGGAAAGGTGCGCGTGATATCCGCCGCATAGCCATTCATCTCGACACCGGCATCAATCAGGATCAGATCACCCTCGGCCAGCTCATCGCTGTTACTGATGTAATGCAGGACACAGGCATTCGCGCCACTGCCGGCGATGATCGGGTAAGCGGGCTCGCCATTGTGGCGACGGAAGTCATACAAAAGCTCGGCTTCCACCTGATATTCAAAAAGCCCGGGCCGGATCACACCCAAAAGCCGCTCGTGGGCCGCGGCCGTCACTCTGGCGGCCTCGCGCATCAGGGCGACTTCGGCCTTCGACTTCACCAGCCGCATTTCATGGACGATATGCTCCAGCGAGACGTACTCAAGCGGCGCCTTCACACCGGCTCGGGCCCGGGCGCGCAGGGCGTTCACCCAGCCGATCAGGCGCTGGTCAAAATCCGGGTCCGCGCCCATGGCGCAGTAGACCTTGTCCCGGCCTTCCATGAGCCCGGGCAGGATCTCGTCAATATCATCAATGGGGAAGGCATCATCGGCGCCGTACTCGCTGACCGCGGCGTCCTGGCCGATGGTCCGGCCTTCCCAGGTCTCACGCTCGGCATCGCGCTCGCGCGAGAACAGAATGTACTGTCCCTGCTCGCGGCCGGGCACAAAAACGGCGACGGCATCCGGCTCGGTAAAGCCGGTGAGATACCAGAAGTCGCTGTCCTGGCGGTAGGGATGATGCACATCGCGGTTGCGCGGGCGCTCCGGTGCGGCCGACAACACTGCCATGCCGTCCTCACCGATGTGCTGCATCAGCGTCTCGCGCCGGCGTTGGTATTCACGCTTATCCATGATCAATGTAGAAAGTCCGAGCCGGGCGCAGTTCCCGATTCCACCGGCCGGGCCGAGGAGGGCAGTGCCGTGTGCTCACGCATCAGCAACAGGGCCGCGCGCAGATACTCAACGAGCTCGGTATAAGCGATTTCGCCATCTTCATCGGCTTCGATATCGTCATCGATGCGGGCAATTTCGGTAAGGTCATTAACGAGCTCGTTGGCCTCTTTGGGCAGCCTGGCCGGGTCATGCGTGCCGGCAAGCCCCAGGCCGTACAAAAACCCCTCGCACCACTGCCCAAGCGCTCTCGCCCGGGCACTGAGCTCGGCCTCGTCATCGGGCAGCAGCAGGTCAAACTCCAGCGTGTCGTTCTCGAGCCGCTCCCGGGTGTCGTGGTAGAGCTCGGTCAGGGCCTCGAGGATTTCGCGGGCGGGCTCGCCCTTCGGAGCCAGGCCATCGAGCACCTGCGCCATCCAGCGGGCAGCCTCGGGGGCTTCGGGTGCGCAGAAAAGCCCGCAGAGCATGCCCTGGGCTTCCGGGGCGGAGACCGTCGCCTCGACACCCTCGAGCGCTGCGGTGACCGTGAGATAACGTTCGTGATCTTTCATGGGCATCATTCTAGCATTCGTGCTAGTCTCCAACCCATCTGACGGGGGCGTTTCAAGTGGTTGATTCCGTTACCGAACAAGTCATTCAGCTGGAACAGCGCGTGGAAGCACTCATGCGCCGCTGCGAGCAGCTGCGCGATGAAAACCGGGTGCTGCTGCAATCCCAGGAGCAGCTCAATGCCGAGCGTGCCGCGCTGCTCGATAAGAACGAAACCGCGCGGGCCCGCATCGAGGCGATGATCGGCCGGCTCAAGGCATTGGAGGAGGGCTGATGAGCGAGCCGGTGCGTGTGCATATTCTCGATCGCGAATTCATGGTGGCCGCACCGCCGGAGGAGCGCGAGGGGCTGCTGGAATCGGCCCGTCAGCTCGACGCGCGCATGCGTGAGATCCGCGATGGCGGCAATGTCGTGGGCATCGACCGGATTGCGATTATGGCGGCACTCAATATCACCCACGACATGCTGCAGGCCCAGGGCGAGGCCGCCGGTGCCGAGGCCATCGGTGATCGGCTCTCCAGTCTCAATCAACGCATTGATGCCTTTCTCGAAGGTGAAGATCGCGCAAAATAAGGTAGACGCCTCCGCCTGCGGTATGCAGACTGTAGGTGGGTTTCCTGCGGCGTTCGACACCGGGCTATCAGCATTCTTGAGCCTACAATCAAACGCCTCAGGGGAAGGGTCGTAAGTGGCCTTGGTGTGCATGTCCGCGACAGGCGGAAAGCCTAAGGGGCCATTCGCCTTCCCCGACCTGAACCAGAGGGTTCAAGGGCGTTGCCCGAACGGCGCTGTGGGAGCCCATTGATGACCAGCAAAGCTGATCTGCGCCGCGCATTGCGCGCCGCCCGTCGTGGCATCAGCCCACAGGCAGCGGCACAGGCCGCTGAAGAAGCCGCCCGCCGGCTTCTGGCCACCCGTCTCTGGCAGACCGCCCGCTCAGTCGCGCTGTATCTCCCCGCCGATGGCGAAATCGACACCCGAGCACTCTTCGTGGCCGCCTGGCAGGCGGGCAAACGCGTCTATCTGCCGGTCATCCGCCCGCCACGCGAGGCGGCCGGCCGACGGGCGGCCATGGCATCCGGGCATCTGGTATTCCGGCGCTATCGCCCCGGCGAGCCATTAAAGCCCGGGCTGCTGGGCATCCCGGAGCCGCTGCGCGCGGGCAGTACCGTGCTGCCCGTCGCCGCGCTTGATCTGCTGATCATGCCGCTGGTGGGTTTTGACGCGGAGGGGCATCGACTCGGTATGGGCGGCGGGTTTTATGACCGCACCCTCGCCGGCCGCGCGGGAATGCGCTCACCGCACAAAATCGGCCTTGCCCATGACTGTCAGAAAGTCCCGCAATTACCCGCCGATCCCTGGGATATTACGCTTGATGCCTGTGTCACCAATCGTGAAATTATTTTCTGGTAAAATGCCCGGTTAATTTAAGCAGCAATCATCGCGCGGTAAGTCTCATGGCGTATTGGCTGATGAAATCCGAACCCGATGTCTATGGCATCGATCACCTGGCCGCGGAGCCCAAGGGCGAAGACCATTGGGACGGTATTCGCAACTACCAGGTGCGCAATATGTTTCGGGATCAATTCCAGGTCGGCGATCAGGCGTTTTTCTATCACTCCAATACCAAAGTCCCGGGCATTGTCGGGGTAATGGAAATTATCAGTGAGGCCTATCCCGATCACACCGCTTTTAATCCCGACGAAAAATATTACGACCCGAAAAGCGATCCGGATAATCCGCGCTGGTTGATGGTGGATGTCCGTTATCTCAGACATTTTGACCGAGTGGTCTCGCTGCAGGAACTCAAGGCCGAACCCGCACTCTCACAGATGCGTCTTGTGCAACGCGGCAATCGCCTCTCGGTGATGCCGGTGACCGAGGCGGAATGGCATCACATCCTGGAGATGGAAAAACGCGACGTACCGGATCATGGATAACGACAACGCAAAAACTACTCAAGGCAATGCGCTGCTCGATGCGCTGCCGCTGAGCGCGCTGATTCTGGTCATCGCATTGTCCTGGCTGGGGTTCCCGGGCATTGCCAATAGCGATGGCGAAATCCCGCCGCTTGAGCGCGTGCATGTGACAAGCGCCGAGCAGCTGGAGAGCGTCTTCACCCAGGCCGGCTACTTCTGGCCGGCCAGTGCCGTGCCGCCGCTCACCGTCCAGCGCTTCCCGGATGACCTTGCCGAGACACCGGCGGATACCAAGAAATCGCTTTTCTTCCGCGCCCTGCTGCCATTGGTGCTCGCCGAGAACGAGCGCATTGCCGGTCAGCGCCACCAACTGCATCTGGCGCTGGGTGAAAACCTGCCCGAGCAGCGCCGCGCCAATATCATCCGCAGGCTCGCCGCCGAATATGATGTCGAGGGCGAACCGTTGGCACCGGAGACCTGGCAGGCTCTGGCCCGGCGGGTGAACACCGTGCCGGTATCACTGGCGCTTGCCCAGGCCGCCAAGGAGAGCGGCTGGGGGACCTCGCGATTCGTCCGTGAGGGGAATAATCTTTTTGGCGAGTGGACCTGGACGGCAAGCGCCGGCATCAAGCCGGAGGACCGCCCCGAAGGCGCCACTCACTATGTCCAGGCTTTCGACACCCTACGGGATTCGGTGCGCAGCTAT
>CAJXNJ010000064.1 GCA_913057145.1 uncultured Ectothiorhodospiraceae bacterium
ATCATCATGGTGGCCACACCACTTGCCATGGACCACCATCAGTTTGGCTTCAAGGACACGGCTTTCGTCATTCAATGGCATGTGGTTGCCATGTTCCTGCCCTCTTTTTTCACCGGTGAGCTGATTCGTCGGTTCGGGGTCATCGCCGTCATTCAGACCGGCGTCGCGATGATGTTCGGCTGCGTTATCGTCAACTTCCTGGGCATCTCCATCTGGCATCACTGGACTGCGTTGGTGCTGCTGGGGGTGGGCTGGAACTTCATGTTCATCGGCGGCACCACGCTGCTCACCGAAACCTATGCCGAAGCCGAAAAAGGCAAGGCCCAGGCACTGAACGATTTCATTGTCTTTGGCACCGTTTCGGTGACTGCCTTGGGGGCCGGCGGACTGCTCAACGAAGTTGGCTGGTTGTCGCTGAATATCCTCACCGTGCCTTTTTTGCTGGTCGTTGGACTTGCAATTTCCTACCTGCAGACCATGCAACGACGTGCTGCGCGGCGATTAGAAACTACCGCGGAGTAACCAATCCCGCAGACGCTCTGCACCGATGACCGGACTGTCAGCACCCGGCGTTAACCCTGAGTGCCAGTCAGAGCCGGCCAGACGTTCAACCACCGGCGCCGGGCCAATCAAGTGCACCGGCACATCAAAAACATCAGACTCCGCGACAAACGGCAGTGGCTGGTGATCGCCCATGAGCAACACCACGGGCGGGTTATCGGCGTGACGGGCAACCCAGCTGCCAACCGCCTGCAGGCTGTATTCAATGGCTTTGGTGTACTGAGCGCGAACCCGCTCGGGATCGCGCCAGATCTCAGCCGGCGTCGGAGAACCCTCCATAAAGCGTGAGTAGACGGTGCCGTCATCCACGGCCTCCCATGCCAACATATCCGGCACCGGCACCCAGGGGGCATGTGAGGAGATCAAAGAGATTTCGGCAAGGATGGGTGGGCGGCCCGCTCGGTTGTACTCCAGACGCTCAAAGGCCGCCAGCGTGAACTGATCGGGCATGGTCACCCAGTTGAGCGCAGGCCCTGCATAGCCCAGATCCTCGGCGTTATAGATCACCTCAAACCCGAGCACTTCGCCCTCCGGCCAAGCAAGGATATGTGCGGGCTTGACCGCTACCGTGCGATAACCCGCCCCGGCGGCGTAATCAAACAGTGTCTGCCGACCGCTCTCGAGCATTGCCTGATAGCGGCTCTGATCCGAGAGCCACAACCCCGAGGCAACCGACCCGTGAGTCAACCAACTCTGCCCCCCTGCCGTGGGTGCCTGCAGAAATGCAGAGCGCATGCCAAGTCCGCTTGCGCCCAGTTGCTCCTCGATGGCCTGCAGGGTTTTTTTATGCGCCCCGCGATAACGCGGGTTGGAGAAACTGGCCCGTCCGTAGCTTTCGATATAGATAATAATGAGATCACGGCCATCGAGCGCGGTCAGAACGGGGCCGATGTCTTCGATCGGGTCCTGCTTTGCCTGCACGATAAACGCCTCGAGGGCTTCATCCGCCGCAAGGGTCTGCGCAATGCGCGCGCCGGCCTCAACGCTCACGGGGGCGTAATCCTTGAAATCCGCGGCAATCAGACCGGCGCCCGGCACCAGCATCGCCGCTGCTATCCAATTAGCCCGTGCACCCGCGCCACAGCGCGCCCACTGCGCAAGCGACCACCAGATCCCCAGCATCAGCGCGGCCAGCACTAGCGCCACTGCTGACAAACCGATGACTGCCAGGGGAATACCGGCACTGCCTTTTAATAAAAGCCAGATGCCCTGGGCAAAATGCCAGTCCGCGATCAGATTAAAAGGCCGGGCGAAGGCAAGGCCGGTACCAAAATCCGCCAGCCCCAGCAGCGCGATGCCGGTAAGCGCCAGCGCCAGCAATGCCCGCAACACCCTCTCCGTCCGCGTGGCACCGGCCAGCAGCAAAATGGCAATCAGCACGAACAGCTCAATCGGCCACAGAATCTCTGCCGCGCTGATCACCAGCACGCTGTAGAGCAGTATCGTTGCGGCAATCAGTTGCATCAACGCATGATGCCATGATGGAGCTCGTCCCGTATTGCGCGGATCAGGCCCGACGATCGGTGACGTGATGGTGACTCAGCAGGCTTGCGTCGGCGTGCCAAAACTGGCTAATTTGTAGAAAATTTCTACAAAAGAGGTTTGTCATGGGTAGCGTTAATTACAGCGTGCCGGATGATGTAAAAGACGCATTCAACGAGACGTTCAAGGCACAAAACAAAAGTGCCGTCATTGCCGAGTTGATGCGTGAGGCGGTAGAACGCGAAAGGCACCGTCGACAGCATCAACAGGCGGCTGAGCGCATCCTCAAACGACGTGAGCACGCGCCGGTGGTCAGCGAGCCAGCAGTCCACAAAGCCAGAACCGCCGGACGCTCATGACGCCGGTTGTGATCGACGCGAGCGTTGCCGTTAAATGGTTTCTGCGTGATAGCAACGAGGAGCGGCACTCGTCCGAGGCAGTCCAATACTTGCGATCAAGCAGCTCAGGTGAGGTGTACTTCATTCAACCACCGCATTTTTTCGCTGAAGTCGCTGCGGTTCTGGCACGCCTGAATCCGCAGGCGGCCGATGCTGATATTGCCGATCTGATGAGCCTGCAGTTCACGGTGCTGGATCATGACGACCTTTACCGCACGGCAGCTCGGTTATCCGCTCAACTGGAGCATCATCTCTTCGATACGATGTACCACGCGGCGGCTCTGGCGGTTTCGGATGCGTCGTTGATCACCGCCGATCGGCGTTATTACCGCAAGGCCCGTCACCTGGGCGCCATCAGTCTGCTGGGCGCATGAACCTGCAAGGCGCAATCGGTTATGCGCGCTCGGCGCTGATCTATGCCAACCCCCTGCGCCAGCCGGCGCTGCGGCGATTTTATCGGCCGTTCATTCGCCCGGGTGACACAGTATTTGATATCGGCGCGCATTTTGGCGACCGCAGCCTCGCCTTCGCGGCACTCGGGGCGCAGGTTATTGCCATCGAGCCGCAGCCGGTTGCGCGCCGGGTACTTAACTGGCGGCTCAGACGCTATCCCGCCACGCAAATTCTCGGGCAGGCAATCGGGCCGGAATCAGGCATGGCTCAGCTTGCCGTCAGCGATCGCCACCCCACATTGGCCACGTTATCCACACAGTGGCGCGAAGGCCTGGCACAACAGGATCCCGGGTTTGCCCATGTGCAGTGGAATCAACAAATCGAAGTTGAAGTCACCACGCTCGATGCGCTGATCGAGCGTTTTGGTGCGCCGATATTCTGCAAAATCGATGTCGAAGGCTTTGAGGCCGAAGTGCTGGCCGGGCTCAGCCAGCCCATTCATAGCCTTTCATTTGAATATCTCGCGGGTGCCGAACCCATCACACAGCGCTGCTTGGACCAGCTTGAATCACTGGGGCGGTATGAATACAACGTGAGTATAGGTGAGCGGCGGCGTTTGGAGCTCAACCGATGGTGCGATGCCAGTGAGATTCGTCAAT
This sequence comes from uncultured Ectothiorhodospiraceae bacterium, assembly GCA_913057145.1. Taxonomy (GTDB): domain Bacteria; phylum Pseudomonadota; class Gammaproteobacteria; order Nitrococcales; family Nitrococcaceae; genus Spiribacter. Next base: position 3,494 of record CAJXNJ010000064.1, read on the forward strand.
GGCTTGCCGAACACACGCGCAGGGCCCGCTCCGGCGATGTCTATGCACGGATCGCCAGGAATTAACGCGGATCAGCCCACCCAAGACCCCGCGATGCTTGTTATGCTCCTGGCCCACTGAACGTCACTAAAACTGGAGTCTGTCCATGGAATATCGCCCGCTCGGCAAGACCGGCATTAATGTCAGCGCCATCTGCCTTGGAACGATGACCTTCGGCAAGCAGAACACCCAGGCCGACGCTTCCGGTCAGCTCGATATGGCCTGTGATCGCGGTATCAACTTCATCGATACCGCCGAGATGTACCCGGTGCCGCCGGAGGCCGAGACACAAGGCGCCACAGAGACCATGATCGGCAATTGGCTGGCTGAGCGGGGTGGTCGCGACAAACTGGTTATTGCCACAAAAATTGCCGGGCCGGGCCTGTCCACTGTGCGTAATGGCCAGGGTGACTTCAGCGCTGAGCAGCTCAATATCGCGGTGGATGAATCACTCAAGCGCCTGCAGACCGATTACATCGATCTCTACCAACTGCACTGGCCAGCGCGTAACACCAATTTCTTCGGCAAACTTGGCTACAGCGCCGATCCGCATGAAGCGGACCCGGAGCCGGAAATACTGGCGGTGCTGGAGGCGCTCGATGCCCTGGTACAGTCCGGCAAGATCCGTCATGTGGGTCTTTCCAACGAAACCGCCTGGGGCACCATGAAATTCCTTGAGCTCGCCGAGCGGCATGGCCTGCCGCGGGTGGTGAGTGTGCAGAATCCCTATAACCTGCTTAACCGCAGCTACGAGGTGGGGCTTGCCGAAGTCTCACATCGAGAGCATGTCGGCCTGCTTGCCTACTCTCCGCTCGCCTTTGGTGTGCTCACCGGCAAATATCTGGATGGGAAAAAGCCGGCGAACGGAAGACTGACACTGTTTGACCGCTTCACCCGTTACACCAAGGAGCCGGGCATCAAGGCAACCGAGGCTTATTGCCAGCTGGCCCGCAGGCACAACGTGGATCCTGCGCATATGGCTCTGGCCTGGGT
>CAJXNJ010000065.1 GCA_913057145.1 uncultured Ectothiorhodospiraceae bacterium
CGGATGCGCTCGCGGGTGACATCGAACTGTTTGCCGACTTCCTCAAGGGTATGGTCGGTGTTCATGTCGATGCCAAAGCGCATGCGCAGGACTTTTGCCTCACGCGGCGTCAGGCCTGAGAGGACTTCGCGCACGGACTCGCGCAGGCCTTCGCGGGTGGCGGAATCCACCGGTGACATCACCGAGGTGTCTTCGATGAAGTCTCCCAGATGCGAGTCTTCATCATCGCCAATCGGTGTTTCCATGGAGATCGGCTCTTTGGCGATCTTGAGTACCTTGCGGACCTTGTCCTCAGGCATTTCCATGCGCTCGGCCAGTTCTTCAGGATGCGGCTCGCGGCCCATTTCCTGGAGCATCTGCCGCGAAATGCGGTTGAGCTTGTTGATGGTCTCGATCATGTGCACCGGGATACGGATGGTGCGCGCCTGGTCCGCGATTGAGCGGGTAATGGCCTGACGGATCCACCAGGTGGCATAGGTCGAGAACTTGTAGCCGCGGCGGTATTCGAACTTATCCACGGCCTTCATCAGGCCGATGTTGCCCTCCTGGATGAGGTCCAGGAACTGAAGGCCGCGGTTGGTGTATTTCTTGGCAATGGAGATGACCAGTCGCAGGTTGGCCTCGACCATTTCCTTTTTCGCCCGTCGTGCCTTGGCCTCGCCAATGGACATGCGACGGTTGATCTCCTTGATCTCGGAGGGCGGCAGCCCGGTGAGCTCGCGGATTTCGATCAGTTCAGCCTGCTCATCGAGCAGTGCCTGACGGTGTTCGCCGAGCTGTTCGCTGTAGGGCTTTTTCGCCTTGATCAGGGTGTCTACCCAGCCGGCATCGGTCTCATGGCCGGGAAAACTTTCGATGAAATCCTTGCGCGGCATGCCGCCCTGTTTGGTGGCGACGCGCATGACTTCGCGCTCGGCGGCGCGAACACGCTCGACAGCCTTGCGCAGGTTGCCCGCCAGTCCTTCGATGACCTTGGGGACAAATTTGAATGACAGGAACAGGCCGACCATTTCCTCGCGGATGGCTTCCAGCCGCTTGGTGTCGGGTTTTTTGGCATCGAGCAGGTCGACCATTTCGTTGTGCAGGACTTCGATGCGATCAAAGACCTGGGCAGCGCGTTCCGGATCGGGTCCGGTATCGGCCGGTGCGGCGGCTTCTTCATCGTCGCTGGCTTCTGCTGCTTCGGCAGCCTCCCGCGCGGCTTCATCGGCAACGGCCTGCTGCTCGGCAACAAGCTGCGGGACGTTTTCCACCAATTCGGAGACATCCCGGAAGCCGGCAACCACTTCGGCAAGACGCAGTTCACCATTCTGAATGCCATGATGCAGCGCGACGATGGTGCGTGAGGAATCCGGATAGCCGGCGAGCGCGCGAACGACCTGATCCAGGCCGTCCTCGATCCGTTTGGCCAGTTCGATTTCCCCTTCACGGGTGAGCAGCTCGACCGTCCCCATTTCGCGCATGTACATGCGAACTGGGTCAGTCGTGCGACCGAACTCGGCGTCAACGGCGGCAAGCGCTGCGGCCGCCTCTTCGGCCTCATCTTCGTCGGTGGATACGGCACCGTCACTGAGCAACAGGGTATCGGCATCCGGTGCCGTCTCGTGGACGGGGATGCCCATATCATTGATCATGCCAATGATGTCTTCGATCTGTTCCGGCTCGACGATATCGTCGGGCAGGTGATCGTTGACTTCGGCATACGTGAGATAGCCCTGCTCTTTGCCACGGGCAATGAGCTCGCGAATCTGGGATTGCTGGTCTTGGCCTGCCATAACTTACCGTGTTTTACGCCGAACCGCGTATCTTAGCATTAAGTTTTGATTTGTCACTGTTTTAGTGACGTCCATTCGGCCCATTCGTCGGGCGTGAGTTCGCCGGCCTGCAAGCGATCATTCAGATACTTGAGGCGGCGTTCATGATGAAGCCGGCGTACCTGCTGCATGGCATCGGCAAACTCCCGTTCCAGTCCTGCCTCTGGCACCAGATGGTCCCAGGTGGCGAGTTTCCAGAGAGCGGCTTCGTGTTCGCTGTCATGAAATCGCTCCATTAGAGCGCTGGTATTGATGTTGGGTTCATTGCGCCCGAGTTCAAGCAGCTCGACGAGCAAGGGCAGCCCCGGCAAATCATCAAGCCCCCGCAATGCATCAATATCCTCGACCTGCAGGGCAAGCGAAGGGCGCTGCAGCAGCAGAGCGATTGCCAGTCGAACCGGGGTCCGGCGGACACCGCTGCCATCCATGCCCGGTGGCTCCGGGGCACTCGGCTTGCGCGAGCGCCCAAGCTGCTCGCGTCCATCGACGATATCCTGCAGGTAATCCGTCTCCAGCCTTGCCAGACCGGCAATACGCTCGAGCAGCATATGACGGTAAACATCGGGCGGCAGGCGCTTTAACAGCGGCAGGCTTTTTTCAACAAAGCGGGCGCGTCCGTCCATGCTCTGCATGTCCACCTCGGCGCTGGTCTCGGCAATCAGGTAGTCCGACAGTGGCGCGGCCTCGGCCAGCAATGCTTCAAACCCGGACTGACCCTGTTGCCGGACAAGGCTATCCGGGTCTTCGCCTTCGGGGAGGAAGAGAAATCTTATCTGCCGGCCCTGCCGCATGGCGGGCAATGCACTCTCGAGTGCCCGCCAGGCTGCCCTTCGGCCGGCCTTGTCACCGTCGAAGCAGAACACGATATCAGCGCTCGCGCGGAATAATCGCTCCACCTGACGAGTGGAGGTGGCGGTGCCCAGCGTGGCAACGGCCCGGGGCAGTCCGTGCTGAGCCAGTGCAACGACATCCATATAGCCTTCGACCACCAGAATATCGGGAGGCTGGCGGTCATGCTGCAGGACTTCATAGAGCCCGTAGAGCTCCTGGCCCTTGTGGAAGACGGCTGTCTCGGGCGAATTGAGATACTTCGGCTCGCCGTCATCCAGCACCCGTCCACCAAAGCCTATGGTCCGGCCGCGTTGATCCCGAATGGGGAAGATGATGCGATCGCGAAACCGATCGTAGCCCTTGCTGCCATCGCGCTCGACAAGGAGGCCGGCCTTTTTCAGTGCCGCTGGATCGTTAATCCGGCGCAGCAGGTTATCCCAGCCCGGCGGGGCAAAGCCGATGCCGTAGCGCTGAGCGATTTCACCGCTCACGCCCCGCTTTTGCAGATAATCCACCGCGCGCTGTCGCTCCGGGTGCTGCCGCAGCCATTCCTGAAAAGCGCGGTTGGCTTTCCCGAGGAGTTCATAGAGTGCGTCGTGATTTTCGCGGGGCCCGCTTGACTGGGCTTCCTCGGGGATCTCAAGGCCTGCCAGATTGGCAAGCTGCTCAACGGCCTCGCGGAATTCCAAGCGGTCGTATTCCATGAGAAATCGAATAGCGCTGCCATGCGCGCCGCAGCCAAAGCAGTGATAAAACTGCTTCTCCGCTGCCACCGTGAAAGACGGGGTCTTCTCGCCATGAAAGGGGCAGAGGCCGTGATAATTGCTGCCGGAGCGGCGCAGCTGCACCCGTTCACCCACCACCTCTGCAATGTCGATGCGGGCGAGCAGTTCGTCAATGAAACTATCGGGTATACGACCGGCCATGGCGTCACACTCTACGGCAAACGGCTGGCTGGAAGGAGTGTTTTATCGAGCAGTGGCCACAGTGGCCCGGCGCAGAGCACGCAGCGGATTCAACCCAGCTTGGCTTTGATCTTACCGCTGATGGCGCCCATGTCGGCGCGGCCCTGTGCCTTGGGTTTGATGATGCCCATCACCTTGCCCATATCGCGAATGGACTCGGCGCCGGTCTGGCTGATGGCCTCATCGATCATCGCCTCGATTTCTTCATCGCTGAGCGGCTGAGGCAGGAATTCGCTGATGATGCCGATCTCGAACTGTTCCGCCGCTGCCAGTTCGTCGCGGCCGGCGCCTTCATACTGGCTGATCGCCTCCCGGCGCTGCTTGACCATTTTATCAAGCACCACGAGGACATCGGCGTCCGTCATTTCACGGCGCTCGTCGACTTCTTTCTGCTTGATGGCAGCAGTGATCATGCGAAGCGTGCCCAGACGGGTTTTATCGCCTGCCCGCATCGCATCCTTGACGGCATCGTTGATGCGCGTTTTCAGATCACTCACTGCGGCGGCCTCTGTCAGTAGAGGCGCTGGGTGCGCTGACTCTCGCGCTGGACCCGCTTGGCGTGACGTTTCACGGCCGCGGCCTGCTTGCGCTTGCGCTCCTGGGTGGGCTTTTCGTA
>CAJXNJ010000066.1 GCA_913057145.1 uncultured Ectothiorhodospiraceae bacterium
CGACAGACACACGTGGTCTGCGAAGGCCCTCATCGGACAGCCCACCGCAGACCGGCGACTGTCACCTCTGCGGTATGCCGCTTCCCTGGCGCGCCCCGCACCGGAAATGGGTGATCACAACGGCAGGTCTCCTGGCTCACGGGTCGTTGCTTGGCCCAGCCTTCCCATCGCGCATACGACAGTGGCGTCAGTGGGCTTCGCTCGCCGCTTACAGTTGCGGGGGCAGCCGCAGCTTTGCACTGCGTTCCCTTTTAATCTGATGCCGTGACATCAGAACCGAAGCTCACCAAAGTCTGCCCAGATGGACCGAGAAGATCAAGCGAGCGTGTTAGTGTCTCTATCGGATATAACCGATAAATTGGCTTTATCGGGAAAAACCGATAAAATCAATTTATCGGATTAAAGCGATATAAACGGGCGGACCCCAATGAACCAGCTTGCACGCAGCTCCTCTCAACTTGGCGCCATCATTCAAAGGCAGCGCCGGCAGCTGGGCCTGACCCAAACACAGCTGGCCAAGCGCACAGGACTGCGTCAGGACACCATCTCACTAGCGGAGACTGGCGGCTCGAATGTTCGCCTGAACACCCTGCTCGCCATACTGGGCGCACTTGATCTTGAGCTACGCGTTGCCGATCGCACCAAAAGCAACGCGGCTGATATCGAGGCAATATTCTGATGGGACGCTATCGCAGAAGCACTCGCCTGCGCGTTCTGCTCAACAATCAGGAGATGGGTCAGCTTGAAAAAACCGCCAATGGCGCGTTGCAGTTCTGCTACTCAGAAAGCTGGCTGAACAACCCTAATGCAATTCCCGTTTCGCTGGCTCTTCCGCTTCGTGACGGTAGATTCCAGGGCCCGGTGGTTCAGGCCGTGTTTGAAAATCTATTGCCGGATATCGATATCCTGCGCGCGAGGATCGCTTCACAGGTAGAGGCAGCAGGCAGCGATGCCTTTAATCTGCTGGCAGCCATTGGACGGGATTGCGTTGGGGCGTTGCAATTCGTCAAGGAGGACGACGCCCCACCCGAGGTAGGCACAATTGACGCGAGACCCATCGAGACAACCGATATCGAGGCAATGGTCAACCAACTTGGGGCAGCCCCGTTGGGATTGGTCAGAGATGATGGGTTTCGAATATCCGTTGCAGGGGCGCAAGAGAAAACTGCTCTGCTCTGGCACAAAAAGCGCTGGCACAAACCCCTTGGAACAACGCCTGCCACGCATATCCTCAAACCGAGCATTGGTCAGCTGCCAAACGGGATTGACCTTAGCGAAAGCATAGAGAACGAATACTACTGCCTCCGACTATTAGCACTCGCCGGGCTACCCACTGCAAAAGCCCATATCGAGCAATTCGGAGAAACCCCAGCGCTGGTTGTTGAACGCTTTGACCGACTTTTAACCAGCGACAAGCGCCTGTTGAGGCGGCCTCAGGAAGACTGTTGCCAGGCGTTGGCCACCCCTCCAGTCCTCAAATATCAAAATGACGGCGGCCCGAATTTGAATGACCTGCTCCAACTATTAGCAGGAAGTGATGATCCCGAGCATGATCGGAAAATGCTGATGCAGGCTCAGATTATGTTTTGGTTAATCGGCGCTACCGATGGGCATGCCAAAAATTTCAGCATTTTCCTTGGTCCCGGAGGATCGTTTCAGCTCACCCCGCTCTACGATGTCCTATCAGCCCAGCCCAGCGTAAAAAAACGCCAGATTGAGAAAAAAGCCCTCAAACTGGCGATGTCTGTTGGGCATCGTAACCACTACCGCATCGAAAAAATTCAACCACGCCACTTCGTTCAAAGCGGCGCCGAGGCAGGCATGGCACCAAGCTGGGTCGAAGAAATACTAGAGCAGGCCGCCCTGCTTGCAAGCTCCGCCGTCAACAGAATTGAAAGCGAGTTGCCGCAGGATTTTCCAGCCCATATTCATGAATCAATCAGCAAAGCCGTGCTCAAGCGGGTGCGTCTAATCAACCAGATGCGCGATTAAATCCGCTGCAGCATCAGGTCAAAAACGCCATGGCCTTTGCGCAGGCCGCGGCGCTCGAAGCGTGTTTGCGGTCGGTCTCCAGCATCGGGAGCAAAGCCGCCATGCGGGTTTTCAAACAGCGGTTCGGCCTCGGTCAGCTCGAGCATCCATTGCGCGTACTCTTCCCAATCGGTGGCCATATGCAGAAAGCCGCCGGGCTTTAAGCGATCGGCGACCAGCGACAGCCACGCCGGCTGCACCATGCGGCGTTTGTGATGGCGTTTTTTGGGCCAGGGATCAGGGAAGAAAAGCTGCAGACCCGCCAGCGACCCTGAGGGGATGCCCTCGCGCAGCAGTTCTGCGGCATCGGCCAGCATCACCTTAAGATTGTCGATGCCTTCATGCTCAATATGCCGTAGCAACTGCCCGGTGCCGGCTCGGTAAACTTCAACACCCAGATAATTACGCTCAGGATGCGCCGGCGCCATGGTCGCGAGCGCCTCGCCATCACCGAAGCCGATATCCAGCACCAGCGGTGCTGCACGATCGAACAACTCATCCAGCGCCAGCAACCCACCCTGCCAGTCAACGCCATGCAATGGATAAAGCGTATCCAGCGCCCGCTGTTGTCCGTCAGTCAGACGACCTTCTCGGCGGACAAAACTGCGAATGGGACGAAGCAGTCGCTCGCTCACGACCCGCCTTGCCAGAAAGTGCCCTCAAGCGGAGAGCTTGCCGAGGCAAAGCGGCGCATCGGCATACGACCGGCCAGAAATGCTTCCCGCCCGGCCTCAATCCCCTTGCGCATGGCAGAGGCCATCAGCACCGGATCTTTGGCTGCCGCAATGGCGGTGTTCATCAAAACACCATCACAGCCAAGCTCCATGGCCACCGCGGCATCCGATGCCGTACCCACGCCGGCATCAACAATGATCGGCACTTCGGCATTCTCGATGATGGTCATCAGGTTGTAGCGGTTCTGGATCCCCAGCCCCGAGCCGATCGGCGAGGCAAGCGGCATCACCGCCACACAGCCGATCTCTTCCAGACGCTTGGCGCAAATCGGGTCGTCGCTGGTGTAGACCATCACCTCAAATCCATCAGATACCAGCTTCTCGGCTGCCTCCAGCGTTGCCGGCACATCCGGGTACAGCGTTTTCTGATCACCCAGCACCTCAAGCTTGACCAGGTTGTGCCCGTCGAGCAGCTCGCGCGCCAGACGACACACCCGAACCGCATCATCAGCGGTATAGCAGCCGGCCGTATTGGGCAGAATGGTGAACTCGCTGGGCGGGATGACGTCGAGGAGATTCTCCTCTTCCGGGTTCTGGCCGATATTGGTGCGACGGATGGCCACGGTGACGATCTCGGCACCACTTTCACGAATCGCCCGCCCGGTCTCATCCATGTCCCGGTACTTACCCGTGCCCACCAGAAGCCGCGACTGATATTCACGCCCGGCTATCGTCAAAATATCCTGATTACGCATAAGGCCTCTATTGCTCAACCACCACCAATGGCACGAATGATCTCAACACGGTCCCCGTGGCTGAGGATAATGCTGGGGTATTCGCTGCGGGGGATGACGGTTTCATTGACTTCAATGGCAACGCGCTGCCCGGCCATCTCAAGGCTATCCAACAACTCGGCAAGACTCGTACCGCTTGCCACAGCATGAGAGCTGCCGTTGAGTTCAATGGTGATGTCGGGAGTCTGCGCGCTCATGGCGCAATTGTAGCGCAGGCAGCC
>CAJXNJ010000067.1 GCA_913057145.1 uncultured Ectothiorhodospiraceae bacterium
CCGGTGTGGCTTTTGTTTGAGCTCGGGATTTTCTTCTCGCGCTGGTTCGGTGCGCCGGCACAGCAGGGCGATGAAGCGGCGGCCAGCGAAGACTGATCTACTTCAGTGCCACGACGCTATTTACTGACCTTGAGGTCAGAAAAAGCATCAGTCAGGGGTGGTAAGACCAAGGCAAACCCTTGAAAAATGCTGCAAGTGCTTATTGTTGTTGCGTTTGCAGTCGATCATGGTTATGGTTTGGGCAGCTCGTAAATCGAGGTTTCCCGCCCAAACATCAGGTGATCTGCCATGAGTGGTGCGTTCGAGCAGGCGCTCAGTCATTCCTACCTTAACGGTACCAATGCCAATTTCATCGAGGCGCTCTACGAGCGATACCTTGATGACCCGGACTCGGTCGAGTCGCATTGGCAAGCCTATTTCCGCGATCTGGAGTCGATGGATCCATCCCGGGTTCGCGATATTCCCCATGGGCCGATTCGAGATGCCTTCGAGCAGCTCGGCCGCAGCAGCCAGCGTGGCCGCGCGGTGCTGGCCGGCGAGGGGATGGATGCCATGGCCGCCCAGAAACAGGCGGCGGTGTTGCGACTGATCAACGCGTATCGGGTACGCGGCCATCAGCATGCCCAGACCGATCCGCTGCATCTGCGCGAGCTCCCCGATGTCCCGGATCTTGATCCCGGGTTTCATGGGCTGACTGAGGCGGATATGGACACCGCCTTCAACACCGGTTCGCTGTTCGCACCCGACCGGCTGACGCTGCGCGAGATTATTGATCTGGTGAAATCGGTGTACTCCGGGAATATCGGCTCGGAGTACATGCACATCACGGATACGGCGCAGAAGCGCTGGATCCAGGAGCGACTGGAGCGCCCGCGGGCCCAGGTGGCACTTGATGCTGAGAAGAAACGCTTCCTGCTCAGTCGACTGACGGCCGCCGAAGGCATTGAGAAATATCTCAACAGCAAATACGTGGGTCAGAAGCGCTTCTCGCTGGAAGGCGGTGAAACCACCATTCCGGTGTTGGATGAAATCGTCCAGCGCGGTGGCAGCCAGGGCGTTAAGGAAATGGTGCTTGGCATGGCCCACCGTGGCCGGCTCAATGTCCTCATTAACGTCATGGGCAAGTCGCCGGCTGAGCTCTTCGCCGAATTTGAGGGCGAGCACACGCCCGAGCATGCCAACGCCGGTGATGTGAAATATCACATGGGCTATTCCTCGGATATCGAGACCGAGGGCGGCCCCCTGCATCTGGCCCTTGCCTTCAACCCCTCACATCTGGAGATCGTCAATCCGGTGGTGGAGGGCTCAGCGCGGGCGCGCATGCAGCGCCGTGGTGATGCCACTGGCGAATCGGTACTGCCGGTGCTCATCCACGGGGATGCGGCCATGGCCGGCCAGGGCGTCGTAATGGAGACTTTCCAGCTCTCGCAGGCGCGCGGATTCTACACCGGCGGCACAGTTCATCTGGTCATCAACAACCAGATTGGCTTTACCACCTCCAATCCGCTGGATACCCGCTCGACGTTCTACTGCACCGAAGTCGCCAAAATGGTGCAGGCGCCCATTTTCCATGTGAACGGGGATGATCCCGAGGCCGTGCTGTTTGTCACCCAGCTGGCCATGGATTACCGACGCGAATTCCACTCCGATGTGGTCGTCGATCTGATCTGCTACCGCCGTCACGGCCATAACGAGGCCGATGAGCCGTCGGCGACACAGCCGATGATGTACAAGAAGATCAAGGCGCGGCCATCGGTGCGCAAACTCTATGCCGATCGCCTGATCAGCGAGGGTGTGATCACCGAAGAGCAGGCCAAGGCGATGGAGCGGGACTATCGCGATGCGCTTGATGCCGAACAGGTCGTTGCCCCCGGCGCGCTTGAGGAGCAGAAGAACGACTTTACGGTGGACTGGTCGCCATATTTCGACTCCAGTTGGGATGAGGCGGTCGACACCAGTATCTCTGTTGAGCGGATCCGGCATCTGCAGGACAAACTCCAGCGTCTGCCCGAAGGCTTTGAACTCAACCCGCGGGTGGCCTCGGTGATGGAGAGCCGACGCAAGATGGCCGCCGGAGCGCTCGCCATGGACTGGGGGTTTGCCGAGACCATGGCGTACGCCAGCCTCCTCGAGGAAGGCCATGCCGTGCGTCTCACCGGACAGGACTCCGGTCGCGGCACCTTCTTCCATCGCAACTCCGTGCTGCATAACGCCGCGGACGGCTCGACGCACACGCCGCTTAAGACCATCACTGACAACCCGGATGATTTTGTCGTTATTGACTCATTGCTCTCCGAGGAGGCGGTGCTTGGTTTTGAATATGGATTTGCCACGGCTGATCCCAAAACCATGGTCATCTGGGAGGCGCAGTTTGGCGATTTTGCCAATGGCGCTCAGGTGCTGATTGATCAGTTCATTGCCTCTGGTGAGACCAAATGGGGTCGCCTCTGCGGGCTGGCGCTGTTCCTGCCGCATGGCTATGAAGGCCAGGGGCCGGAGCATTCCTCGGCGCGCCTCGAGCGTTTCCTGCAGCTGTGCGCCGAGCAGAATATTCAGGTCTGTGTGCCTTCCACACCGGCGCAGCATTTCCACATGATCCGACGGCAGATGATTCGCCATTGGCGCAAGCCATTGGTGGTCATGACGCCGAAGAGCCTGCTGCGGCACAAGCTCTCGACCTCGGTGCTGGATGATCTCTCGGAAGGCCGCTTCCAGGAAGTGATTGACGAGACCGAAGGGCTCAAGGCCAGTGCGGTCAAGCGTGTTGTGCTCTGCAGCGGCAAGGTCTACTTCGACCTGCTTGAAGAGCGACGTCGCCAGGAACTCGATAATGTCGCCATTGTGCGAGTCGAGCAGCTCTATCCGTTCCCGGAGGCCGAGCTCTCGGCATTGCTGAAGCGGCGCTATAAAACCGCAAAATCAGTCGTCTGGTGTCAGGAAGAGCCGAAAAACCAGGGTGCCTGGTATCAGATCTATCACCATCTCACGCAATGCGTGACGCGCGAGCAGAAGCTCGGTTACGCAGGACGCGATCCGTCCGCCTCCCCGGCGGTCGGCTATGCCAAGGTTCATCATGAGCAGCAGCGCCGGTTGGTGGCGGATGCGCTCGGCACGGTTAACGCATAAGGGAGAGCGAGGAGTCGATGAGCACCGAAGTCAAGGTACCCGCGCTGCCGGAATCGGTTAGCGAGGCAACAGTGGTCACCTGGCACAAGCAGCCGGGTGACAAAGTGGAACGGGACGAAAATCTGGTTGATCTCGAGACCGACAAAGTGGTCCTCGAGGTACCGGCACCCGAGGATGGTGTGCTCGGCGAGATTCTCAAACCCGAGGGCGA
>CAJXNJ010000068.1 GCA_913057145.1 uncultured Ectothiorhodospiraceae bacterium
AAAGCCCGGTGACCATGCCCGCCGGCCGCGGCCGGCGCGAAAACCACCACAGCAGCACAAAGAGCACAAGGCCCTCCAGCATCATTTGATAAAGCTGAGACGGGTGGCGGGGGTCCGGTCCAAGGGGGGCGTAGACCATGCCCCAGGGCAGGTTCGTCGGGGCGCCCCAGAGCTCGCCATTAATGAAATTGCCGAGCCTGCCGGCCGCCAACCCCGGCGGAATCAGCGGGGCGACGAAATCGCCCAAGGCCAGTGGTGCGATGCGATGACGCCGGGCATACCAGGCCATTGCCAGAATCACGCCGATCAACCCGCCATGAAACGCCATGCCGCCTTCCCAGACGCGAAGGAGCATCAACGGGTCGTGCACCACGGCATCCCCGGAGTAGAAAAGCGCATACCCCACGCGCCCACCCACCACCACGCCAATGGCGCCGTAGAGCAGCAGATCATCCATTTGCGCGGGCTTGATCGGGGTGTCGGGCCTAGCGGCACGTACCCGGCCCAGCCACCAGGCAAGCGCAAAACCCACGGCGTACATCAGCCCGTACCAGTGGATATCCAGCGGTCCGAGTGAGATGGCAACGGGGTCGATGTCGGGGTAGCGCAGCATGGGCTTCATTGTGACCTGCTTGCCCACAGCCGGCCAGCCCCGCTGCGGATTGGCCGCGCTGTCCAGCCCGAGAGACTTCAGCTAGACTGTAGGCTTCACTCGGAAGTAGTTGTGATTGCAGGAGTTATACGGTGCAGCAGTGGGCATCGACAGTTTTTCTACGGGCGATGGCCCTCGTGCTGATGCTGATGATCCTCGGCCTTGGCGTGAGTGTGGATCAGGCCCGGGCCCAGACCACGGCCTATGTCACCGATAATCTCGAGATCACCCTGCGCAGTGGCGAGGGTAATGATTTCCGCATTATTCGCCTGCTCACCTCCGGCACCGAGCTGCAGATCCTGCAGCGCGGTGAGGTCTGGACCCGGGTGCGTGTGGGTGGTGATGAGGGCTGGGTGCGCAGTATTTACCTGCAGAACGAGCCCGGCGCCAATGCCCGGCTGGAGCAGGTGAGTGCCGAGTTGCAGCGCCTGCGCCAGGAGAACCGTGATTTAAGCGATGAGCTGGCGCGGGCCGAAGAGCGGCTTACGGCGCTCGCCACCAGCAATAACCAGCTCACCGAAGACAATCAGCGCATGACCCAGCGCCTGCAGGAAGCCGGCGAGGGCCTGGCGCTCTCGGATGAAAACAAGGCCCTGCGCAAGGATGTCATTGATCTCGAGCGTGAGGTGCAGGATCTGCGCCGCGAGGCCGAGCGCATGGCCGAGCGTGAGCGTCAGGACTGGTTTCTCGCCGGCGCCGGCGTGGTGGTCTTCGGCATGCTGATCGGCATTCTGGTCACCCGCATCCGCTGGCGTCGTCGCAACACCTGGGGCGATCTCTAGAGGCCGTCATGGAAGCGTCTTACACCCGTCTCGTGCAGTGGTTCCGCGAGAGCTCACCGTTCATTCATGCGCATCGCGGCCGGACCTTTGTGGTCCATGTCGGCGGTGAAATGCTCACCGAGCCGAACGCCGCCGCGCTTGTCCATGATCTCGCCCTTCTATCCGGGCTGGGTATTCGGATTGTGCTGGTCCCGGGCGCCCGGCCGCAGATCGAACAGCGTCTCACCGCCCGGGGTGCCGCCATTGAGTACGTCAACGGCCTGCGGGTGACCGATACCGAGGCGCTTGCCTGTGTCCGCGATGCGGTCGGCAGCGTACGCCTCGAGCTCGAAGCGCTTTTCTCCATGGGCCTTGCCAACTCGCCCATGGCCGGGCTCAGGCTGCAGGTGGCAAGCGGTAATTTTGTCACCGCCCGGCCGCTGGGTGTCCGCGACGGCGTGGATTATCAGCACACCGGGGAGGTCCGGCGGGTGGATGCCGCGGCGATTGCCGCGCGGCTCGATGATGGCGCGATGGTGCTGGTGAGCCCACTTGGCGTCTCGCCGACCGGTGAGCAGTTCAACCTCTATGCCGAGGATGTGGCCGTGGCCGTTGCCGGTGTGCTGCAGGCCGATAAGCTTTTATTCCTGCACGAGGGCGAAGGGCTGGTTGACGATCAGGGTGAGGCGCTGCGTGAACTCACCCTGGAGCAGGGCGAGGCGCTGTTGGCCCATGAACCTGCGCCAACCAATACCGCACGGCCTGTCACCGCGCAGCTCGCCCGGGCGCTGGAGGCCTGTCGGCGCGGTGTCCCGCGCGTGCATCTGCTGCCAAGAGCCCATGATGGAGTCCTGCTGGCCGAGCTTTTTACCCGTGACGGTGTCGGTACGCTGATCACGCCAAAGGCGTTTGAGCAGCTCCGGGGCGCCCGGGGCGATGATGTCAGCGGCATTCTTGCCCTGACCGCACCGCTTGAGGCCGATGGCACGCTGATCACCCGCACCCGCGAGCGGCTTGAAACGGAAATCGAGGATTTCACCGTCATGGAGCGCGAGGGCACGGTGGTGGCCTGCGCGGCGCTGCATCCGCTTCCGGAATGCGATGTCGCAGAGCTTGCCTGTCTTGTCGTGCATCCGGACTATCGGGATGGCAAACGCGGCTGGCGGTTATTGGAGCGCCTGGAGCGCCAGGCCAGAGCGGCGGGTTGCAAGCGCCTGGTGGTGCTGACCACCCGGGCTTCGCACTGGTTTCAGGAGCAGGGGTTTGTGGCGGCCGGCATTGATGATCTGCCGGCGAGCCGCCAGGCGCTCTACAATCTTGCCCGCGGCTCCAAGGTGTTGATGAAAACGCTCGCCTGATCAGCGAAAGGCAATGCGGGAGGGCTCGCGGGCCAGTGCCGCACCATCGACCACCTGATGCAGCTGATTGCTCACGATCATCTCGCGGACTTCTTCCACATACGCCCAGCGCCGCTCGGAGTAATTCACCAGACCCGCGGTCATCTCCATCGGCGTCATCTCGCGTCCGGCCCCGCGGGCGCGATGGCGGAGCGTGCGAAAGCGCTCATAGGCGGCATGGGTGTTCAGGTTGTTGAGATAGCTGCGCACCGAATCCCGCAGGGTGTCGAAAGCCTGGACATAGTGGGTGGCGCCCTCGGGGCGGTCCTCCGGCTTGATGCCGGCGCTTGCCGTCCAGGTCCACTCACCAAAAAGATTATTCCCCTCACGGACAAAGCGTGAGGTCCCCCAGCCGCTCTCCTTGGCGGCCTGGGCAAGCGCCAGGGAGACCGGCACGGTGTTCACCCGCCGGGCCAGAGCCTGCCAGGTCTCCGGTGCCAACGGTTCGCC
>CAJXNJ010000069.1 GCA_913057145.1 uncultured Ectothiorhodospiraceae bacterium
GATAATCCCGGCGACTGGATGTTCCACTGCCACATGCTGGGTCATCAGGCCGCCGGCATGATGACCTGGGTGCGGGTAAAGAGCCGATAATAGGTCGGGCGCCGGCAGATCGGGCATAATCCAACCATCTTTGGACAGACCCGGGCGTTGCCATGGTGCAACCAATACAGTGGCCTTTCTCCGAGCTTGTCCTCGGTGCATGGCTTGCCATCGGATTATTATTCTGTAGCTATAATTTTTTCCTCGGGTTAATTCTCCGCCAACACTGGCTGACATGGATCATCGCACCAGGCGGTGTCTTTGTTGCCATTGAATATGCCTACTTCGGCGGGTTTTCCAGTCTTCTGCCATCCGGTATCGACCGTGGCCTCCTGCTTGGCTATCTCGGTTGCCTGATTGTTCCCCCCACGATCATTGCAACCGCCGCATTCACCCGAAATTTCCTCAATCTTCGGCAGAACAATCCCCGGGTCGACCGAGTCCTCGGCGGAATTGGTCTTGCGACCCTGATACCGCTGATTGGCCTGCCGTTTATGCCACTTCAGTGGATCAGCACAGGCATGTTCACAGTGATCTGCGCGGGAGCCGTGGCCGCGACCTACGCCCACTGGCGGATCTGGCAGTCGGGCGGACTTCAGATGCGCCTTCTCGGTGGCAGCTGGGTACTGATGGGCCCTGCCCTTATTGCCTGGTTTGCACGCAATCTCGGCATGGTTGAGGGCGGCCCTGTCACAACAGCGATTTACCTCACCGGGTTCAGTGGCAACCTCATCATCCTCGGCATCGCCGCGATTGCCCGGTTTCGGGAGCTCAACGAACAGGCACTCGCCTCGCTAAAAACTGCGCATCAGAAAAACATCGCCGCGCGCAAGCGTGAGCGGCAGCTGCGTGATGAAATTCAGCAGCGCAACCGAAGTTTTGATGCGCAAAAAGCCCGTGCGGATGCAGAATTTGAGAGCAAACGCGCTTTTATGTCGCTGATATCCCATGATCTGCGCGGGCCTCTTGCGAATGCATCACAGGCACTCGGGCGCATGCTTGATGGCTCAGACAACACGGATAAAGAAGGCCGGGAACGTCTGCTCGGGAGCGTGCATGAAACCGTGCAACGACAGGTGTCGCTGGTTGACCGCTTGCTTGATCTCGACACCCTCGCCCACTCCTCCGGCAACAGCCGCGCTTTTCACGTGAATTTTGCGCAAATCGCACAGGAGCGGCTTGAAGCCTGGGAAAGCCATGCCCTCAACAAGGGCCTTGAGCTGATTAATGAAACCGATCGCGAGGTGCCGTTATTTGGCGATGCACTTTTAATCAGCACCTTGCTCGATAACCTGCTCGCCAACGCCATCAGACACACAAAAGCCGGGCGTCAGATCATCGTTCGCCAACCTCAGGGCCTTATCAATGGATTTGAAGTCTGTAACGCCTGCCCCGATCTGACCGAAACCCAGTCGGCGCGTATTCAACGCGCGGTCAGCGAAGAAGGGACGAATGAACATACAACGCCTGCCATGACCCGCGTCAGTGATGAGCCTGACACAGGCAGTGGCCGTGGTATCGGACTTCGCCTCGCCCGCGCTCTGATAACCGCACAGGGCGGAGAGCTTGAGTATCAATACCGACAACCCTGGGTCACGCTGCGAATCATCCTCCCCGAGGCCAAACCGTGGATTCTTTTGGTTGATGACCAGGCGGCCCAACTCACCGAGATGCGAGAGCGCATTCACACTCTCGAGACCGATTGTGAAATAACCGAAGCGTTGGGTGTGGATGAGGCAATTGAGCGCATGAGCCAACGGGTCCCCGATCTTGTCATCAGCGATATTCGCATGCCGGGGAAGGATGGCTTCGATCTGCTATCGAAAATCCGCCACCACCGCCCATGGGAAGAGATTTGTGTAGCATTGATCAGCGCAACGGCCAGTGAAGAAGAAAGCGACCAACTGGCCAATCAGGCCATGCGGGCAGGCGCGGATGCCTATTTCAACAAGCCCATTGCGCAGGATGATCTCCGGTCACTGATCACCGCACTCAAGCCGGCCGCTAATCCGGGATGAACGCATACCCCAGGGCCCGGCAGGTGACCACTGGCTGCCAGTCGGGTGTGTAGGCTGCAATTTTATTGCGCAGTCGGCAGACCATCGTATCGAGCCTGCTGCTGTGATAGTACTTTGGTGAATGCCCGAGTGCGGTAATGATCTGATCCCGCTCCACAGGCTCACCATCGTGGCGAATCAGCACGTCCAGAAAGAGGCATTCCGTGCGCGTGAGCTCAATGTTCTTCTGATCAGGACTGGTCAGGCGCCAGCTCCTCGGGTCGAATGCCCAGCCCCGCGTCTTCCGCGCATCAATCCCACCGCCCCGGGCGAGCCGGCGCAGTAACGCATGAACGGTTGCGACCAACTCAGGCGGCTCAACCGGCTTAGCGAGATAGGCATCAGCACCGGTTTTCAGTCCTTGCACCCGGCTCTCCAGATCCTGCCGGGCCGTCACCATGATGACACCGCACTGAGAGCGCTCAATGAGCGTCTGCGTGAGCGCAAATCCATCAACATCCGGCAGACCGATATCCACCATCGCGATATCACAGGGCTTCTCTTCAATCGCGGCGAGAAACGCATGACCCGTGGCGAAGGAGCGCACCTGCCAGGACTCCTCCGCTAGCGCCTGCTCAAGCAGTTCGCGGCTGAGCGCCTCATCATCAACAATGTAAATAGAGGCTTCGTGCTCGCTCATTCAGTCCTCGTAAGGATGCCGTCTGACGATGGTGTCCTTGCGATCGGGCCCGGTTGAGACAATATCCACCGGCACACCGCAGAGCGCTTCGATGCGCTCGAGATAATCGCGGGCCTGCTGCGGGAGTTCGTCATAGGACTGAATGCCCAATGTGGAGCACTG
>CAJXNJ010000070.1 GCA_913057145.1 uncultured Ectothiorhodospiraceae bacterium
TGGCAGTGGGAGCCGGTGGATATCAAGGAAGAAGATCGTCCCGTGGACGTGGAGGATCCCTCCATTCGCCACAACCCGATCATGACCGATGCCGATATGGCCATGAAGATGGACCCGGCTTACCGCAAGATCTCCGAGCGTTTCTACAACGACCCGGCTTACTTTGATGAAGTCTTTGCACGGGCCTGGTTCAAACTCACGCACCGTGACATGGGTCCGAAGGCGCGCTACATCGGCCCGCATGTGCCGGACGAAGACCTCATCTGGATGGATCCGGTCCCGGCCGGCAACAGCGACTATGACGTCGACGCCCTGAAGGCAAAGATTGCCGACAGCGGCCTGACCGTCAACGAGATGGTCGCCACCGCCTGGGATAGTGCCCGGACTTTCCGTGGCTCGGACATGCGTGGCGGCGCCAATGGGGCCCGCATTCGTCTTGCTCCGCAGAAGGACTGGGAAGGCAATGAGCCGCAGCGCCTGCAAAAAGTACTGAATGTACTTGAGCCGTTGGCGAAAGAAGCGGGTGCCAGCCTGGCCGACACCATCGTGCTGGCCGGTAACGTCGGCGTGGAGCAGGCTGCCAAGGCTGCCGGCTACAACATCACGGTACCGTTTGCGCCTGGCCGTGGCGATGCCACGGAAGAGCAGACTGACGCGGAGTCTTTTGAAGTCATGGAGCCGGTGGCCGATGGCTTCCGTAACTGGATGAAGAAGGACTATGTCGTCAGCGCCGAGGAGCTCATGCTCGATCGCGCCCAGCTGCTTGGCCTCACCGGCCCGGAGATGACCGTGCTGGTGGGCGGTATGCGCGCGATGGGCACTAACCATGGCGGCACCAAGCATGGTGTTTTCACTGACCGTGAGGGTGCACTGACGAACGATTTCTTCGTCAACCTCTGCGATATGGGTAACACCTGGAAGCCCACGGGCAGCAACACCTATGAGGTGCGCGACCGTCAGACGGACGCGGTGAAGTGGACTGCAACACGGGCTGACCTCGTGTTTGGCTCCAACTCCATTCTGCGCGCCTACGCTGAGGTATATGCCCAGGATGACGGTGCCGAGAAGTTCGTCCATGACTTCGTGGATGCCTGGACCAAGGTGATGAACGCGGATCGCTTCGATCTCGAAGCCTGATCCTCACACATCAGCTGACAAAAAACCCCGCGGGCCGGCATGGCCACGCGGGGTTTTTTTATTGAGGACGCGGGGCTATAGGCCCTGCGTCATCCTTCAGTAGTTGCCGCGGACACCATCCTCGGCGGCACTGGTAGGCACAAGTGCACGCACCAGATCTTTCATATCCAGCACGCCAATCTGCTCGCCTTCGCTGACAACGCGATAGGTCAGGGTCGTATCACCTTCGGATTCGGCGATGACCGATTCAAGGGTGCTGTTGGCTTCAATATCACCGGCAACAGAGCCGCTGATCGCCTCGGTGCTCGGTGTCATCACCGAGCGAACCCGCAACACCCGCGCGCGGTTGATGTCGCTGATAAAGTCAACAATGTACGGGTCGTTCGGATGCAGGAGGATGTCCTGCGGCTCTCCCTGCTGGACGATATACCCGTCTTTGAGGATGACGAGGTGATCGGCGAGCTTGAGGGCCTCATCGAGATCGTGGGTGATGAAGACGATGGTCTTGTGCAGCTCCTGCTGCAGCTCGAGCAAGAGATCCTGCATGTCCGTTCGGATCAGTGGATCGAGCGCCGAGAACGCCTCGTCCATCAGCATAATATCCGAATTGGAGGTCAGCGCCCGGGCGATACCCACGCGCTGCTGCATACCACCGGATAGCTGATGCGGGTGCTGGTTGTCATTGCCCTTGAGGCCCACCCGATCGAGCCACTTGGCACCCTCGGCCACTGACTCGTCGTGATTCTCTCCACGCACGATCAGCGGCATCGCGGCATTTTCAACCACGGTTTTATGCGGCAGCAGCGCGAATTTCTGAAAGACCATCGACATCTTCTCTCGCCGCAGCCGGCGCAGGTCTTCCTCGCCATAAGCAAGGACATCTTCACCATCCACCAGCACTGAGCCGTCGGTCGGCTCAATCAGTCGGTTGAGATGCCGGATAAGAGTGGATTTACCCGACCCGGAGAGGCCCATGATGACGGTGATCTGACCGGCGACGATATCGACATTGATATCCTGCAGGCCGAGTACATGGCCATGCTGATCAAGCAGATCGGCTTTGCCGACGCCGGCTTTGACCTGCTCGAGTGCCATATCCGGGTCATCACCGAAGATCTTGTACAGATGCTGGATCGAGATCTTGACTTGATTGCTCATTGTTCTGATCCCGCTCCTTTACTGCTGAGCCGTGTTGACGCGGGCGAGGGCCGCCTTTGTCACACGATCAAGGATGATGGCGAGCAGGACGATGCCAAGTCCAGCGATCAGCCCCACGCCGAGTTCAAGATTTCGGATGCCACGTAAGACCAGAACACCAAGCCCTGGTGCAGAAACCAGCGAAGCGATCACCACCATGGCAAGACTCATCATGATGGTCTGGTTCACACCGGCCATGATGTTGGGCAGAGCGAGCGGCACCTGGACCCTGTAGAGCTTCTGTCGGTCGGTCATGCCAAACGCATCGGCCGCCTCAATCACGTCCTTGTCGACCAGTCGGATACCCAGATCGGTGAGTCGTATTACCGGGACAATGGCGTAGAGGATGATGGCGATGCCGTAGAGCTTGGGCTCGGTGACCGAGAACAAAAAGATCAACGGAATCAGATAGACGAACGG
>CAJXNJ010000071.1 GCA_913057145.1 uncultured Ectothiorhodospiraceae bacterium
CAGCCTCATCCACATAGATAATATCGAGGGCGATGCGTACGTTGCGCATATGCCAGCCGGTGCGCTGCGGTCGCTCAAAGACAAACCAGATGGGGTGGTCGCGCACGATGCGTGCCGGTAGGTGCTGCATGCCCTGAGCGCGCTCGGCCGGCTCATCGGCAATGCGAACGCTGAGATAGCGGGGGCCGCTGGTCTTGTCGGCCCCGGCCGCTGTAATCATCACTTCCGCTGTTTCCATCGACTGCCAGGCGGCAGGCAGGGCCGCGTCCTGGCCGGAGCCGCGTGCGCCGTTACCGGCGTTATCACCAAGAAACAGCGCCTGGCCCAGCAGGATAAAACCGGCGAGCAAAAGCCCTGCAACAATGCGGTAAATCCAGCGTTTCATAGCGCGTAGTCTGCCATGATTTCCGGCAGCGAGGCGGGTGCCGGCGATTTGCGCGCGACGGTGTTACCCTTCCGGCACCGTAGGACGACAAAAAGGCATCTCAATGCCCGCCTGGCTGCTTTTAATCGGTGCGGTGATCATGGAAGTGATCGGCACCACCGCGCTCAAACTCTCGGATGGATTCACTCGCCTTGCGCCCAGCATTGTGGTCGTTATCGGCTACGGCCTGGCGTTTACTGCGCTGGCCTTCGTGCTAAAGCGCATCGAAATGGGTGTGGCCTATGCGGTCTGGGCAGGGCTTGGAACCGCGCTGATCGCGCTGGTTGGCGTGGTTTTCTTTGGCGAGTCGCTGAATCCCATCAAAATCGCCAGCCTTGCGCTGATCATCATCGGCTTGATCGGCCTCAATATTGCCGGCAGTCACTGACCGCGCCGATTGATCCGCCTCAACGGAGGCGTCGCACGGCCGCGTAACCTTGTTGTCCAAGCATTTATGCCTGCATGGACCAGCTTATCGCTTGGGTTCAGTGGCACTGAATGTTAGATTGTAATCGTTACAAAAAAGACTGACCGATCAGAAAAGGAGGTCATCATGGCAACACCCGCAATCAATATTGGTATCAAAGAGGATGCCCGTACCGAGATCGCTGCCGGTGTCAGTCGTGTCCTGGCAGACAGCTACTCGCTGTATCTGAAAACGCATAATTTCCATTGGAATGTGACCGGGCCGATGTTCAACTCCCTGCACAACATGTTCGAGGAGCAGTACACCGAGCTTGCCACCGCCATTGACGAGATTGCCGAGCGCATTCGCGCCCTCGGTGAGCGGGCACCCGGTAGCTACAGTGAGTACCAGAAGCTCACCAGCATTCCGGAAGAGGCCGGCACGCCGGAGGCCATGGAAATGGTCCGCCAGCTGGTGCGCGATCACGAGACCGTGGCCCGCACCGCGCGTGAGGTCTTCGCACTGGCCGATGAGGCCGATGATGAGCCGACCGCCGATCTGCTCACACAGCGCATGCAGATCCATGAGAAAACGGCCTGGATGCTGCGTAGCATGTTGGAATAAGCATAGATCAAGGCGTTAGATGGCAATCCGCTGATTAGCGCTTATGATGACGGGCCTGGGTCTGGCGATCCTGGCCCGTTTTTTATTGATCGGCCCGTTACTGAGGAGAGAGATATGAAGCTTGAGACCAAAGCCATTCACGCTGGCTACTCCCCCGACCCGACCACCAAGGCGGTCGCGGTGCCGATCTACCAGACCGTCTCCTATGCCTTTGACGACACCCAGCATGGCGCGGATCTCTTTGATCTGAAGGTCGAGGGCAATATCTACAGCCGCATCATGAACCCGACCAACGGCGCGCTTGAGCAGCGCGTTGCCGAGATGGAGGGCGGAATTGCCGGGCTGGCGCTCGCCTCCGGCATGGCGGCGATTACCTATGCCATTCAGTGCATCACCCGGGTGGGCGATAACATCGTCACCACCAGCCAGCTCTATGGCGGCACTTACAATCTGTTCGCCCATGGTTTCCCGAATATGGGCCTTGAAGTGCGCTTTGCCAATGCCGATGACCCGGCGGCAATGGAAGCGCTGATTGATGAGAACACCAAGGCGGTTTACGCCGAGACCGTCGGCAACCCCAACGGCAATGTCGTTGATATTGAGGCACTTGCCGCCATTGCGCATCGTCATGGCGTCCCGCTGATTGTCGATAACACGGTGCCGACGCCAGTGCTGTGGCGGCCGATTGAGAGTGGCGCGGATATCGTCATTCATTCGCTGACCAAGGCGATGGGCGGCCATGGCACGACGGTGGGCGGCATCATCGTCGACTCGGGTAATTTCCCCTGGGCGAAATACGCCAAGAAATTCCCGATGCTGACCGAGCCCGATCCCTCCTATCACGGTGTGGTTTATACCGATGCTTTGGGGCCTGCGGCTTATATTGGCCGTTGCCGGGTGGCCCCGCTTCGCAATATGGGGGCAGCACTCTCGCCCATGAACGCCTTTATGCTGATGCAGGGCATTGAGACCGTACCGCTTCGCATGGAGCGCCATGGCGAGAACGCCCTGGCGGTGGCCGAGCATCTGCAGAAGCATTCCGGGGTGACCTGGGTGAAGTATGCGGGTCTCACCGACAGCCCCTATTATTCGCTTGTGCAGAAGTATATGGGCGGCAACGCCGGCGGTATTCTGAGTTTTGGGATCAAGGGCGGCGAGGAGGCCGGCGCGAAATTCATCGATGCCCTGCAGCTCATCACGCGCCTGGTGAACATTGGCGATGCCAAGTCCCTGGCCTGCCATCCTGCCAGCACCACGCACCGGCAGCTGAACGACGAGGAACTGGCAAG
>CAJXNJ010000072.1 GCA_913057145.1 uncultured Ectothiorhodospiraceae bacterium
TCATCCGGCCGCAACTCGGGCATACAAAGCTGCATGTTGCGAAGCGCGATGCCGCGGCGACGCCTGGAGACGCTGGGCAGCCGACGGCCGACAAACTTGCCGAATTCAAAGGCGATTTTCGGTGGCAGATGGCCCACCAACCAGAGCATGGCCAGCATGATCCATTGGCCGGCATTGAGCGGATGATAGGGAGGGCGGGTTTGCGGATTGGACACGTTGGCGAGTGCTCGTCGATACTTCGTCACTAATTTACCGTTTTGAGGCCATGGATGCAGCTTAAAGTCCCCGATTTTGGCACCGCGCGCGTTTTGGTTGTCGGTGATGTCATGCTCGATCGCTACTGGCAGGGGCCTACCGGGCGGATCTCGCCGGAGGCACCGGTGCCCGTCCTGCGGGTCGATGATGAGGACATGCGCCCGGGTGGTGCGGCCAATGTGGCCATGAATTTAGGCTCTCTGGGAGCAACGGTGAGTCTGGTCGGCCTGATGGGCGATGATGAGCATGCCGATCTGCTCGAGAGCCGGTTGCGTGATGGCGGAGTCAACTCCCTGCTGCAGCGGGTTTCAACGCATCCGACGATTTGCAAACTGCGTGTCCTGAGTCAGCGTCAGCAGCTGATGCGGTTGGACTTTGAGCGTCCATTCACCGCCGAGGAGGCCGCAGGTCTTACCGAGGTTTACAAGGAAGCACTTGCCGAACATGACGTGGTGATCGTCTCGGACTATGCCAAGGGCACCCTGTCGGCGGTTGAAGGGCTGATTGCGCAGGCCCGATCAGCCGGCCTGCCGGTATTGGTCGACCCCAAGGGCACGGAATGGTCGCGGTATCAGGGTGCAACACTGTTGACGCCCAACCTGCCTGAGTTCCGGCAGATCAGCGCTGATGCGGCCGAAGATGAAGCGGCGCTCAATACCGCAGCGCAGGCGCTGATTGGAGAACTTGGCCTTGAGGCTTTGCTGGTCACCCGCGGTGAGCAGGGCATGAGTCTGGTGCAGGGCGGGCAGCCGGTGTTCAGCCTCCCGGCCCATGCCCGTGAGGTCTACGATGTCACGGGTGCGGGTGACACGGTGATCGCTACCCTGGCCGCGGTGCTTGCGACCGGTGCCAGTCTTGAGGAAGCCACCGCACTGGCCAATCTGGCCGCCTCACTGGTGGTGGCCAAGGTGGGAACCGCATCGGTCACCGTGGCAGAGCTGGAGGCCGCTGCGGGCATCTCGCGGGCGAACGATCAGATCGTTGACCGTAAAGCACTCAAGGCACTGCTGGCGCCGGTGCGCGCTCGAGGGGAGCGCATTGTGATGACCAATGGCTGCTTTGATCTGTTGCATGCCGGGCATGTCCATTATCTGGCCCAGGCCCGTGCACTGGGTGATCGTCTGGTTGTGGCAGTCAACGATGATGCTTCTGTCCAGCGGCTTAAAGGCGAGAGCCGTCCGATCATGCCGCTTGCCCAGCGGATGTCGGTACTTGCCGCGCTCGGTTCGGTGGATTGGGTGGTGCCGTTTGGCGAGGATACGCCGGCCGATTTAATCGCCGATATCCTGCCGGATGTGCTGGTAAAGGGCGGAGATTATGCGCCTCAGGAAATCGCTGGCTATGAGGCGGTCACCGCTGCGGGCGGTGAGGTGCGAGTGCTGGATTTTATTGATGGCGAATCCACCAGCGCGATTATTGAACGGATTCAGCAGACTTCCTCATAGCCTGCCGTGAGTGCCGGCCAGCCGGATTCAAAATGCTCGGCAAGCGCCGGTTCTTTTTTAATGGAGCGTTGGAGCCGCTCCAGACTGCGGGTTTTATGCGTTTCATCCGCACCGATAAAGCCCTGATCCCAGTCAATCAGCCAGACCCTATCCTGAGTATCGATGAGGATGTTGCGTACATTGAGATCGGCGTGTCCGATGCCGGCCTGATGAAACTGCGCGATGGTCCTGCCGATAACCGTCCAGGGCGTAGTTGCGGGTGATGACAAAAGCTGCTCGGCAAGGGATGCGACGTTGGGAATGCGTCGGGTGAGCAGGTCGGCTCGATAAAAAAGCCCCCGGCGCTCAACCCGTCCGCCAATCGGGGCCGGCGCCGGTAATCCCAGATCCTGGAGTGTCTCCAGCAGGCGAAGTTCCCGCCATGCTCGACTGCGCTTGATGCCCTGCCAGATGAATTGATCTGCGGTGAAGCGGGCCGGCAGGCCGCCGCGCCAATAGTGGCGAAGGACCAGTGCCTCATCCCGATAACGGATAAAGCTGGCTGCACCGCGGCCTGTCGCACTACCCTCAAGGCAGTCATTTTCAGCGAGTGCCTGCGGGTCATAGAGCCAATGGGGCAGATCACCCGCCATCGCCGGATGGCTGATAAAGTAACAGCGTCGCTCACGTTGGATCTGCAATTGGCTCATTCGCTCAACACCTTTATCGACAACCCGCCGCGGAGCCTGTGTCTTTTCAGGCTCTCTGCCATTGGCGACTGTTGCAACATGGTACCGGTTGTTCGCACGTTGCAGACATTTCTGCCGCAGACGCAAATCAGTTGGGTGATTGGTCGCACGGAAGCGCAGCTCCTGTCGGGGCTTGATGGTGTGGAGTTGATTGTCCACGACAAGCGCCAGGGGCCCCTGGCGCTGCGGCGGCAGCTGGCAGGCCGTCAGTTTGATCTTTTGATGCT
>CAJXNJ010000073.1 GCA_913057145.1 uncultured Ectothiorhodospiraceae bacterium
CAGTTCAATGGCCGCACCGGCGAACTGGTGGTCGAGCCGCCACCGGATGCACCGCGCAAATTGATTCTGCGTGTGACCGCCGAGGATGATCAGGGCAACAGCCAGAGCTTTATCCTCCGGCTTAATCTGACCGGCGAGCTGCCCGGACTCGAGCAGGCGTTCAGCCTTGCCGAGCGGCTAAGGGGAGCGGGCTGACCGTGGCGGTTCAGATGCGCTCGCAGGCCGAGCTGGTCAATGATCGGATGTTCACGCTCCTTGAGCTCTCGCGCCAGGCGCGCGCGGCCGAGCGTGGTGAAGAGCTCGACTATTTGGTCGTTAACAGCACCCATCGCCTGGCGCCCTATCGTCAGGCCATCCTCTGGCATGGTGATCACCGGCCTGCCGCCCTGTCAGGGCTGATGGCGCCGGATGCCAACGCGCCGATGATGGGGTGGCTGACGGATTTGCATCGGGATGTGCTGAGTACGCTGGAGGCCGGCCCGGTTGAAGTCGGTTCGCTCAGTGAGGCCGATCAGGCCGCCTGGCAGGAGTATCTGCCCCCCTTTGCGTTGTGGCTGCCCGATGGATCGGCGGGCGAGGCGGGCGCCGGGCTATTGCTGGTCCGCGAGATGGCCTGGACCGAGCCAGAGAGTACGCTGATCGAGGAGTGGTGGCAGGTCTGGGTTCATGCCCGGCGCTCGCTCGAGGGCGGGGGTAAAACGCGGCGGCGTTTCTCCCTTGAGATCGTCAAGCAATGGCTGTTGCCCGCTGAACGGCCCTGGTACCGCAAGCGGCTGACGTGGATTGGCGCGGGGTTTCTCGTGCTCATGCTCTTTCCGGTCCGCATGACCGTGGTTGCGCCGGGTCAGTTGGTTCCCGTGGATCCGCTCTGGGTCCGGGCGCCCATCGAAGGCGTGGTCGCCGAGGTCCTGGTCAGCCCCACCGACAAGGTGGCGGTGGGGGATCCGCTTTTCAGCTTTGATGACGAGGTGCTCGAGAGCCGCGTCGAGGTCTCGCGTCGGGCCCTGGAGACGGCCACCGCGCAGTATCAGCAGCTGACCCAACAGGTCTTGAGCGATGAAGACCTCGGCGCAGAGCTCATTGAGGCCGCCGGCGCTGTGGAGCAGAAGCGCGCCGAGCTAAGATTCCTCGAGTCGCGTCTGAGCGACTCCACCGTGCGGGCCAAGCGGGCCGGCGTGGCGATTTTTGACAGCGCCTCGGCGCTGGTTGGGCAGCCGGTTGCCGTGGGTGAGCGAATCATGCGCATCGTTGATCCGGGCAAAAGCGAGATCGAGGCCTGGTTACCCGTCGCCGATGCGGTGGATTTGCCACCGGGTTCGCCGGTCAATCTGTATCTCAGTTCGGCCCCGCTCGATCCGGTCAGCGGCGAGGTCCGTTATGTTGCCTATGACGCCACCGAGCGGCCGAGCGGCAATGTTGCCTATCGGGTCCGTGCCACGCTTGATCAGGCCGACCGCTCACGCATCGGGCTCAAGGGCACCACGCGGCTCAGCGGTGGCTGGACAACGCTCGGGTACTGGATTTTGCGCCGGCCGATTGCAAGCCTTCGCACCCGGGTTGGAATGTAACCATGACTGGGTCGAACACACTCCCTGTCCTGCGCGATGAGGTCATCGTCTATCCCGGGCCGACCGGTGCCGCCGGCCAGCCCAGTTGGGTGCTGCATGATCCAGCGCGCAATCAGTTCTTCCGGCTTGATTGGCCGACCTACGAGATTCTCAGTCGTTGGGACTACGGGGCGCCGGAATTCATCGTCGAGTCGGTCAATCGCGAGACCACGCTGGAAATTACCGCCGAGGATATCGAGGCAGTCACCGAGTTTCTCGACACCCACTGTCTGATCCAGCGGCCCAACATCGCCGATGCAATGGAGCTTGCGCGACGCAACCAGGCGGGCAAGAAAGCCTGGTGGATTACATTGATGCATCGGTATCTGTTCTTTCGCGTGCCTTTGATCAACCCGGATCGCTGGCTGGAGCGGTGGCTTTTTGTCGGTCATTTCCTCTTCTCCCGGGCGTTTACGCTGGTCACCGGCGCGGTGCTTTTGTTTGCTCTTATCAAGGTGTCCCAGCAATGGGAGGTCTTTCAGTCGACGTTGCTGGATACCTTCACGGTCAAGGGCTTTATGACCTACGCCGTGGCGTTGGTGGGGGTGAAGATCCTCCACGAGCTTGGTCATGGCTTTATGGCCAAACACTACGGCTGTCGGGTGCCTGTCATGGGCGTGGCCTTTCTGGTGCTCTTTCCGATGGCCTACACCGATACCAACGAGGTCTGGAAGATCAGCGACCGGCGCCAACGCCTGGCGATCTCCACGGCCGGGTTGCGCGTCGAACTCATCGTCGCCGTCTGGGCGACCATGCTCTGGGCGATCCTGCCGGAGGGCGCGATTCGCTCGGCGGTCTTCTTTCTGGCCTCGGTGAGCTGGGTGCTTTCGGTGCTGCTCAATATCAGCCCGTTCATGCGCTTTGATGGCTACTTCGTGCTCATGGACTGGCTGGATTATCCCAACCTGCACGCCCGAAGCTCGGCGCTTGCCCGCTGGCGGATCCGGCGGCTGCTCTTTGGCCTGGATGAGCCACCGCCCGAGGTGGTCTCGCGGGATTTTCAGCGTTTTCTGGTGGCCTTTGCCATTTT
>CAJXNJ010000074.1 GCA_913057145.1 uncultured Ectothiorhodospiraceae bacterium
TGCTTTTCTCCGGGCCACCCGGCAGCGGCAAGAGCCTGTTGGCTGCGCGACTCCCGGGGCTGCTGCCGCCCATGACGCGGGAAGAGGCCATGGAGTCGGCCGCCCTTCGATCGATCGCGGAAGGGGGATTCGATCCTGCGCAATGGGGCGAGCGACCGTTTCGCAATCCGCATCACTCCGCCTCGGCCAAGGCGCTGACCGGAGGCGGTACACCGCCGCGACCGGGCGAGATTTCACTGGCTCATCAGGGTGTGTTGTTTCTCGATGAACTGCCGGAGTTTCCGCGTCAGGCCCTCGAGGCGCTGCGTGAACCGCTGGAGACAGCGGAAATACATGTCGCAAGAGCCACCGCTCGCCTGCGATTCCCGGCCCGCTTCCAACTAATCGCTGCGATGAACCCGTGTCCTTGCGGATTCTTTGGCGACAGCCATCATGAATGCCGCTGCACGCCAAATCAGATCCAGCAATACCGAAATCGCATCAGTGGCCCGCTTCTCGATCGAATTGATCTGCAGATTGAGGTGCCGAGACTCTCACCGGCAGAACTGGAGCGGATGCCAGGCGGTGAGGATACGCAAACCGTGGCCCGTCGGGTCCATCAGGCCCGCGCGAGACAGCTCGATCGCGATGGCTGCCCGGCAGCACGACTCGGCGTCAGGCGCTTGAAAAATCGCTGCGCCCTGGATGAGGCCGGCCAGGAGCTGATGCGAGAAGCAACCGAACGGCTCGGCCTGTCAGCACGCAGCTGGCATCGATGCCTGAGGGTGGCAAGAACCATTGCCGATTTGAACGGGGATGAACAAATCAGCGCGCAGCAACTCGCAGAAGCGATTGGCTATCGCGAGCAGATGCGCGCCTGACTCAATCAGGTCTCGGGGATTGTGAGGCCGGTTTCGGTCTCGATCATCCACTCGATGGCCGCACGGATTTCCTCTTCCGTTGCTGCGCCGCCCTGGGCCGGCATGTTGCCGTAGCCATTGACGACGTTATCCACCAGCGTCTCCCAGCCCTTACCGATGCGCTCATTCCAGCCATCGACATCACCAACACCGGGGGCGTTGAGGAAATTGCCCTGATGACAGGCGATACAGACCGCCTGGGTGACCTGTTCGCCACTGCGCACTTCCATGACGCCACCATCAGCCGGCTCCTCGGCCGAGGCAATTGCCGGGGCGGGGTCACCGGTCAGGCGAACGGCAAACGGCGGCGCCAGATTGGCCTCGGCACGTTCTTCGGCGAGGGCCTGGCGCTCTGGATTCTCATCGCCAAATAGGGCGTTGGCGATCACGATCAACAAAACCGTAATGGCAAGCAGTGCCGCAATAACCAGGGCAAAGTTGCGAACAAAGACACTATCCTGCTCGGCGCTCAATGGACTGACCTCATGATTTTCAGTTTGCCGAAGTATAGCGGCAACGGTCGCGGTCGCAAACTGGGGCTATGCCGACCCGATGTGAAAAGCTAGACTATAGCGGTCTGGGCGCCCGTAGCTCAGCTGGATAGAGTGTCGGCCTCCGAAGCCGAAGGTCGCAGGTTCGACTCCTGCCGGGCGCGCCAACTTCTTTGAGTGAGAATGCCGTGAAAGCCTATTTCGACAGCCGTCAGGATCTGCATCATCCCAAAACCTATTTCACGCGGGGTCAGATGCGTGCCCCTCAGGAAATTCCTGAGCGCACCGGGCATATCCGCCAGGGGTTGGAGAATAGCGGTATCCGGATCTCACCGGTCAGCGATCACGGCATCGCACCGATCAACCGGGTCCACGACCTGGGCTATCTACGATTCCTGAAATCCTGTCACGAGCGCTGGACGAGCATGCCCGAGGACTGGGGCGATGAGGTCCTCTCGAATATTTTCGTGCGCTCGCCCAACCCGCTGCGCGGTATTCTTGCCGAAGCGGCCCGCTATCTGGCCGATGGCAGCTGCCCGGTCGGCAAACACACCTGGGAAGCTGCCTACTGGTCTGCGCAGGGCGCTGTCTGTGCGGCCAACGACGTGCTGGCCGGTGATGCGCTCAGTTTTGCGCTATGCCGCCCACCCGGGCATCACGCCCGCGTCGATGCCGCTGGCGGTTTTTGTTATCTGAATAACGCCGCCATCGCCGCCGAACACCTGCGGCGGCGCTTCTCGCGTGTTGTCGTGCTCGACACCGATGTCCATCACGGACAGGGCATCCAGGAGATCTTCTACAACCGCGATGATGTCCTCTACATCTCCATTCATGGCGACCCCACCAACTTCTACCCGGTGGTCAGCGGTTTTGAAGAAGAGCGCGGCGAAGGTATTGGTTACGGCTACAACATCAACCTGCCCCTGCCCCATGGCTCCGATGCCACGGCGTTTTTTGCCAAGCTGCAGGAGGCCATCACCGCCATCGAAGTCTTCGCGCCGGATGCGCTGGTCTTCTCCAACGGGTTTGATATCTACCGTGAAGACCCGCAGGCCAAGATTGGCGTGGACTCAAGGGATATTGAACAGCTCGGTGGCAGAATCCGCGCGCTGAACATCCCGACCGTCGTCATCCAGGAAGGCGGCTATCACTACGACAGCCTGTGCCGTAACACCGAGGCGCTGCTCAAAGGCCTGCAGGCGGAGTGA
>CAJXNJ010000075.1 GCA_913057145.1 uncultured Ectothiorhodospiraceae bacterium
TCATGAGCATTATTGCCACCCTCACCGGCTGGGTGCCGTTGCTCTATGCCGGCATCCCGGCCTGGGTTGCAGGACTGCTCGTCTGGCCGGTGACACCGCGGCGGACACAGATCCAGGGGATGATTCTGATTGCCATCGGTATCGCTGGCCTGTTGGTGTCGGCGGCCCATGGCGCGGCGATTGACTGGCGCCATGCCATCTCGGGCAATGCCGCGTTAATCGCCATGCTGGCGGCCGTGAGTTTTCTGCGCCTGATTACGACACCGCCCAGGGCTGAGGCCATGCCACGGGGTGGCCATAGTCTGTGGCGGACGCTGCTCGGAGTGCATTTATTTGGCGCGGTGGTGAACCTGTCCACGGTATTCATCATGGCCCGGCGCATGGCGGCCGATGAGCAGCTCACGCGCAATCAGTATCAGGTGCTGGTGAAGGGCTTCGCCGTGGCCAGTTTCTGGTCGCCGTTTTTTGCCGCCATGGCCGCAGCGCTCACCTATGCCCCGGGCGCGAAGCTCTCAGTGCTCATCGGCTTTGGCGCACCCATGGCGGCACTGGCGCTGTTGCTTGCCTTGCTCGAGGCGCGTCGGTGCGGGGCGCAGGATTTTATCGGCTATCCCATGAACCCGGCCGCACTCTGGTTACCGGCCCTGCTCGCGGTCATCATTCTGGCCGTGCATGCGGTGATGCCCGAGGTCTCCATACTGGGTCTGATTGCGCTGCTGGCGCCGTCTGTCACGGCCATTACTCTTTTTCTGCGCCGTGAGCAGGCGGGTGTGGCCATTGGCCGGCATATTCGCGAGGGCCTGCCGGCGATGCGCGCCGAGCTGGTGCTGTTTCTCTCGGCCGGAGTAACGGCGGCGGGCCTTGCCAGTCTGGTGGCAACATTCGAGCCGAGCCTGCCTTTTGACGAATTCGCCGCGCCTCAGGCGGCGCTGTTATTACTGGCCCTGGTGATTGCCGCGGTGGGTGGCATCCATCCGGTGATTGGCGTTGCGGCGGCGGCCGCCATTGTCCAGCCGCTCTCCCCGGATCCGAGTCTGCTTGCCAGTGTTTTCCTCACTGCCTGGGGGCTTGGCATTGTCGCAAGCCCCTTATCGGGTCTGAACCTGGCCCTGCAGGGGGCTTATGGCATCCGGCCGGGGGAGATTCTGCGCTGGAATGCGCCCTTCTCGATCGCACTTTTAATCATCGCCAGTGCGCTTCTCTACCTCCACCCCGCCGCCTGAGCCGCCGGGGGCAGGGCTTAGGATTTACCCGCGGTAAAGCCACCATCGACCAGCAGATCAGTGCCGGTAATAAAGCTCGCCTCATCGCTGAGCAGAAACACCACCGGTGCGGCAATTTCCTCAGGCTTCCCCAGGCGTTTGACGGCGTGCAGGTTTTTCAGGCCCTCAAGGCTCTCCTCGTCCAGGGCCTCGAGAATGGGCGTGTCGATATAACCCGGTGAGATGCTGTTCACGCGAATGCCATCCAGTGCTGTCTCCAGTGCCAGGGTCCGGGTGATATTGAGAACGCCCCCTTTGGCGGCGCTGTAGGCCGGGGTCTGGGACTGGCCGATATGCCCGAGGATGGAGGCGCAGTTGACGATGCTCCCGGCGCCTTTGGGTTGCATCACCTGCAATGCCTTGCGGGCGATTTTAAAAACGCCGGTCAGGTTGATATCGATGACCTTCTGCCAGTCTTCATCCGAGCATTCGCTGCTCGGGGTGATCGCTCCGATGCCGGCATTGTTGAATACGCCATCAACACCGCAAAAGGCCTCGGCTTCATCAAAAAGCCGGTCGACCTGCTCGGTATTGAAGACATCGGTTTCTACATACCGGGCCTTGTCTTCGCCCAGCTCGTTCACGAGCGCTTCGCCGCCTTCGCGATCCAGATCGGCAATGACCGCCCGTCCGCCCTCTGCGACGATGCGTCGGACGGTGGCGGCACCAATCCCGCTTGCCCCGCCTGTGACGATGATGCCTTTGTCTTTGAGTCGCATGGATGCCTCCGAGATCAGTCCTGACTGCCACGGTCGAGGAGCAGGGCCATTCGCTCGGCTTCCTCGCGAGCCTCGACCAGCTGGGTGATGTCGTACTGGACACCCAGGTAGTAGAGAAGTTTCCCGTTGTCATCCCGAAGTGGTTGGATGGTCAGCTGATTGTGGAAGAGCGAGCCGTCCCGACGGTAATTGCGCAGCACCACCTCGGTGCCCTCGTTATTGGCAAGCGCCTCGCGGATTTGTTGCAGGCCGGGCTGGTCGCGATCATCGCCATGCATGAAACGACAGTTCCGCCCGAT
>CAJXNJ010000076.1 GCA_913057145.1 uncultured Ectothiorhodospiraceae bacterium
GCCACCTCCTCGATGACCAGCATCAAGGAGCGCAAGCGCTGGCCGTAGCTGTCCAGTACCGTCGAGCGAAAGACTTTGTCTTCATCCATCAAACGATCGGTCAGTGGCGCAGGTATCACCAGCACCTCACTGTCTTCATCGACAATGGCCTCCGACTGATGGCTGCCTTCGGTCAGCAGGCAGGCCAGTGAAAGCGGGCACATTTCCCCGCCTTTGATGCGATAGAGCACGATTTCGTTGCCGGAAGCGCCGGTCATTTGGACGCGGACCTCTCCTTTGAGTACCAGCGGCAGTCCATTGCAGGGATCTCCCGGCCCAAAAATTCGGGTGCCAGCGGGGACTTCAATGCGTTGGCCGTTGTCCTGTATCGCGGCGCGGGTGGCATCCGAGACGGCATCCAACGCAGGGTGCTGCAATCGGTAAACATGATCGGGATCATGTTGCTTCATGGTCTGTCCCATCCTCTGTGACTTCATCACTGATCCCCCTTCCGACCGGCGCGCTTACTGGCTTTACGCAAAGAAAAAGGAGCGTCTCCATGTTCAAACAAAATATCGGCACCATTGATCGTGCAATCCGTGCCCTCGCGGGGCTCGTGCTCATCGCCCTTGCCGTGTTCGGACAAGGTATGGCCTGGGGCTGGATTGGAATCATCCCGCTGGCTACCTCCGTGGTCAGCTACTGCCCCGCCTACAGTATTTTCGGCATCAACACGTGCGCGACCAAACACTAAGACACTGCTTTTAAGGAGTTTATCCATGAAACATATCAATCGATGGTTGATGGCGCTAGCTATCGCGTTGTTCTCCGGTGCAGCCGTTGCACAGGACTCGCCCGACATGCTCACCATCATCACCAGTGACGATGACGAAACTCAGGCCATGGCCTTGATCCTGACCATGCAGGCTCAGCGCAACGGCGTCACTCCGCAGATTCTCCTGTGTGATGAAGCCAGTGAACTGGCTGTCGCCTCTGAGATGGATGATTCAGAAGTGCTACGCGGCCCGGATGCCAGCCCCGCGCAGATGATTCAGCGGATGGTGAATAACGGCGTGACGGTAGAGGTCTGCGCGATATTCCTGCCAAACAGCGAATATACCGAGGACGATTTGGTGGGTGGCGTCGGTGTTGCGCAACCGCCGGCAATCGGCTCTTTGGTTGCTGACCCAGCTGTCCGTCTCTTCACGTTCTAGGAGTCCGATATGTTGAGAAAGACATTGCGGAGTAACGCCGTGGCGCTACTGTTTTTGGCGGTGTTACTGCTGCCCGGGCTGGCCTCAGCGCAGGTGGCTCCAGTGGTTGACGTCAATTGGGCCCTCGAGCATCAGGATGAAGTGACTTTTATCCATGTCTCTCGTCGCGTCTCGAACTATGAGAACACGGGGTTTATCCCGGGTGTCTCTTTTGTGAGCATGGGGGAGTATCTCACTGAGCGACCGGGTCAGAGTGGTGCCATTCGCTACCTGGCGCCATCCAGCGAACAATTTGAGTCGCTGATGCAATCCCATGGCATCCATAATGAAGACACGCTGGTTCTCGTGCCGGCAGGTAATGCGGTCTATAACGATGCAACCGCGGCATCCCGGCTTTATTGGCAGTTGAAGTATTTCGGTCACGACGCAGTCGCCATTCTGAATGGCGGCGTTGCGGCCTGGACTGCTGCAGGCGGTGAGGTTACCGATACGCCTGCGCTAGCCAGTGGTGGCGGCAGCTACGAAGTCGCCGAGATTCGTGATGCATTGCTAGCGACAACGGCCGAGGTTGAGGCCGTAGTGGCCGGAGATCAGACGGCGCAGCTGGTGGATAACCGCCCTTTGGCCCATTTCTCGGGTCTTGCGGGTCGGGATTATGTTGCAGGGCGTGGTCACCTGGCGGGTGCAAAACCACTGCCATTCAACCTTTTCGTGAAATCCAGTGATGGGGTTGTTTATTGGCGCAATGCGGATGAAGTTCAGCGATATGTCTCGGCCATGCTGCCCGGCAATCAAGACCGCATTATCGACTATTGCAACTCAGGGCACGTATCTTCGCTGGCATGGTTTGCCATGTCAGAGATTGGCGGCCTTGAGAATGTCGCGCTTTATGACGGTTCACTGCACGAGTGGACCCTAGATGGCGGTCGCCCGCTGGTTATCGGCAGATAACCAGCTTCCCGTTATCGGCGGTCCGGTCTTGATGGCCGGGCCGCTTAGTAATCACAGCCCATGGCCTTGGCGCGTTCCCCGGTCTTTTTGGGGTCGCGCCGGCTGCGTTTGACCTCCGGGCTCGCTTCCGG
>CAJXNJ010000077.1 GCA_913057145.1 uncultured Ectothiorhodospiraceae bacterium
GCTGCCGGACCTCGGTCTGAAACTCGTGCGTCTCGGGGGTCTTTGCCTCGGTCATTGTTCCATCCGTTGTCAGTCCTTCATCCGATCTCAGTCATGGGGTCGGGGCAGGGACAATTCAACGCCGGAGATTAAAATGCCTCGGTCTGATCCACTCGGGCGCCGCGTCCGATCTCCGGAATTTCCCGGCTCGGGATGTATTCACCGGTGACCATCTGCTTGTAGCCCATGCCCGGCCCGACCATCGGGTAGACACCCGCGTCCGGGTCAATCATCACCTCAAGGAAGGCAGGCCCGTCGAATTCCACGAAATCCTTCAACGCGGCCGCCATCTCCTCACGATCGCTGACGCGACGGGCAAAGACAAAGCCATCGGCTTCGGCGGCCTTGATGAAGTCCTTGCGGTGCAGGGATTTATCGCTACCCGAGAAACGATCGTCGAAGTACAGCTTCTGCCACTGCCGCACCATGCCATCGCCGTTGTTGTTGAGCAGCAGGATCTTCACCGGCAGATCGTAGGTGGTCACGGTTTCCATCTCACCTAAGTTCATGCGCAGGCTGCCGTCTCCATCGACATCAATCACCAACGCATCCGGATTGGCGAACTGCGCGCCGATTGCCGCCGGCAGACCGAATCCCATGGTGCCCATGGAGCCAGAAGTCATCCACAAGCGCGGCCGGCGAAAATCGAGATACTGAGCGGCCCACATCTGATGCTGGCCGACGCCGGTGCTGATGATGGCCTCGCCTTTGACCAGATTGTTGAGCTCACGCATCACCGCCTGTGGCTGGATGAGCGGGCCGTCTTCTTTAAACCCCATGGGATGCCGCTGGCGCAGATCGGCACAATGGCCACTCCAGCGCGAGTAGTCACGGTGAAAACCAATGCTGCGGCCATACTCAAGCAGTGACTGCATTGCCGTGCCGGCTTCACCGACATGCGACCAGTGCACGCGCTTGACCTTGCCGATTTCCGCGGCATCGATATCGATATGGGCAATATTCTCGGCCAATGGCGCGAAGAGCTCGGCCTTGGCGGCTACGCGGTCATCAAAGCGAGAGCCCACGGCGATAATGAAATCACAATCCTCAACGGCATAGTTGGCATAGGCCGTGCCGTGCATACCGAGCATGTGCAGATGCAGATCATCGGTGGTATCCACCGCCCCCAGGCCCATGACCGTGCTGACGCTGGGAATGCCATATTCGCGGGCAAAGGCGGAAACGGCCTCGGCACCTTCGCCATGAATGGCTCCACCACCCACATAGAGAAGCGGTCGGCTCGACTGCTCGAGCATGTCAAAGAACTGCCGCGCCTTGCGCTCGGAGACACGGCTCTGGCGCAGGGCTTCCATGCGCTGACGATAGCCACGGATACCCAGCAGGCCACTGCCCTTGAACTCACCCACCCAGTTCTGGACATCCTTGGGCAGGTCGACAACCACCGGTCCCGGCCGGCCCGAACGCGCCACTTCAAAGGCGGTACGGATGGTCTCTTCGAGCTGCTCCGGACGGGTCACCAGGAACACATGCTTGGCACAGTTGCCCATGATGTTGACGATGGGCGCTTCCTGAAAAGCATCCGTACCCATGGCGCTGCGCGCAACCTGCCCGGTGATCAGCACCACCGGCACGGAGTCGGCCATACAATCGCGGATCGGCGTGACGGTATTGGTGGCACCCGGCCCGGAAGTCACCAGAAAAACCCCCACCTTGCCCGAGCTGCGCGCATAACCAGCGGCCATGAATCCCGCGCCCTGCTCATTGGCCGGCACCACCAGACGCATCGGGTCATCGGCAGCCTCACCGCGCTCCCGCTCGTTGTAGCGGAAAATGGCGTCGTAGGTCGGCAGGATGGCGCCACCGCTGTAGCCGAATACCGTATCCACGCCTTCCTGGGCGAGGACTTCAATCACCATCTCGGCGCCGGTCATCTCCTGACCGGCACGCGGGTGGGCGGGCATAGCGGATTCAGTGGGCTCGCTGGCCTTCTCGGCGTCAGCGGAAATGGCGACTTCCTGCATGATGTCTGTTCCGAAATCAGTGACTTACTCTCAATTTCCGATCATACCGGCGCATCATGCACTGCGACAAGCGTCAATCCCCTTCATGGCGGGGTTTGAAGTCCAGAGCGACAGAATTGA
>CAJXNJ010000078.1 GCA_913057145.1 uncultured Ectothiorhodospiraceae bacterium
ACGACCAATGGGTGCTACCGAGAACCGATTCAACAACCAGTCGACCACCTGACGCGACTTGGTCAATCCCTGACTGTTCGCCACCAGATAATCGAGCGTGGTGAACGCATGAGCCGAGAGCGCACCCTCCACCTGCTTTCGCACAACGCAATCGATAACACGGGCCGAAGCGAAATAGTAAGGCTCGCGTTTCTGAATGACATCCAACATGACGTTGATATCGAGCAGTATCAACGATGTTTATCCTCAAGATGCGCATGGTAAGACGCCATTGCATCAGAGTCGGCGGGAATCAGTCCGGTGATGAAATCAATATC
Source organism: uncultured Ectothiorhodospiraceae bacterium (assembly GCA_913057145.1). Classification (GTDB taxonomy): domain Bacteria; phylum Pseudomonadota; class Gammaproteobacteria; order Nitrococcales; family Nitrococcaceae; genus Spiribacter. The sequence continues at coordinate 318 of CAJXNJ010000078.1, forward strand.
TGGCGATAACCCTTCTGACTGCGCGACTCGCATGCGGCGTAGCCCGCGATCAATGACTTCTGTGACGCTGATATGGTGCGCGCGGGCATAAGATTTGACGAATTCGACATCCTCAGCAGGGAGTCGAATCGTCAGTTTGACAGTGTCCGAAGCCATAATGCCTCCGTACGGCAATCTTTTTTAAAATGTACGGCACATGTGACGATCGATCAAGGACAACGCTCCAAGCATTCAGGATGATATCGAGCCTGCAGCAAACCAGGGTGAGCAGACCCAGGCGCCGCTGGCTGTGCGCTCCACCTGCACCGGCAGCCCGTAGACGGCCTCGAGGCGCTCGGCGGTCAGGCAGTCCTGCGGCCGGCCGCGGGCCATCAGCCTACCCTCACTCATTAAAAGCACCTGCGCCTCAAGGGCGAAGGCCTGTGCCGGGTCATGGGTGGAGAAAATAATACCGCGGCCATCGGAGCCTGCCCGGGCGGCGAGCTCGCGCACGCTGGCAAGCACCCGGGCCTGATTACCAAAATCAAGACTGGCTGTCGGCTCATCGAGCACCAGATAAGGGCTCTGCTGGGCAAGCGCGCGGGCAATCAACACCAGCTGCCGCTGGCCACCGGAGAGACGCGAATAATCGGCCTCGGCAAACGCCGCCATACCCACCTCGGCCAGTGCCTCAGTCGCCGCGGCATGATCACGCTCGCCCGGCTGCGCAAATGTCGAGAGCCTTGCAGTCCGGCCCATCAACACCACCTCATGCACCGAATAAGGAAAAGGCGGCGCATGCTGTTGCGGGACATAGGCAATGGCCCGGGCGATGGCCGCACGCGAGAGCCGGCTCAGCGGCTGCCCATCCAGGCTGATCACACCGCCAAGGGCCGGCAGAAGCCCGAGCAGCGTCTTGAACAACGTCGTCTTACCGCAGCCGTTGGGCCCGAGCAGACAGAGAATCTCGCCGGGCTCCAGCGCCAGATCAATGTCCGTGGCAATCGGCGTTCTGCCATGACCAATCGAGAGCTCGTGGGCCGAGAGACTCATGACCATCCCTGACGTCCCCGCGCCAGCAAGGCAATGAAAAAGGGCGCGCCAATCACGGCCGTTAGAATCCCGAGCGGCACCTCGGTCTGAGCAATGGTCCGGGCGAGTGTATCAACCACCACCAGATAGCCCGCCCCAATCAGACAGCACACCGGCAGCAGGCGGCCAAAACCCGGGCCGACCAGCATGCGAGCGATATGCGGAATCACCAGACCCACCCAGCCAACCACACCGGCGATGGCCGTGACACTGGCGGTGATCAGGGTGGCCGCGACAATCGTCCCGGCGCGAATCCGCCCGGCCTCAATCCCCAACGCCCGGGCCTCTTCATCTCCCATCCCCAGTACATTAATCCGCCAGCGAAGCAGGGTGAGTGCAACAAGCCCCAACACCACCGCTGGAATCGCCGGCCAGATATCGGCAGGCATCACAGCCGCCAGCGACCCCAACAACCAAAAGGTAATCGCCGGCAACTGGTCATACGGATCGGCCAATACCTTGACCAATGAGGTCGCCGCACCGGCGAGCGCCCCCACCACGATGCCGGTTAAGACCAGCACCAGCGTCCGGTCACCTCGGCGGACCAGACCGGCCACCAGACCCACCAGCGCCACGGCAGCCAAGCCACCGACAAAAGCCATCATCTGAATCCCCAGCACCGGCAGCGAGAGGAAAATCCCAAAGACAGCACCCAGCCCCGCACC